>CAYVLC010000123.1:0-7971 GCA_964452155.1 uncultured Dysgonomonadaceae bacterium
ACTTATGGCAATATAGGCAAGAGCCAATCAATTGGATTAAATGGTTATATAAGATGGGCTCCAACTACAAAGTTGAATATGTTTGTCAACGGAAATGGTGACTACATAGATATTCAGAGCACCGAGAATGAGGCCTTGAAAAATAGTGGTTTCTCGTTTCGTGCATTTACTGGTATCACCTATACTTTCCCTTACGAAATCAGATTTTCTGTAAATGGGGGCTATTTTGGCAGCCGCATTATGCTTCAATCTAAAATGGATCCTTTCTACTTTATGTCGTTTGGTTTGAGCAAAAGCTTCATGAACAAAAAGCTCGATGTAGCTATTCGTGGCAGCAATCCGTTCCAAAAGTATATGGATCACAAAAATTATACTACTGGAGAAAACTTTACCCAAGAAAGCTTGTTCCGACGTCCAGCTCAGTCTATTAGTTTAAATGTAACTTACCGTTTTGGAGACCTCAAATCGTCTATCAAGAAAGTACAAAGAGGTATCAGCAACGAAGACCTAAAATCGGGAGGCGAAGACATGCAAGGGCAAGGTGGCACAACAACTGGAGGATAAATTTACTTGTCTGTTTTATTTCTATTGATAAAACGCCAATACTATTATTTTCGAGAAAAAAAGTGAGAGGAACATCCTTCTCACTTTTTTTGTTTTCGCTTTTATATGTATTGCCATCTTGGTAATGTGAAAAGACATATAACGGATTACCTGCAAAAACGTCTGTTTCGATTAACATGCTGTCGCATGTAAATGATTGCAACACTGACAACACTGATTGGGCGGATGATCATGGATAAATACATATACGTGCTATTTGGTTGGGAGCACAGACAACCACGAAGTGGTTACACATGAATAGCCACAGGTGAAAAAACCGTAGAGCTTTTTGATGCTAAACACTTATCCCGCATTATTCACGTTTTTAGCTTTACGTAGATGCTAGGCCTCGAACTCCACCGATATAGGCCACTATTTCAAGGAGTTTGGAACAAAGCAGATGCGTGAAGATAAAAGCGAACATTGCCCAAAAGTGGGCATCCACATAAGAGTAAAAATAATCTATATACTATTGATTACAAGCAAGATAATACATATACACTTAAGGAGTGATGAATAATGCGGGTTATAGCTTTACTATAATGCACAGCAAAGCCTCGAAGAGGCAACATTATTGTAGCAATCTGTTTAAATTGTAGCATCGGAGCTCCGATAGGAGTGACATTATTTTGGTGTACCGAGCTCAAGTTAAAACATGTATCAATAGATAAACAGGGTTCCAATAATGCCGGCCCCTTTTTGGGGATTGTATATATATAATATATCATGCGCATTATGTTCTATCATAGCCATGAAAATCTTTTAATGAAAAACCATTGAATTGTTTTGTTATTAAAAATAAAACACTTAGTTTTGCTCCTTTAGAAAGAAAGATTATGGCATCAATTCATCCACGAGGAAGCGTCGAGTATATTAGTCGGTTGAACAAAATAAATGTTCTAAATTTGATTCGTGAGGCAGGAGAAATTTCTCGTGCTCAAATTGTTAAGGAATCCGGATTGAGTGCCCCCACCGTTACGCGTATTGTAGAAAGCTTAATTAATAACGAACAGTTGGTACAACAAGTTGGTATTGGTGCTTCTAGTGGAGGGCGTCCGCCTGTTATAGTTCGCTTTAATGGAGAAAACAGCTATGTAATAGGAATTGATTGGGGGCGAACCCATATTTTCGGTGTTCTAGCCGATCTCAACGGGAAGTCATTGGTAGAAATTGATGTGCAAACAGCGGCTAATGATGGCTTCAATGACGATTTAAAGCAGGTGATAGACCTAATAGAAGAGCTCCTTCGTAAGTCGCAGATCAACAAAGAGTTGTTAAAAGGAATTGGTGTGGCTACTGCTGGTTTCATCAATAAAGAAACTCATATAATTGAGTTCTCTCCAAATTTTGGATGGAGCAATGTTGATATTCTCCAACCACTATCTACTTATTTTCGAGTACCAGTTATTGTTGACAATGTTTCTCGTGTAATGGCACAAGGCGAGTTGCTGTATGGAATAGGCGCCGATTGTAAAGATTTTATTTTCATTAATGTTGGATACGGTATTGGTGCTGGTATTATACTAGATGGAAGGGTCTTTTCTGGCTTCAGTGGTATGGCTGGCGAGATGGGCCATAGCCGTGTTGTTGGCCCCGATGCCGAGGGGCGGTTGTGTGCTTGTGGTAAGACAGATTGCTTGGAGTGTTATTCTTCTGGAAGAGGCATTTCTGAGATAGCACTTGAGCAACGGGCGCTCTATCCCGACTCCCTTTTGCATAGTGTTGACAAACCAACAGCAGAAATGATTGCCACATTTGCACAAAAGGGCGATGAGCTTTCAATAAATCTTTTTAATCAAGCAGCCTATTTTTTAGGCCTGGCCATGGCCTCAATGGCCAACATGCTGAATCCTGCTGCCATTGTTATGGGTGGTAAGGTGTTGAAAGCGGGAGCCTTCTTTTCTGAGCGCATACAATCTGTTTTTCAGAGTGAGGTCATCCAGCAACCCCATCATAAGATAAACGTGGTGCATAGCGCATTAGAAGATAAAGCAGCAGCAATGGGAGCTGTCTCCTTAATATTGAATGATATTTTAAATCTAAAAGCATAAGTTACTCACTACATATAATCTTAAAAAAAATTACAACTATGTTAAAAGGAATTTCTCCACTAATCTCACCCGAGTTGTTAGAAGTGTTGGCCCGAATGGGGCATGGCGATGAAATAATATTGGCCGACGCCCATTTCCCCGGCGAGTCTTTTAATGGTAGAGTGCTGCGTGCCGATGGGTTAAAAATACCTGATCTGCTGGCCGCTATTCTGCCATTGTTCGAGTTAGATAGTTATGTGGCTCATCCTTTGGTGATGATGTCTGCTGTTGAGGGCGATACGCTAGACCCTACTGTAGAAAAGGCTTACTTAGAAAGCATCTATTTAAGCAATCCTGATGTTCCTCCTATCTTGCGCCTTGAGCGATATGATTTTTATGAGCGTGCCAAAACAGCTTTTGCTGTAGTAATGACAGGCGAAACTGCTAAGTATGGCAATATTCTCCTGAAGAAAGGTGTTACGCCTAGTGAGTTTTAATTGCGAGTACCTATAAAATTGAAAAAAACAGAACAATTATGAAGTCTCAACCAAAAGTTGTTGAAAAGAAATATATACTCCCTTTTATTCTTATAACCAGTCTTTTTTTCTTGTGGGGTATTGCCAATGATTTGACCAATCCTATGGTTTCGGCATTCAAGAAGGTAATGCCAGAGTTGTCTAACTTCGAAGCAGCATTGGTGCAGCTTGCTTTTTATGGAGGCTATGCCACAATGGCCATTCCAGCAGCACTATTCATTCGTAAGTTTTCATACAAATCGGGTATATTAGTAGGACTAGCTCTTTATGCTGTGGGAGCCTTGTTGTTTTATCCTGCTGCAGCTTTCGAAGAGTATTCTTTTTTTCTAATTTCTCTCTATATCCTTACATTCGGATTGGCTTTCTTGGAAACCACTTCCAATCCTTTTATCCTTTTTATGGGAGATTCTGAAACTGCCACCCGCAGATTAAATTTGGCACAAACTTTTAATCCTATGGGTTCTCTTTCGGGAATGTTGATTGCTCAGCTTTTCGTAATCAAAGTATTGCGCTCTGCACAATATACACCCGAAGCTTATAACCAGCTTCCCAGTGCAGAGCAGGCAGTTATTCGCACACACGACCTCTCCTTAATAAGCGGTCCCTATATTGCATTGGGGCTTCTGGTTATTGTTATGTTTATTCTTGTGGCTCTGTCCAAAATGCCTAAAACAAAAGATCATTTGGCTATGCCACTAAAAGAGACTTTCAAAAAACTATTTAGGAACAAGATCTATCGTCATGGTGTGGTTGCACAGGCTTTTTACGTAGGTGCGCAGATAATGGTGTGGACTTTTATTTTCCAGTATGTTGACAATCTTAATGCAGGTAGGCCTACAGATGCGCAACTTACTGCTACTTGGTATAATATGGCTGCAATGAGTATGTTTTTATCGGCAAGAGCCGTTAGCACTTACCTTCTGAAATATATAAATCCTGGAAAACTCATGTTTATCTTTTCCATCGGAGCTATGATCATGACACTGGGTACTATTTTTATTGTAGGTATTGGTGGACTCTATTGTTTGGTAGGAATTTCGATATTCATGTCGCTTATGTTTCCTACTATATACGGTATTGCGCTTAAAGATATGGGCGAAGAGGCCAAAATAGGTTCAGCCGGATTGGTTATGGCTATTGTTGGGGGTGCTTTATTGCCACCACTTCAAGCGCGAATTCTTGATATTGGTGGCCCTGGCTTTGACGATATTAAATTTTTAGGCTATATTCCAGAAGTAAACATATCATTTATATTGCCGCTCATATCCTTTGTAGTTATAGCTATATATAGCTATAGGTCAAACAAAATTTTCTTAAAATAAAAGACAGAATAATTTGTCATAATTAATAATTAAATACTAGCCAGATGGATACTTCATTGAAAGTAAGAAGAGGTGCTTTTCTTCCAGGAAATAGTACCGTACAATTAAAAGAGCTTGAAATACCCTCACCAGGACACGGTCAGGTGCTTATCAGAACTAAGTCTTCAACAATATGTGGTTCAGACATTCGTGCTATTTATCATGAGCATTTGGGCAAAGGTCCAGAGGGTTATCAGAATGTGGTAGCTGGTCATGAGCCATCGGGGCAAATTGTGGAGTGTGGCCAAGGCATGCGACGTTTTAAAAAGGGCGATCGAGTAATTGTTTATCACATATCGGGTTGTGGCCTTTGCAATGATTGTAGGCGTGGATACATGATTTCATGCACCAGCGAGAGCAGAGCAGCTTACGGATGGCAGCGCGATGGTGGTATGAGTGAATACATTTTGGCAGATGAAAAAGATTTAATACACCTTCCCGATGAGCTCACCTATACCGATGGAGCTCAAGTAGCTTGCGGTTTTGGAACAGTGTATGAGGGGCTCGAAAAGATTGGTATTTCGGGCAATGATCAGGTGCTAGTTACTGGCCTTGGCCCTGTTGGTTTGGCAGCTTGCATGCTTGCAAAGTCTATGGGTGCACAAAGGGTGGTTGCTACTGATGTGAGCGAGGAGCGTTGTCAATTGGCACTCGATAAAGGTCTTGTAGATGAGGTGTTTGTATCGGAAGGAGACACTTTAGAGAAAGCTATGAAGGCTTCTAGGGGCTTGGGCTACGAGAAAACAGTCGATTGTTCTGGAAATACACACGCTCGACAATTGTGTGTGAGAGCTGCTCGTAAGTGGGGCAAGATTGTTTTAATTGGCGAAGGGGGTACTGTAGAGCTGAATCCCTCTCCTGATCTCATTCACGATCAGAAAACTATTTATGGTTCGTGGGTTACTTCTACTTGGAAGATGGAAGAGTTGGTAGAACGATTGGTACGCTGGGCTATTCATCCAGAAGATTTAGTGACGCATAGGTTCACACTAGACAATGCCGACGATGCCTACAAATTGATGGCAAGTGGAAAGTGTGGTAAAGTTGCTGTTGTATTTGATGAGGAGGTAAAATAAACTCTCATACTCTCAATGGAGAATTTAAAAATAATCGGAATAATAATAACATGACACAAGAATTTGAAATAATAGATCCACAATGCGTTCCTCAGGTAACATTGCGTACAGGAGATAAAATGCCAATTGTTGGACTGGGTACATTTGGATCGGACCGATACACTAACCAAGAAATTGCCGATGCAGTAAAAGCAGCCATCCGCATGGGATATCGGCACATTGATTGTGCCGAGGTATATCAAAATGAGAAAGAGATTGGAGCCGCCATTGCAGAGGTAATTGCAGAGGGAGTGGTGTCACGTGATGAACTTTGGATTACAGGAAAGGTGTGGAACAATCGTCATAGCGAGGTGGAACAGTCGTGCCGCGAATCATTGGATGATCTAGGCATCGATTATTTCAACCTCTATTTAGTACATTGGCCATTTCCCAATTATCATGCTCCATTTGCTAGCTCCGATGACCGCAATCCAGACTCACAGCCTTTTTGTGTAGATGAGTATATGGATACTTGGAGGCAGATGGAGGGTTTGGTAGATAAAGGTTTGGTAAAGAATATAGGAACTTCTAACATGACCATTGCAAAGTTCGAAGCTACCCTGCCGCTCATGCAAATACTGCCAGTAGCCAACGAAATGGAGCTTCATCCTTGTTTTCAACAGCCCCAGCTGTTCGATTATGTGGTAAGCAAACAGATACAGCCTATTGGGTTCAGTCCTATTGGGTCGCCAAGGCGTCCCGAGCGCGACCGCACAGAGGACGATGCTATAGACATAGACCATCCAGTAGTTCAAAAAATTGCTAAACGATTAGATGTACATCCTGCTGTTGTTTGTATCAAGTGGGGTATTCAAAGGGGGCAGGTTACTATTCCGTTTTCGGTCAAGTCGGACCAGATGTTTGCAAATCTACAGGCCTCTGTACAAGATTTTCTAACAACAGAGGAGATGACACAGATGGAAACCGCAGATTGTAATTCTCGCCTCATAAAAGGGCAAGTGTTTTTGTGGGAAGGTGCCTCGGGATGGGAAGATTTATGGGATTTGGATGGTAGCATTGCTCCTCTCGTTTCAAATAAATAAGTTGTTCTTACTCTCTGGTGGCTAGGTGCAGGAATAAGGTGAAGTAGGGCCTGCCAGATGAATAGGGTTAGAGTCATATTCTCCGCTCGCGCATTTATAATCTATGTGTTGCGTAGCAGAATATTCATCTGCTGGTGTTGGTCTCTGACCAGTGTTTTGCTAGATTCACTGCGTCTGTTTTCAATAACATGCTATTGCATGTAAATAGCTGGCACACCGACAACACTGACTGGGGGGGGGTGATGAACATTTATAAATATGATTTTTTTTGATACGACACCTACCCGTGCTGTTGCAAAAAAAGTGAGACGAACATTCTTCTCACTTTTTTGTATCTTTGCAGCAAAACAAAGAGACAGAATGAAGGCTATTTTGTAGCACGCAATTATTATTATCAAATTATGCGAATAGATATTATAACAGTTCTACCCGAAATGATTGACGGAGCCCTCAACTGCTCTATCCTCAAACGTGCACAAGACAAAGGCTTGGTAGAGTTCGGATTGCACAACTTGCGCGACTATGGCATAGGCAAGCACCGCCGAGTGGACGATTATCCTTTTGGTGGCGAGGCTGGCATGGTCATGCAAATAGAACCTATTGATAATGCAATTGCATACCTTAAATCGCAACGCAATTACGATGAGGTAATATTCACATCGCCCGATGGCGAAAAGTTTACACAAGGTGTAGCCAACCAATTGTCTTTGATGAAAAACATTATCATTCTCTGTGGACACTACAAAGGAATCGATTTTAGAATACGCGAGCATCTCATAACGCGCGAAATATCGATAGGCGATTTTGTGTTAACGGGCGGAGAGTTGGCGGCCGCTATGATTGCCGATGCAGTAGTTCGTGTTATCCCTGGTGTAATTGGAGATGAACAATCTGCCCTTTCCGATTCTTTTCAAGACAATCTGTTGGCCCCTCCAGTTTATACTCGCCCTGCTGAATATAAAGGGTGGCGTGTTCCCGATGTGCTCCTCTCGGGCCACGAACGCAAAATTGATGAGTGGCGTATGGAGCAATCCATTAGCAGAACCAAGCAATTGAGACCCGACTTGTTGGAGGAGGTGTAAAAAAAGCTCCTTATATTGATGCTCTGAATGGGGTGTTAATAATTGACAGTTGACACTGTCATTCCCTAAATACCAGATTTTGCACAAAAACAGCCAAAAGTAGTCTAATATACTGATTATAAAACATTAAACCGAAATAAAACCAGCAAAATAGCTAAGAAAATCAACTTTGGGCGACCTTGCGTACCCCTACGAAGGTCG
>CAYVLC010000124.1:0-7928 GCA_964452155.1 uncultured Dysgonomonadaceae bacterium
AAAGCAACTTCGGAGAGCAATCTAAAAAACTTGGCACCTTTTTTGTAGTGTATATATTAAAACAACAACATAAATATAAAAAAAGTATGACACAAAAAGGAAAAATAGGGGTTACAACAGATAATATATTCCCCATTATTAAAAAGTTTTTATACAGCGATCACGAAATATTCTTACGCGAATTGGTGTCAAATGCTGTAGATGCAACTCAAAAGTTGAAAACCATTTCTTCTGTAGGAGAATTTAAAGGTGAAATGGGCGATCTTTCAGTGCGCATTTCCATTGATGAAAAAGCCGGTACTCTTACTATTTCTGATAGAGGAATTGGTATGACTGCAGAGGAGATTGACAAATACATCAATGAGATTGCACTCTCATCGGCCAACGATTTTTTGGATAAATACAAGGACAATTCAAATGCAATTATTGGTCACTTTGGTTTAGGATTTTATTCTGCTTTTATGGTATCTAAGAAAGTAGAAATAAAAACCTTGTCCTACAAAAATGACGCCGAGGCTGTAAAATGGACGTGTGAAGGATCTCCCGAATATACACTTGAAAAAATAGAAAAAGAGTCACGTGGTACCGATATTGTACTTCACATTGACGATGAAAACAAAGAGTTTTTACAAAAAGACAAGATTACCTCTCTTCTCAATAAATATTGTAAGTTTCTACCCATTCCCATTGTTTTTGGTAAAAAACAGGATTGGAAAGATGGCAAAAATGTAGAAACAGACGAGGACAATATAATAAACAATACAACACCGGGGTGGACACGCATGCCTGCCGAACTAAAAGAAGAAGACTACCTCAACTTCTACAGAGAGTTGTATCCCTTTGGAGAAGACCCTCTTTTCTGGATTCACCTAAATGTTGACTATCCATTCAACCTAACAGGGATATTGTATTTCCCTCGCATAAAAAGCAATATGGATTTACAACGAAACAAAATACAGCTATTCAGCAACCAAGTTTTTGTTACAGACTCAGTAGAAGGAATTGTACCGGAGTTCTTGACCCTACTCCACGGAGTGATTGATTCTCCCGACATACCTCTCAACGTTTCTAGATCGTATCTGCAAAGCGACCACAATGTGAAAAAGATCTCTAACCATATCAGCAAAAAAGTTGCTGACAGATTGGAGGAAATATTCAAAAAAGATAGGGCCCAATTTGAACAAAAATGGGATAGTTTGAAACTTTTCATTGAATATGGAATGCTATCGGACGAAAAATTTTATGATAGAGCTAAGGGGTTCACATTGGTAAAAAATATTGATGGGAAACACTTTACACTTGATGAATACAAAACTCTTATACAAGAAAACCAAACAGACAAAGAAGGCAATCTAACTTACTTGTATGCAAGCAACAAAGAAAACCAGTTTACTTTTATAGATGCAGCAAAACAAAAAGGATACGACGTACTGTTGATGGACGGACAGCTTGACTCGCATTGGGTAGGACTACTGGAGCAGAAGCTAGAAAAAAGCCGATTCATAAGAGTAGATAGTGAAATTGCCGAAAACATTGTTGAGAAAAATGATTCTGCAAAAGTAGAATTGAGCGACAAGCAAAAAGAAAACTTAGACGAGGTAGTGAAATCGCAGCTTCCTAAAATAGAAAAGACCGAATTCACTGTTGACTACAAAGCACTTGGCAAAGAGGCTAAGCCCATTCAAATAACGCAAAATGAGTTTTCGAGAAGGATGAAAGAAATGGCACAAATGCAACCAGGAATGGCTTTCTACGGAGAAATGCCCGACACTTACCAAGTAGCACTCAACATAGATAATCCATTAATAGCAGCTATAATTAGTGAAATTGAAACAAAAGAGAAAGATGACCTCCCACAATATGCATTGAATAACAAAACATTGCACCAACTAATTGATCTTGCTCTACTTTCGAATGGAATGCTCAAAGGCGAAGCTCTTAATAACTTTATTAAGCGTAATTATGAAGGCCTGGCTACAGATAAATAATTGTCAGTAAATACAAATAAAGCAAATAAATTTTGAGAAAAACCGATGGTATAAATATATCCATCGGTTTTTTATTTCTATAAAAGAGTGGTAGTTACAAACAAACATTTTAACTTTGTAACGATATTGATAATTGCAAAATACACCTTTATGAACAAAACTCCCTACCAGGCAACATATTCACCTTTCAGAAGCTTTACAAGAGACCAATGGAGCAAGCTAGAAGAGCATCCCATGTTTCCTATTTCAGACATCGACCTTACCCAGCTGAAAGGTCTAAACGAACCTTTGACTTTAGAAGAATTGGAAGAGGTGTATATACCATTGATAAGGCTGCTACAAATACACATAACTCACTACCGTAAACTGCACAACGAGCGAGATGAATTTTTCAGAAACTCCAGCAATAGAGTTCCATACATTATCGGAATTGCTGGTAGCGTAGCCGCCGGAAAAAGTACAACGGCAAGAGTACTACAAAAACTTTTATCACTAACACCCGAGAGACTAAATGTAGAGCTAGTAACAACTGATGGTTTTTTATACTCAAATGCCGAATTGACAAAACGTGGAATATTTAATCGCAAAGGTTTCCCAGAAAGTTACGATGCTAAAAGTTTAATAGCTTTTCTATCAGCGGCAAAATCGGGCCGACAAATACTCAGTGCGCCCGTATATTCGCACCTATTTTACGATATTATGCCCAACGAAACACAAGAAATTAAATATCCCGACATCTTGATTGTAGAAGGCATCAATGTGCTACAGGTTCCCAGAAGTGCTGAGGGCAGGCGAAAGAAACGTGTTTTCGTATCAGATTTTTTCGATTTTTCTATCTACGTAGATGCAAGCCATAAAGATTTACGTCAATGGTTTCTTGAAAGATTTTTCACGCTCCAAAAAACAGCATTTCTTGATCCCGAATCATACTTTCACCAATATGTAAATTTATCTGAGAAACAAAGTATTGATTTTGCCTCGCAAGTATGGGACAATATAAATCTTCCCAATCTTGAACAGAACATTTTACCCACTCGGTTTAGAGCCGATCTTATTTTGGAAAAAGGCGAGTGTCATTTTGTCAGAGGTGTACGAATAAGAAAAATTTAAAACATGACATAATAGCACACATGCAAGATAAACGGTAAATTCTTAAGAGAGTTTACCGTTTATTATTTTGTTTGACAAGACATTTTTTATAGAAAATCGGAAATTCCTTTAGCTATGTTTTTAAATTCATTCTTAGACAATTCGACGCGATAGTTAGACAGATTCATGTCGCCCTCTTTTTGGATAGGTATTAAGTGAATATGTGCATGAGGTACCTCAAGGCCTACAACCATCATCCCTACCCTTTTGCAAGAGATAAATTTTTGAATGGCTTTTGCAATCTTTTTAGACAAGAGAATCATTTCAGAAAGGGTAGCATCATCTATATCAAATAGATAATCGATTTCTTGCTTCGGAATTACTAATGTGTGACCTTTAGCCAATGGATTAATATCAAGAAAAGCACAAAACTTTTCGTTTTCATAAATTTTATACGAAGGGATTTCACCCTCAACTATTTTTGTAAAAACTGTGGCCATACCTTTAATGGATTTTTTCTCAATTATGCATTATTAAATTGCTATTTCAATAATCTCAACACTCAAAACACCTGATGGAATAACAATATCAACAACATCACCCACTTTTCTGCCCATTAAGCCTTGTCCTATAGGTGTGTTTATCGCAATTCTACCTTGCTTAAAATCTGCTTCTGTTTCAGAAACCAATGTATAAGTCATTAGTTTTTGAGTTTTGAGATTTTTCATGGTTACCGTATTCATAATCTTTACTGTATCAGTACCAATTGCAGTAGAGTCAATGAGCCTGGCAGTAGCCAACACCCCCTTTAGTTGAGATATTTTTGCCTCCAACATGCCTTGTGCCTCTTTTGCAGCATCGTACTCAGCATTTTCAGATAAGTCGCCCTTGTCTCTTGCTTCTCCAATTTGCCGCGATATTTCAGGTCTTTTCACCGATTCTAGGTGCGCCAACTCTTCTACAAGTTTACGATATCCCTCTTCAGTCATATATGTGATTTTCATAATTGGAGTTGTTTAGTTTTTTAGATAATTTTTTTTCATGTTTATATATAATATAAGAAGTAAGAGAAAAAATTCTGGCCAATTGTTTTTTAGACCAGAATCACTTCTTTTACTTCTATTATGAGTACAAAGATAATATTTCTTAATTCGATTACAAACTATTTCTATAGTAATTATAGTAATTCACTGATATATTGATCTAGTTTATCAAAGTCTTCAATCCTTTTTATCACATCGCCCTCTTTATTTATCACATAAGCCGTTGGCAATTCTCTCACATTATAACTCTTAAGCAAGAATGAATTTATAGACTCTGGATCATGGACAGTGGTCCATGGGAGCTCTACTGACACATTTTTCCAAAAATGAGCATCGGAGTCAAACGATATTTGATAAACAACAAAGTCTTTCGATCTATATTTATTATATACACTATTGATAATTTCATTGTGTCTCAAAGAAAAATCTGTTTTGTAGGCAGTAAAATCAAGCAATACAAAGTTTCCTCTAAAAGATGAAAGATTTGTCGTTTGTCCTTTCACGTTCAAAAGCGATATATCTGGTAGTTGTGATTCTGTAACCGTAAGAGAATTAATGAGGTCGCTCTGTTTTTCTTGTTGCTTGCGTGCGCGCAAAGCATTCATAGTAAATTCATACAGATGCTTGGTACGTTGTGTTTCGGGATAATATCTACTCCACGAAGTGGCAACAGCCCCAAACATAGGGTAATCTTTCTTATCATATGGATCGAAGATCAGGTAATCGTCTATTTTCTGAAAAACCGCATAGTATGCCGCTGCACTTGATGGATTGCCCAATATTAGATTGCTGGCAAAAGTTTTATAAACAGTCAATATTGAATCTACTCCCTCCATAAAGTAAATATCATCTAGCTCTTTGCTCTCATGCTTTGCTATTAAAGTAGAAATATCAGCTTTTGTAGTACGCTGCATATCGATCACTTTTTTTATCTGCTGGTTGAGGATGTCAGGTTCTATTTCATACGTATTGTACAAATCAGAAGCATCTGCAGTCAATTGCAGTTTATCGATAGAGTCCACTGCAAAAACAATTATCTGCTCGCCCAGTCTCAATTGATAAAAATCTGGATTGTTGGGAGCTTGCTCTTTAAATGAAAACTTGCCATTTTCTTTAAGTTTCAGAGAGTCTAAAATCTGAATTCCCCCCAGTCCTCTGTGCTCTAAGTATAGAACCTGATCTTGCGCCGAAGCAATTGTGCCATTTATGCTAAAAAACTTCTCCTTAGATGTGCACGAAAACAAAAGCAGTATTGAAACTACTGCAAATAATAGTGTAGATGATATCAACTTATTCATATTCGATTTTTAAAATATAGTTGTTTTTATAGAATGTGCAAATTTATACATTATTTCGCATACTAACACCAAATCTATCAACAACTACCAAATAAGTTTCACTTTCTAGACTTAAACATCTTTTTCATTTCCATAAATTATTACCTTGTAGGCTATTAAAATTGAAATTAATATGTAACTTTGTATGATTTTTAGATATAAAATAAAACAATAAAGAATTTATGATTAATCCAATCGTTAAGAGCATTGTATTGGCAGATGGCCGTACAATTACGCTCGAAACAGGGAAGTTGGCAAAACAAGCCGATGGTGCAGTTGTCCTAAGAATGGGCAAAACCATGATGTTGGCTACTGTTACTGCCGCAAAAGAGGCAAACCCTGGTGTTGATTTCATGCCTTTGCAGGTTGAGTATAGAGAAAAGTTTTCGGCTTTTGGAAGATATCCAGGAGGTTTTATGAAAAGAGAGGGAAGACCCTCTGAACACGAAATTTTAGTTTGCAGACTCGTAGATAGAGCACTGCGCCCTTTGTTTCCAGAAGACTATCACGCAGAAGTTTTCGTTAATATTACATTATACTCGTCTGATGGCGTAGATATGCCCGATGCCCTTGCAGGATTGGCAGCATCGGCAGCATTAGCAGTATCCGACATTCCATTTAATGGACCCATGTCTGAAGCACGTGTGTCTCGTGTTGACGGAAAATTCATTGTAAATCCCACTTTCGATCAAAACGAAAAAGCCGATATGGACATTATGGTGGGTGCTACCCTAGATAATGTGATGATGGTAGAGGGCGAGATGGACGAGGTGTCTGAAGCAGAATTCTTAGGTGCAATCAAAATAGCTCACGAGGCAATCAAATCTCAATGTCAAGCTCAATTAGAATTGATGCAAGAGTGTGGCAAAGTTGTAAAACGCGAATATAGCCACGAAGATAAAGACGATGAACTAAAAAAGGATATTTGGGACAAATGCTACCAAAAAGCTTTTGAAGTTGCAACAGCTCAAAACCCCAATAAGCACGAAAGAATTGATGCTTTCAAATCTATTCATACAGATTACCTAGCCTCTATTGAGGACGAGGATGAACGTGCAAATAAAGCACCACTAGTAGCTAAATATTACCACGAAGTAGAGAAAGAAGCAATGCGTCGGTCTATACTAGACGAAGGCAAGAGATTGGATGGCAGAGCCACCACTCAAATTCGTCCCATCTGGATAGAAATTGACAGCTTGGCCGGCCCTCACGGATCAGCCATTTTTACTCGTGGCGAAACGCAAGCATTAACTACAGTAACATTGGGCACAAAATTGGATGAGAAAATTGTTGACGATGTTCTCAACAGAAGCAAAGATCGTTTCTTACTTCACTACAACTTTCCTCCCTTCTCTACTGGTGATGCTAGAGCACATCGTGGCACAGGCCGCAGAGAGATAGGTCATGGAAACTTGGCTCACCGTGCCATAAAAGGACAAATACCTGCCAACTACCCCTATGTAATACGTGTAGTATCAGATATTCTTGAATCAAACGGTTCTTCATCAATGGCAACAGTTTGTGCAGCTACACTTGCACTAATGGATGCCGGTGTGCAAATAAAAAAACCTGTTACAGGAATTGCGATGGGCTTGATTTCCGAGGACCAAGGCAAAAAATTTGCAGTACTTTCGGATATATTGGGAGATGAAGACCACCTAGGCGATATGGACTTTAAAGTATGTGGAACCAAAGATGGTATCACTGCTGCTCAAATGGATATTAAAGTAGATGGCCTGTCGTACGAAATATTAGAGCAAGCACTTACACAAGCCCGCGAAGGAAGATTGCACATCATGGATCACGTGTTGGAAGCAATTGCTGCTCCAAGAGAAGACCTCAAAGCTCATGCTCCTCGCATAGAAACTATGGATATTCCTAAAGACCTTATTGGAGCTGTTATTGGACCTGGGGGGAAAATCATTCAAGGAATACAAGAAGAAACCGGAGCTACAATCACTATTGAAGAAGAAGGTGGCCGCGGACACATTCAAGTGTCTGCATCAAGCAAAGAAATTATTGATGCAGCAATGAACAAAATTAAAGGAATTGTGTCGATTCCTGAAGTTGGCGAAGTTTATGAAGCTACAGTAAGATCGGTTATGCCGTATGGCCTGTTTTGCGAGTTTCTTCCTGGTAAAGATGGTTTACTACATATTTCTGAAATTGCTTGGGAGCGCATCGAAAACATCGAAGACTCAGGTTTTAGAGAAGGTGACAAGATATCAGTTAAGTTAATTGATGTTGATCCACGTTCTGGCAAATTCAAGCTTTCGCGCAAAGCAATGCTCGAAAGACCAGCTAGGCGTGACTAAGTAGTCAGTGTTGACTAACAACAATATACTTACAATAAAAAAGTGTCTGAATTAATTTTTGGACACTTTTTTTATTTATACTATTTTTCTACCCGTATTATCCCGCATTATTCACGTTTTTAGCTTTACGTAGATGCTAGGCCTCGAACTCCACCG
>CAYVLC010000125.1:0-2729 GCA_964452155.1 uncultured Dysgonomonadaceae bacterium
AGTCCAATTGGTTTATCAAAATCATCACTCACCCCTCTGTCTCTCTCCAAACCAAACAATCCGCCAACCGAAAATAGGAGGGTATCCAACCCATTTTTATTTGAGTGCGACACCCCTACGGATAGATTCATTTGAAACTGCTCGCTCACATGATATCTCGCTGTGGTGGGCGTTGTATTTGCATAGTGATAGAGATAAGATTGCATTTCAACAAAAAACATATTCTTCTTTTTCAATCCAGATGCTCCCACAAAAAAACTTTCTCTTATATCCCTCGAGCCATAACCAGTCCAATCTAGCCATATATTCAAGAAGTCGTTGCTGTCATTGTTCACTTTCAGAAACAAACCGTGCATTACGGGCCTAAAATATCGGATTGAGTCCTTGAAAAGCAATGTGGAGTAATTATCTAGCATATCCTCCTTTGGAAAAGCTCCTGCTCTAAAAATGATATTTGGCGTCTTGTATTGGTAGTAGGCCATAAAATCTTCTCTGTCTGTAAATGAAGGAGTGCCAGCAATCTTCAATAGGTTTACCCCTACATACACTGTTTGTTGCTCATCGAGCCTCAACCCCAATTCAGGCATCAAATTCATGCCATGCATTGTTTGATCTTGCGAGTATGAGGAGAGAGCATATTCTGCATTGTCAAAAAAGTAATTGTAACCAAGTTTCCAAGTAAACTCCTGACTAAAACTAGAAGAGATAGCAGCGGTGAGTAATAAAAGAAGAAAAAAAGCTTTAAGTTTTGACATAGCAACTAAAATTTACAGCAAAGATAACCGATTTCATCAACAAACAGATTATATCTGAAGGCATAGATGATTCAGAAAATCAGATCTTTTTGTTTTGCCATTTACCAAACTTCAAATATAAGAATGAGAATGCCATAAGGGATAACCAATATATATGTTCTGAGGTCCAGCAAAGCGCAACCGATGATTGCAAGTAAACAATAATCCACCACATATACGACAGATAGAAAGTTAGCGTGAATAGTTCAAACACCAATGCTGTTCGTGTGTTGCCTGTTCCCGACACCGCATTGAAGAATACAGAACCCACACTAAATATAGGGAGCAGGGTAAGCAAAACATACAATGGTGGAATTGTTTCTGCTACAAGAATAGGGTCGCTCGTATAGATTTGAATAAGCAACCGCGGAAACAGTACAATCAAAATTAGAATTACAAATGTAACTGCGAGGCTTATTTTAATAACTCTTCCTAACAAACCCAACACTTCGTTTTGCTTACCAGCACCAATTGTGTTACTAACCATGGTGCTTGTAGAAGAGCTAAGTGCTTGAGCTGGCAAAATAAGAATGGTATAGAAACTGCGCACTATATTGGAAATTGCCAAAGGGCGCTCTCCCAGTTTCTCGATAAAAACAAAAAATAACATCCACACAAAAACAGACAGCAGATATTGTGCCATCATAAAAACGGATATACTCAACACTTGCTTCACAACAGAGAGATGAATGCGAATCTTTGTAAAACCATACTTCACTAAATCTACTTTTCGCAAAGCAAATACAACAAAGAAAAGGGTCGAAACCAACTCAGAGATAACCGATGCCAATGCTGCTCCTGCTATTCCCATTTCGGGAAAACCAAAGTGGCCAAAGATAAGTAGATAGTCAAACAACACATTGGTCAATGCCATAACAATGGCATTGTACGTGAGAATTTTAGTGCCAGCAATACCAATATAGAAAGCACGAAACATGGTGTTGGTAAATGCAAACACAAGCCCATAGAAGCGCCAGTCGAGGTATTCGTTTACAGCATCAGTTACCTCTACCGACTCAAAAAGAAAGGGCAACCATGTATCTGATACAAATCCCATTATTGGTATCAACAAAAGAGCTGCCGGAATCAGGACCAAAAGTCCTTGCACAACTATATCGCTTATTTGGTGATAGTTCTCTTCGCCATTTCGTCGGCCAATGAGTATCTGGCTTCCCATGCTATATCCAAAACCTAACGTGAAGACCCCAATATAAAAGATACCTGCCAAAGCAGAGGCTCCCAATTCTACTTCGCCCACACGACCAAGAAAAGCAGTATCTATCACCTGAATAATATTTTGAGCCAGAAGACTCAAAAAGATTGGATAACTTATTTTTAAGATGTGCTTATTGCTATACATAAAATGAGCAGTGAGGTAAAATTGATGCAAAACAACTAAATCTTGTAGATATACGGAAATCTAAGAACAACTATTATTCAAATATGTTGCAAAGACCATTCGCACATATCCACGCATATCATATAATATGCTAAATATCAGCAAAAAAGAAAATAGGAGCCAAAACATTTTGCCGTTATCCAATTTTTTTTTATTATCTTTGCAAGCAAACAACATATCTATACAAAAATGAATCCAAAGAAAATACTGTTTATTACGCAAGAAATTTGTCCGTATCTACCAGAAACTCCACAAGCATCAACCTGTAGAAATTTACCACAACTAATTCAAGAAAAAGGTCACGAAATTCGCACATTTATGCCCAAGTACGGAAGTATAAACGAACGAAGAAACCAACTACATGAAGTGATTCGCCTTTCTGGGATGAATCTAATTATAAATGACACCGATCATTCTCTAATCATTAAAGTTGCTTCTATACAAGCTGCACGCATGCAGGTTTACTTTATAGACAACGAAGATTATTTCCAAAACAGAGAAACAACTGTTGACGCAAATGGTGTAGAATACGAAGA
>CAYVLC010000125.1:2829-7868 GCA_964452155.1 uncultured Dysgonomonadaceae bacterium
AAACAATTAAGGCACAAACACAAAAAGGTAGCTTTCTGAAAGGGAAGCTACCTTTTTTTTGCAAACATGCAAAATAAGTGTCTATAAAAAAAGCAAGAATACCAGAGTACAAAGATGGCCCCACTCTGGAAAGCAAAAAATAAATAAATGCATAGACTTTAAATAATTAATCCGGAGACCATCAAGTTTTACAAATATCTTTAAAATACGAAAGAAAGCTCAAGAAAGGCACCCCTATACAAGTATTTTTTCTGATATTTGTGCACAAAATATTATTTCATCATATAATGAAGCATAAAAACATACTTAATATCACCCTTTTATCAATAATTGCACTCCTCTACTCGTGCGATGATTCATTGAAAAATCTAGGGTTTACAATACAACCAGAAACTGACCGTATTACTGTTGGAACCGATTCTCTGTTCATGAGTGCAAAAACTGTTTCAGTAGAATCGTTGCTTCCAGATGGGATGTTTGCCAAAACAAAGAGCCCTGTATTGGGTGAATACAAAGACCCACTATTTGGGACAACCAAATCTGACTTTGTTGGCGAATTCTATTATCCTGAGGGGAAAAACTTTCCAGATAACACAACCATAGACTCCGTTAGAGTAGCAGTTTTTTACAACTCTTGGAAAGGAGACTCAGTTGCCCCAATGGGCTTGTCGGTCTACGAAGTAAACAAAACATTGCCCAGTGGGAGTCACTTCACAAAATTCGACCCTACCGCATATGTAGATATAAATACTCCCATTGGGAGGTCTGTTTTTTCTCCGGCAAACATAGAGGTGCCAAAAGCAGAACGAGAAACTCCAGACTACTATCATAGAGCTTTTGTGACTCTCCCTAACTCAATTGGAGAAAGAATACACACACTATCAAAAACAATTAAGGACTTAGATACCGACTCTTTTAAAGAATACTTCAAAGGTTTGTACGTAACAACCGATTTTGGTTCTGGAGCAATTGTCACTGTAGATCACACCTACCTGTACGTTCATTTCAAATACCTAGATGAGAAGGGATCTTCTACAAAACAAGATACAATACGCACAGGAAACATGATTTTGAATACAACCCCAGAGGTTATTCAAATCAATCAAATACAAAATAAAAACGATAAGCTGCTCGAAGAGAATGCTCAATATGCATTCATAAAAAGCCCTGCAGGTGTTTATACCGAAATAACATTTCCTTTTACAGAAAAAGCCGATAAGCTAAACAATCAGGCATTGAACTTAGCCAAATTCAAAGTATCGGCTCTACCAGATGAAGATGGCACCCTTAAATATAAATTGAGCCCCTCGCCCTATCTATTGTTGGTAAATAAGGACGATTTGAAAGAGTTTTTCGAAAAAAGAAAAGTTCCAGACAATGTTACTAGCTTTTATGCACAGCTAGATCAAACAACTTATACGTACGACTTTGGCAATCTGTCGTCAATGGTAAATCATTACAAAGAAACAAACGATGGAAAGGTAAAAGACCTAACCTTTGTACTCGTACCAATAGATGTGCAGGTATCAAATATAAACAATCAGCCACAGATTACGGCAGTTTATAACCAAATGACCCCTACTGCAACAACACTATTTAAAACCCCAGCTAAGATGAAGATGGAGTTGGTGTTTAGTAAACTCTAAAAAGAGCATCTGGTTTGCCCGCTACAGCTATACAAAACATATTTAAATAAAAAGAGAATGCGCCATGAGTTGGTGCATTCTCTTTTTGTTTGGTGTAATATAGAGTATCAAAAAAATATTGGCCAACTTTTATAGCTAGCCTATTTTTTGGTTAGTTTAGAAATTCCATTTCATGGCAACTGTCGGACATACCAGGATACTATTCTTGCCACCAAAGTTGCTGCTAATTTTCACTTCACTACCCAAAGAGAAGTTATTGGTTGCATTGTACCAAATCTGTGGTTCTGCAAGAAATATATTTTTCTTTTCTGAGCCCGCATCTACCTGATTCTTGTTTTCGCTCCACAAATCGGCAAACCCTGCTAGGGTGAGTTTGTCATTTGCAAAATTGGCAACCCATATCAAGGTCCATTGCATATCATGGCTTGCTTCTTTAAATGCATTGTATTTATAGGCTACATAAGTCTCCATAAATACATTGCCTATCCGAAACGTGTAAGATAATCCAGCTAAATATGCATTAGGAATAGAATACCCACCTCCCACATTCTCATCAGTTTCGTAAAGTCCCAAACCACCATTGTACTCAATATGTGGCATCAACGGAAATTCTTTAATCTTAAAGTTGCGAGCAATTTCAGTATATACCATTCCAATATTCCCATTCAATAAATTAAAATCTGCATCTACAAACATAAAGGTAGAACCCCACTTATCTGGTTTAAACATTTCGTAAGTAGCTGTTAGGTAGTTAGTCGCAAAAGACTCTTTGCCATGAATTGAGCTTCGAGGATCGAAGTGAAGTTGCAAATTCTGAGCTTGTAGTGCAAAGCCACATAATAGCACTGACAAGAAAACTGTTTTACGATGCATAGACGATTTTAAATTGCAGAATTGAAAAAAAAGAAGCTGCAAAGATAATACTCTTAGCTAAAGTTGTTGCCTATTTTTCGGCTTCTTTTTTTACTTCAAAGAAATATTAGAATAGCATTCCTTTCTCTCCCATGCGATTTCTCCCCAAATGCTCATAAGCCAACTCTGTAGCCTCGCGGCCACGTGGCGTACGTTTCAAGAATCCTTCTTTTATCAAGAAAGGCTCATACACCTCTTCTATTGTCCCTGGGTCGTCGCCAATAGCTGTAGCAATAGTAGTTAGGCCTACAGGGCCTCCTCGGAATTTATCAATGATAGTGACAAGAATCTTGTTATCCACTTCGTCCAATCCAAATTTGTCTATATTCAACGCCTCTAGCGCATAGGTAGAAATTGCTTTATCAATCTTACCAGAGCCCTTTACTTGAGCAAAATCACGCACTCTGCGCAATAGTGCATTGGCAACACGAGGAGTGCCTCGGCTGCGTGAAGCAATCTCAAGAGCAGCATCTCTTTTGCACTCCACTTGTAAAATAGAAGCCGAACGCAACACAATGCCTTGCAAAGTATCCACATCGTAGTACTCCAAGTGCATATTTATACCAAAGCGAGCCCGCAATGGGCTTGTCAACAGACCACTTCGAGTGGTAGCACCAATAAGTGTAAAGGGATTTAAGTCTATTTGAATGGAGCGAGCACTTGGGCCTTTATCTATCATTATATCTATACGGTAATCTTCCATGGCACTGTAGAGGTACTCCTCAACAATGGGAGACAAACGATGTATTTCGTCGATAAACAATACATCGTTTACTTCCAATGATGTAAGCAAGCCAGCCAAATCGCCAGGTTTATCCAATACTGGACCTGATGTGACTTTGAAACCAACATTCAACTCCTGGGCTATAATGTTAGATAAGGTAGTTTTGCCCAGCCCAGGAGGACCATGCAAAAGAACGTGGTCTAACGACTCGCCCCGCATACTAGCAGCACTTACAAATATTTTAAGATTCTCAACAACCTTGCTTTGGCCGCTAAAGCCCGAAAAAGACAGAGGGCGCAAGGCGTTCTCAAACTCGCGTTCGTTGTCTTGCAAATGTCTGCCTTCGTGAAAATCAAAGTCCTCTTCCATACAGTTTTTTTTAATTAATAGCAGCAATCTAATTACTACTGCTGTAAACTCGCTGGCACCTCCCTCTCTCTATGCCTGTGCCTGTTATTTATACAATATACAATCCATACAATCCATACAACGCACTAGCCAAAGACTTGCACTACCAAAAAACCCACACAGCATCTCAAAGCAAGTAGTTTTTGAGTAGTTGATACCTATATCAATTCTTATAGAGATTGATTATACAAAAATAGCTATAAAACATCAATCTAAAAAAAGATAATTCCAAGGGACTTTGGTGTATGTTTTTATAAAAAATCAGTTTATTCACTTGAGATACTTTATGAAGCATGTATTCAGACTCTCTAACTTAGAGAAAAGTACAAAAAATTGCGAACGATTTTTACCACCTGCACACTTTCTAGAGTCCGTTTATTACAAAGCAAACTATCATAAAAACCAGCCCCCCCCTTTACCACCAGCTAACAATATTTATTTGCTAAGATTGCTCAGCTTATTTACATTTCGTTGCAATCCTGCCAGCTTTGCCCTTTTTACAGCAGACTTAGAGAACAACTGACTAAACTGTTCTTGGTTGATAGTTTGTAATGCAGACAAATCGAGGCTTAGAAATGCAAGAGATGGATTAAACTCGGGTGTGGTGTGAGGCCTAGAAAACCTATTCCATGGGCACACCAGCTGGCACACATCGCACCCATACACCCAATTGCCAGTATCTACATCCTCGTCTTGCTCACCTTTTTTCTCAATGGTTTGGTAAGAGATGCATCGGGTAGCATTCACCAAATGTGGTTGCTCAATTGCACCCGTGGGGCAAGCTTCTATGCATCGGGTGCAATTGCCACAAGAGAGGTTGATGGGTGAATCATAATCTAACTCTTGATTGATAATTAACTCTCCCAAGAAGAAGAACGAACCCTTGCCTGGAATAATGAGTAATGTGTTTTTCCCAATAAAACCCAAACCGGCTTTTGCCGCCCAATAACGCTCTAGCACGGGTGCCGAATCGCAAAAAAAACGACCTTCAGTACCTGGAAAGATAGTTTGTATGTAAGCAAGCAGTTGTTTCAGTTTGTCTTTGACCACAAAGTGATAGTCTTTGCCATAGGCATAGTAGGCAAATTGGGGCAACTCGGGGTCTCGCATTTTGTTTGGATAGTAGTTTAAGGCTACAGATATAATTGATTTTGCACCCTCAACCAACAGTCTAGGGTCATTGCGTTTCTCCATGTTCCTTTCTAGGTATGACATATCGCCCTGATAGTTCAATCGTATCCACTCTCTCAAATTTTCTTCTTCTCCAGACAATTCGGCCCGACATATTCCGCAAGCATCAAAGCCTAGCGAGAGAGCGTGTTGTTTTATTTTATCGGATGGTGTCATAA
>CAYVLC010000126.1:0-7859 GCA_964452155.1 uncultured Dysgonomonadaceae bacterium
TTGTTGTTGTTGTTGTTGTGTAGGTAAGCAACCACCTTATTATTATTATTTATTGTGCACCTAGGGATTCTAGTTTTAGTTTTGCCACATATTTTGCCTCTGCATACTCTTCCATAATTTGAGAGATGGTCTCTTTGACCGATATAATTTTTTCGGCCAAATATGCTCTACTACCTGCAAAAGAGAAGCCTTGGTCGAGGTTGCCTTGTGCTGCATTGAAAAGGGCTTGTGCTATGCAGAAGGGTGCTTTTTTGTAGTCGCATGTTTTTAGGCATTTCCATGGGCAGCTTATAGGCATAGTCTCTCCGGCTTGTATTTTTTTCACAAAGGGGCTAGAGATTACTCTACCCGGCAGGCCTACAGGGCTATCTATAAGTGTGATATCGGTGGCGGTGGCTTGTAGGTAGTTTTGCTTGAAGGCGTCAGAGACATCGCACTCGAGGGTGGTAACAAAACGCGACCCCATTTTTACGGCACTTGCTCCGGCCTCTATGGCCTGGTACATATCTTGCCCAGTATAGACGCCGCCTGCGGCAATAACAGGGATATCTATGCCGTAGTGTTCTTGAAAGGGTTTTATGACCGCTAGGGTCTCTTGAATGAGCTGGCTAAGGGGTTTTTGGGTAGAGAGCAGTTCGTCTTTTTTGAAACCTACATGGCCGCCAGCCATGGGGCCCTCTACTACTATAGCATCGGGGACACAGTTGTACTTGTTGGCCCAATAGTTGAAAATAACGCGAGCTGCACGTGCAGACGATACTTTGGGGACAAACTTGGTGGTACATCCTGGGGGCAAGTCGGGTTTTTTTAAGAACAAACCGGCACCTATGAACACTACATCTACATTTTCGTGGAGTGCTATACTAAGTAGGTCGTCAAAATCTGTGATGGCCATCATGATATTGACACCGATGATGCCGTCAGATTTTTCGCGTGCTTTTCTGATCTCTTTGGTGAGGGCTATCTTGTTGGATGCACGAAATTTTTTTCTGTAATTGGGTTCTAGCATGCCTATACCTACTGCAGATATAACTCCTATACCTCCTGCATTGGCTACGGCCGAGGCCAAGCCCGAAAGCGATACACAAATGCCCATACCGCCTTGTATGATGGGTAGTTTTGGTATTAACCCCCCTATATTCAGTTTTTTCATTGTTGAGTGTTTTTTTTAACGTGTTTGTTTTTTGTTGTTGAGTAATTTTTTTTCTCTCTCTTTTTTTACACTGTGCCTCTTTTTTTTGATGGTTGTGGAAAAAGACCCACAGGGTATAAAAAAAATTATTATCTTGGCATACACTCATTATAAAAAACCTTTGCTAAGGGAATAAAATAATTTGTTGTGCAATAGCGTCAATTCAATAACAGTTTGCTATTAATAATACAACAAAGGTAACACATTGTTTGTTTAGCTACCCACTGTATAAATATAAAAAAACTATCTAAATGAGTAGGTTTAGTTAAGTTGCTGAAAACTTTGTGCGAGGTATCAATTTGTAAGAACCTGCACGATGCACAGAAAGTGGTATTTCTTTTTGATTGAAAGAAGAAATATGTTACTTTTACCAATTCTATGAACGATGGCGTACAATGAACGGTGATGAAAAAAAGGTAGTACACAAAATGATAATGTTGTATTGCAACGCTAACCACCATACTGGTGATGTGTTGTGCAACAGTTGCGAGGAGCTAAGGGAGTATGCTTTTGCTCGGTTGGAGCGGTGTCCGTTTGGAGAGCAAAAGCCTACGTGTGGCAGTTGCACTATACATTGCTACAAACCCGAGATGAAGGCCCGAATAAAAAAAGTGATGCGTTTTGCAGGGCCCCGCATGCTACTGGTGAGCCCCATATACACGCTGCACCATTTATATAAAGAGTATAAGCGAAAAAGGCTGTACGGATAGGCAACTAGGGGAGCCAGCGAGTGGGAGAGTGGGAGTGTTATAAAATTTATTTTTTTTCTGTGCTATAAAAATGGAATGATATGTCGGTAATAAAAAAAGATACTGTTCTTTCTGAGGTGCTTGCACAACATCATATACTGATACCTATTATTAACAGATTTGGTATAAAACTGGGTGTAGGCAACAAAAGCATAGAGGCTATTTGCGAAGAACAGGAGCTGAATGTAGAGTTTATTGTGACCATCTTGAATGTATATTTGGACGACAAGTATATATCGGATAAAAAGCTGGCACAATTTGATTTGGAGCCCATAGCCAACTACTTCAACAAAACTATACAAAACTACTTGCAATCTCTTGTTCCTAACATAGAGAAGCATTTGCATGCCTTTATAGCACTTAGTGGCTCTAACAAAGAGGAGCTGAAGGCTCTACAAAAGGTGTTTTACCAGTTTAAGGAGGAGTTGGTGCAGCACCTAGAGAAGGGGTTAGAACACACGGGGCCTTATCCGCACGAGTTGTTGAGAGACATAAAAAGCATACTGATAAAGCATGTGTCGGGCAATTTTAATCAGAACTTGTGCTATGCTGTTATTTTTTCGGTAGGAAGTTTAGAGAGCGATTTGATAGTGCACAATAGATTGAGGAATAGTATCTTGCAACCCAAGCTAGACAAGCTGAATAGCACCGACATAGGGTCGTTGCAAAACTGTATTGCTAGCAACAACCCCAAGCCTACTAAAAAAAAGTTGCTTACTAAGCGCGAGACAGAGATATTGAAACTGATAGCGCATGGCGACCTCAACAAACAGATTGCCGATAAACTAAATATCAGTTTAAACACTGTGTTGACGCACCGCAAGAACATACTATCTAAGACTGGCATAAAAACCGTTTCGGGCCTCACGCTCTATTGCATTTCAAACGGACTGTTGTCTCCCGATGAGCTAAAGATGGACTAAAACCTTGATGCGTGTACTCTCTCTTGTCTATTAATAGGAGCATCTGGAGGCTTAGACCATGAGAGGCACCACCCATTGGCACCATGCGCATGGGGGGGGGAGGGGTAGGCATGGGGCCATACAGGGGCAATGGCTGGCTATAGTGATGGGGGGGCTGTGTTGTACATTTGATGTTGGATATAGATATAGATATAGATAGATTGATAGAGTGATATGAAAAGTAGAACAATTGCTTTTGTTTCTGTTTTTGCCGGAATTCTTTTGTTTGGCATTTCTATGGTAATGGTTGGTTCTGTGCTGCCGCTTCTGAAGGCGAGGCTGGGCCTATCGGACATTGTAGCCGGAGGCTTGTTCTCTATACTGCCTTTTGGGTTGCTTATAGGTTCGGTTTATTTTGGGCCTGTGAGCGACAAGTATGGCTATAGGTGGGTGCTGGCAACTGCATCGTTGTTTTTGGCCATTGGTTTTGTTGGTATAGCCCACTCTGCAGGGTTGTGGTTGCTGCGGTTGTGCATATTGTTTTTTGGTATTGGTGGGGGTGTTATTAATGGTGCTTCGAGTGCACTGATAGCCGATATGAGCAGCCACAACAAAAAAATAGCCAATCTTAATCTCTTGGGTGTCTTTTTTGGGTTGGGTGCATTTTGTATGCCATTTGTGTTGAGCATAGTAAGGCCGGCCCATTATACAGTGGTGATAAACATTGTAGCTGCAACAGCTCTGTTGGTGGCAGTTTTGTTTCTCTCTATTTCGTATCCTGTAGGGGTGCAAAAAGAGAAGATATCGTTGAGGCTGATACCTATGTTTTTCAAAAACAAGGTTTTTTTGATTATCTGTTTCTTTTTGTTTTTTCAGTCTGCTTTTGAGGCCATAATGAATAATTGGTCGGTAACCTATTTTACAGCGCACCTGGGTGTAGATCAGCAGCAAGCACTGGTGGCACTCTCCTCTTTGGTATTGGGTATGACACTGATGCGCATACTTACGGGGGGTGTTTTTAGAAACATAGCTACAAAAAACTTGTTGCGAATGGCCTTTCTGTTTTTGTCGGTAGGGGCCGTTTGTCTGTTTATACAATTGCCATCTACCCATTATTTAAATATTTTTGGTTTGTTTTTGATAGGTGCGGGCCTCTCTCCCGGTTTTCCTGTTATGTTGGGTCTTACTGGCAATATGTATAAAGAAATATCTGGTACAGCATTTAGCTTTGCAATGCTGATAGCACTAACAGGCAATATTGTTATTAATTACGCAACTGGAGTTTTGGTACAATACTTTGGGGTACGCGCCTTTATATATGTAATTCTTGCAGAAATCATTATTATGATTACACTATACTCGTTCATTAGAAACGAAAAGAAATTGTTGGCTTAGATTATTATAAGTAATTGAAAATAAAAGTTTTATTGAAACATAACCCATAATATATAAATAGAATGATAGATATAACCAAGCTCTCGTGGGGAGAGATTAAACAAAACAGTTACCAAGTTGTAGTATTGCCATGGGGGGCAATAGAACCACACAACTATCACATGCCTTATCTTACAGACGCCTATCTATCGCATGAGATTGCAAAGGCGGGAGCACAATTGGCTTTAGAAAAGGCCAATAAGCTATGTATGGTGTTGCCGCCCATCTATTTGGGGTCGCAAAATCCTGGACAATGGGGCATGCCATTTTGCATTCATACCAACTACGAAACTCAGAAAGCCATTCTTACCGACATTGTATCCTCGTTGCATAAACAGGGTTTCAGGAAATTGCTTATTGTAAATGGTCATGGAGGCAACACTTTTAAATCTATGATTCGCGATTTGGCTATGAAACTACCCGATTTCTTTATTTTGGCTTCAGATTGGTACGGAATTGTACCACGAGACGGCTATTTTGAAGAAGAAATAGACGATCATGCTGGTGAACAAGAAACATCGGTGTTGATGCATTTTCTTCCGGATTTAGTGAAGCTTGAAACAGCAGGAAGTGGTACTTTGCATCCTTGGGACATTCAAGCGATAAACGATAAAACCGCATGGGCACCACGCAATTGGAAGCAAGCAACAGACGACACGGGTGTGGGAAACCCCGAAAAATCTACAGCCGATAAGGGAAAGAGGTACGCCAATGAGGTGATTAAAAGAATAGCTAAGCTGTTGGTAGAATTGGCTGATAGACCAGAGAGTTAAAAATTATGAATGTAGTGGTTGATAGTTGATAGTAAGCTGATTAATTGATTAACTGTTTAATTCCCTGTCATTCCGACCAGCGGGAGGAATTTCTTGAATCTTTGGAATGTCATGCTGTCGCATGTAAAAAACTGGCACACAGATGATACTGATGCGACTGATTGACGCTGATAGGTGGGTAACGAGTGAACAGTTAGCAAACTACAATGTATCTGTAGGACCGTAGAGACGGCAATTTATAGCGTCTCTCTGAATAGAAAATAGCAGCAGATAGCTGTTAGCTGTCAGCTGTTAGCTTTTTCATACAGGCCTCAATGGCCGCCCCCCAGCCCCCTCTAAAGTGGAGATGCGAAGAGCTGATAAGCGATTTCATTGTCATTCCGACCAGCGGGAGGAATCTATAACAAAAACTCTGCAAGCATTTAACAGATATTTCACTCCGTTCAGTATGAAGTGATTATTGTCAGTACCACATAACACATATCGCATACCTGACCAAATTGTCAAGTGTCAACTCTTAATTCTCCGTGTCTTCTGTGTTTTCTCTATGCCCTCTGTGGTAAAAACAATTTGGTCGCAGGCCATCAGCTCATTTCCCGAGTTTCGAGTTTCGAATTTTCGCGTCTCGACTTCTGCATTTCGCCGCTATCAGCCAAACGGTTAACACCTAGCACTATTCCTCTAGTTATTAGTTTCTAGTCCCTAGTCCCTTTTAAAAGATTCCTCACTTGCGTGTTGGAATGACAGGGGTTTCTAAGTTCTCGTTCTCAATTCTTAATCCTTAATTCTTGATTCAGTAACAATCTTTTCTAAAAGCTTTTTAAAACGAACATTTTATATTAATTTTGTGAGCATTGTTTTGCAAGTCAAACATTGTTGACGAAACAGTTGGTCTGCTTTTTTTATGGCCAACAGAACAAAAGTGAAATACAAACCCAACATTATAAATAATAAAACAAATTATGAGTAAATCGAAAGAGAAACTTTTCACCGATTTTCCACCGGTAACCACTGAACAGTGGATGGAAAGAGTAACCGCCGACCTCAAAGGTGCCGATTTTGAAAGGAGATTGGTATGGAAAACAAACGAAGGTTTTAATGTAAATCCTTTTTATCGAAACGAGGACATTCAAGATTTTGAGTGGACCGATAACCTACCAGGAGAGTTCCCTTATGTGCGAGGCACAAAGACGAACAACGAATGGTATGTGCGTCAGGAGATAGATGTAACCGATTTTGCTGAGGCAAACAAACAAGCTTTGTTGTTGCTCGAAAAAAAAGGAGTTACATCTTTAGGCTTCACACTTTCTGGCGAAGGGCTGACGGCGCAGAATATAGCTACATTGCTGGATGGCATACATCCAAACATGGTGGAGCTAAACTTCAAAACATGCATAAACTCTACTCTGAAAGTAACAAAACTTGTGGTAGAGTATATTACCAGTCTAAAGGTAAATGTAATGGATTGCTACGGCTCTATTGAACACGATCCATTTCGAAAGGTGTTTAAACTAGGTGTTGATGTGCCTAATTGGAAAGAAGAGGCAGCCGAAATTGTAAAGGCGTCTGCTCCACTACCACGTTTCAGGGTAATATCTATTACTGGAGACGATTTTGCAAACGCGGGTGCCTACCTATTTCAAGAATTGGGCTATAGTTTGGCCTATGGGAATGAGGTGCTGAGTGCTCTTATAGAGCAAGGTATTGAACCTACAATGGCTGCTAAGAAAATAAAATTCAACCTAGGTGTAGGTACCAACTACTTCATGGAAATTGCAAAGTTTAGAGCAGCCCGATGGTTGTGGGCCGAGATTGTAAATGCATACAAAGCTCCATGTCCTCACGAGTGCGACTTTACTGCAGAGGATGGTACATGTCGTTGTGCAGCCAAAATAAATGTACACGCTATAACATCTACTTTCAATGCAACAGTTTACGACGCTTATGTAAACCTGCTAAGAACCCAAACAGAGGCAATGTCTGCCACATTGGGAGGGGTAGATTCGTTGACAGTGCGTCCGTTTAATCATGCCTATCAAAATGCTACCGATTTTACAAACCGACTTGCTGTAAATCAGCAATTGCTGCTGAAGGAAGAGTCGCACTTTGACAAAGTGACCGATCCAGGTGCAGGTTCGTACTATATAGAAAACCTGACCAACTCTTTGGGAGAAGAAGCATGGAAATTGTTTCTCGAAACAGATGAGCACGGATTTTATGCAGCACTAAAAGCAGGAACAGTGCAAGATAACATCAATGCATCTGCTGATGCACGCTTCAAAGCAGGTGCTAGCAGAAAAGAGGTTCTCATTGGTACAAATCAGTTTCCAAATTTTGGAGAAAGAGTAAGCCACAAGTTCGAGGAAACTTACAATACACTGAACGAATGTGACTGTGGAGTGGAAAAAGAAACTCCATTGAAAAGATTAAATACAAAACGATTGGCAGAGCCTTACGAAGCGGTGCGTTTAGCAACCGAGCGTAGTGGCAAAACGCCCAAAGTGTTTATGCTGACTATTGGCAACTTGGCTATGAGATTGGCCCGCTCTCAGTTTTCGGGCAATTTTATGGCATGTGCAGGATATGAAATAATAGACAACTTAGGTTTCGACTCTGTAGATGAAGGTGTGAAAGCAGCTCGCGAGAAGGATGCTGACATCATAGTGCTCTGTTCGAGTGACGATGAGTATGAGAAATTTGCTCCTGAAGCTTACAAAATGGTCAAAGGAAAAGAGATACTTGTGGTTGCAGGTGCTCCTAAATGTGCCGATGACTTGAAAGCACAAGGAATTGAATATTTTATAAACGT
>CAYVLC010000127.1:0-7833 GCA_964452155.1 uncultured Dysgonomonadaceae bacterium
TTAAAGTATTTGGCCGTAGGCCATCAACGCATTGTCAACTATCAATTGTCAATTGCTTTTAACCCTAAAAATACCCACTGTCCAACTACTCGTTTTTAACTTTTAATTTTTACCTCTCACCCCCCTACTGCTTCACCTTCACCTTTACCATTTTCGACTCATTGTGAAAAGCATCCACGGCAGTTACGGCATAAGTATATTTCGTTTTCCCATTCTCGTACGGGATTACGAAGAAATTGTCGCCCGTAATTTTCACAATATTGGCTGCATTGTCAATGTTTATCTTTTCTCCTTTTGCGAAACGATAGACCACAAAGTAGTTTGCCGCCTCTGGGTTGTGAGCTTGCTTATCGCTTTCCCATGTCAAAAAGTGCATATCTTCTGTAAACACATCAACCAGTTTTTTCACTTTATTTGGAGTACCCTTATGCATGTGTATATAGGCAGGAATCAATGATTTTGCCCGATGAGTTTGTGTAGCAAGCGTGTTGGCCACATCGGCATAGTTATCTAAAATTAAATATCCATACCAATAGCAATTGCCATCTACAAAAGAGAGTGCACGCGATTGGCGTATCTTTTCGCCCAACTCATTCACATCTACACTTCGCTTCAAATCCTGCCCAATATAGAGCGGTTGCTCAAAGTTATTGGCGTTCCACCACTCAATAAGTGTAGTATAATCGGCCAATTTATGACCAATCTCCCAATAAAGTTGAGGCATGTTATAATCTATCCACCCTTTCTCTACCCATAGTTTCACGTCGGCATATAAGTCGTCGTAGTTTTGCAGTCCATTGGTATCGCTGCCCGATCCATCGGGTGTACTTCGTTTGTTTCTATAGATACCAAAAGGACTAATGCCAAACCTCACCCAAGGTTTGGTGCCTGCAATGGCCAGTTTCACTTGCTGAATGAGCAAATTCACATTATTGCGTCGCCAATCGTCGCGCTCATTTGCTCTAAAGCCCTGCGAAGCAGCATACTTATTGAAGCTACTATCGTCGGGAAACGATTTGCCAGCTACTGGGTATGGATAGAAATAGTCGTCCATGTGTATGGCATCTACATCGTAGCGCGACACAATGTCACGCACAACGGCTGCAATAAAACCACGATTTTCGGGCAGTCCAGGATCAAAATATCGTTGATTGCCATACTGTACAAATCGCTCGGGATGGTCCCAATAGATATGATCTTTGGCCAACTCACTCATGATGGTAGATTGCACTCGGTATGGATTCAACCAAGCATGCAACTCCATACCCCTTTTGTGACATTCGTCAATGATAAACTCCAAGGGGTCGAAAGTAGGATCATCAGGAGCAAGGCCTTGCACTCCGGTGAGAAACCTACTCCATGGCTCCAAGTCTGACTTATAAAAAGCATCCGCTTCGGGGCGAATCTGAAATATTACAGCATTTACACCTGCATTGTCTAGTTTGCGTACCACCTCGGCTAGGTAGTGTTTCATGGTAGCACTATTCATCTGCTGATAGCGAGACTGGCCCACAGTTTGAATCCACGCACCACGAAACTCTCGCTTAGGATGCAGCGCGGGTGCTTGTGTCAACGATTTTCTGGAAGTACCACACGCAAAGAGCGAAAGTGAGAATAGCAAAATGGCAGTAAATCGAATAATAAATTTGAAGTTCATGTTGTATCTGTAATTGAATATTTATTTATTTTGACTGAAACTCGATTGTAGTTGCACTGAGAAATATATTATGCTGATGCAATAGCTAATTTTCAAAAAAGGGGACAAGTTGCAAACTCCCCCCAGCTAAGAAACATACTTTAGCTAAGAAACAATTCTACAGGCTCAGTGACCGAAAAGAAGGACGCGAATTGTCAACTTTCACTAGCAAAGGGCACCTGTTAGAAACTTGCGCCAGCTGAAAGTTTGTCCCTTTTCATGCAAATAGTATTTATGGAATAAATATATGATCGTCACTCTCTACCAACATATCAATGGTGTATCGCTTCGGAAAGATAACAATTCTAGTCACATCTGGGAAACGTCTCTCTATGCGCGTGGGCATATTATCCAACACCTGCATGTGAGATATATACCCCGTGTGGGCCGATATAAATACAAATATATCGTCCGCTCTTATTTCATCGCCACACGAAAGAGGGTCTTGCCAATTGTCAAACTTCCTGAAACTAAAGTTAGCTTTCAGTTTCTTCTGGCTAGCAATAAGGTTTTGCGTGTCGGGGTGCCCAATATGCACAACAGGCACGGAGAGTTCCCTAGAGAGTTGCACAATTTTGTTTACCCACACATCAAAACCAAGTTCTTTCTCGGCAAGCGGAGGCGAAACTACAACTATTCTTTTGTGCGAAATCATATTCTTTTGCAGATGGCATATAAATAAGTTCTTATCCATATTTTTGATGATCAACTCCACCTTGTCGCCCACAAGTTTTTCGAGCAACCCTACTTTGCCTGGCCACCCCAAAATAACAATGTCGGCCATTGTTTCGCGGGCAGCACGCACAATACCCCCAGCCACATTTTGGTCTATAGTAGCTATCACATCTACCACCAAATCTGCCGCAACAGCACCCGATACTTGTTCTTGCAAGTTTTTCTTCAATGAAATAATATTCTTCTCGGCCAGCTCGTTGTTGGGCACCACCCCAAGAAGCGAAATAGAGTTGACAGATTTTTTGTCTTTCAGCAACATGGCCAATTCTATGTGTTTCCCCACATTTGCCATATCTCCAATAGGAACCAATATCTTCTCTTGTGCATAATGTCCTAGCTCCGATGGGATTATATCTTCATCCTCCTCAGCTATTGCAATTTGCTTGGCAGAGCGTTGCGTTACAAATGAAGCAACAATACAAGTGAAAAGAATAAGAATAATGGTGCCGTTCAGTATATACTCATCAATAATACCAGCTTTGAACCCCACCAATATAACAGCCAATGTGGCTGCAGCGTGCGACGAGCTGAGACCGAATATAATATTACGCTGCGCCACCGAATATTTAAAAGTTCTTTGAGTAATGTAAGCAGCCATCCACTTTCCGGCTAGCGCAACAACAGATAAAACAGCTGCAATATAAATAGCCTCATAACCTTCAAAAACAACAGATATATCTACCAACATCCCCACAGAGATCAAAAAAATAGGAATGAACAAAGAGTTGCCAATAAACTCAATTCTATTCATAAGCGCAGAGCTATGTGGTATCAACTTGTTGAGCGCCAATCCGGCAGCAAATGCCCCAATAATTGGTTCAATTCCCCCCAACTCGGCCAAGAATCCACAAAAGAAAACCACAAACACCACAAAGATGTAGTGCGAATATTTTTCGCTCTCCATCTTTTGAAAAAACCATTTTGCAATAATGGGAACTATAAAGAAAACAATACCCGAAAAAATAAGGATGGAAACAAAGAGACGCAGCAAGAATTGAATATCGAAAGCCCCTTGGCTGCTATTAATAACAACGGCCAGTATTATGAGCACCGCTGTGTCGGTAAGTATTGTTCCGCCCACCGTAATAGCAACTGCCTGATTCTTTGACACCCCCATTCTACTCACCATAGGATAGGTAACCAGGGTGTGAGTAGAAAACATGCTCGCTGTTAAAAAACTAGCATACACATCGTAGCCAAGCAAATACCTCAACACCGGATAGCCCAAGAAAAGTGGTATCAAAAAGGTGAAAAAACCGAAGACAACACTCTTATTCTGGTTGGCCTTAAACTCTTTTAAATCGAGCTCGAGACCCACAATAAACATTATGTAAAGCAACCCAATAGTAGAAAACATGTTCACACCCGCACCATCCGATATTAGGTTCATGCCATGCGGGCCAATAATTACACCCGCAACAATGAGCCCAATTATGCTAGGCACATTGAGCCGCTTGAGCAGCATGGGCGACACCAGCACAATAAACAAAAGCAGCGCAAATATGAGCACCGGATTTGTAAAAGGCACAGCAAAATGATGAGATAGGTCAGATATAAAACGTTCCATTACGTAATACTTGTTAGCTGTTTGTATGAACCCACGAAGTTACAACTATTTTCTTAAAATAGGAGATACATCATTGCAGATATTAATCGCCTTTTTTTCGCAGAAAACATTGCTTTAACTGCACAGATAATATAGAAAACCCATTTTATCTGAGAATCGTTCACTTAAAAAGAAATAAATAGCTATTTTTGTAAAATAAATAAACAACGAAACGCTGCAATGATCAATAGAATACTAATCCGCATAAGAGTTATCCAAATTGTGTACGCTTGGTACCAAAACCGTGACAAAGATTTAAGGCAAGTAGAAAGAGAACTCCTCTTGGGATTACAAAAATCTTACGACCTCTATTATTATCTCCTAAAGCTGATGATTGAGATAACAGACCTGCACGAACAGCGCATCAATACAAAGTTGAATAAATTTTTGCCTACGCACGAAGATTTAAACCCAAAGATGCACATAGTAAACAATCAGTTTCTTGAGCAACTCCGTGGCAACAGAATGTTTATCAATTACATTGCAGACAGACCCATGTCATGGGAGAACAACTTCAACTTTGTGCGAGGCCTATTAGACAACATCCTAGAATCTGACACCTACAAAGAGTATGTGCAACTAGAAAAACCCACCTATAATGATGACAAAGAGTTTTGGAGAAAAACCTTCAAAACCTTTATCCACAGAAACGAAGTGCTAGATGATATTCTTGAAGACGAAAGCATCTTCTGGAACGATGATATAGAAATAGTGCAATCTTTTGTTCTCAAAACAATAAAGCAATTCAACAAGTCGGAGGGCCAAGACCAACCACTATTGCCAATGTTTAACGACGACGAAGACCGCGAATATGCAACAAAACTGCTCCGCGAAACACTGGTAAATGGAAAAGAGTACCGCGAGCAAATTACAAAAAATGCAGAAAACTGGGACTTCGAACGAATTGCCTTTATGGACGTTGTAATAATGCAAGTGGCAATGGCCGAGTTATACGAGTTTCCAACCATTCCCATAAAAGTTACGCTCAATGAGTATATCGACCTAGCAAAGGTCTATAGCACACCCAAAAGCAGCACTTTTATAAATGGAATATTAGATGCAATTGTATCCGATATGAAAAAGAATAAAACTATCTTCAAAAACTAATTCAAATTTCTAAACAATTTAATAAATTATAATTATGAATATCTTATTACAAACTGGTGGCCCAATGGGGAGCTCATTAATTTTTATGGTAGTAATCATTGCTATCTTTTACTTCTTCATGATTCGCCCACAACAAAAGAAACAAAAAGCAATTGCCAAAGCACGCGAAGCCATGCAAAATGGCGACAAAGTAGTAACTGCTGGTGGCATACATGGTAGAATAAAAGAAGTGAGCGAAAACTATTTTCTCATAGAAGTTTCAAACGGTGTTACTATCAAAGTTGACAAAGCTTCGGTATTTGCGTCTATAACCGACGTAGGCAACTAAAGCAATCTACTTAGTAGCCCTTTGCTAGAAAAATGCAAGTAAGTGCGCTTCGCTTATATCTCGCAAAGAGAGAGAGAGAGAGAGTAAAGAAAGGAGCCTTTTATGTATAAAGTAAACCCCTTCCTTTCTAAAATATCGACAGTGCGGTCACCGAGCATGCCAAGCTATTCTCACTGAGTATCTCAAAGTGCGGTCACCGAGCCTGCCGAAGTGTACAAAGCATCTCAACAGTGAGCTTTTTTGCAGGCACAACTTATATACTCATTATCCTAAAATTAGAAACAAGCAAATATGTCTCTGCTGAGCATTATTTATAACCTCTGGGATGGATTCCGTTCGATTTTCACTAAAATCGATTGGGGTAAGGTAATTCCTTTTTTCTTGTTTCTAGTTTTATCTTTTATCTTTTGGCTTTTACTGTTTTTCCAAAGCAACGCCGAGGGAGATCATCGCATTCCACTAAAGTATGTAAACATACCCGAGCAGGAAGTCTTTGTGGAGCCAACACCCGATCATATCGATCTTAGAATAAGAGACCTTGGCTCAGGTTTATTCAACTATTATTTCTTCAAAAAACGAGACTCGCTATCAATAGACGTTACCGAGGCTCAAAAAAACAACGATACAAAGCTGCAAGGCAATCAGCTCACCCAGCTCATTCGCACCAAACTAGCCGTAAACACACAATTGATAGGCTATGCCCCTGCAAATATATCTCTGAAAACAGCCAAACTTCAGAGCAAAACAGTGCCCGTTGTTTTTGATGGAGAGATGAGAACCAGTGCCGGACACCTTGTTATAGATTCTGTATCTATCATTCCCAACGAAGTCCTTCTCTACGGAACGGGCGAGCAACTAAGAGATATATCGCAGGTCATGACCGAGTACAGTGTGTTCGAAAACCTTAAAGCAACCTCACAGCTCAGAGCAAAACTCAAATCAATAGATGGTGTCACCATGAAGCCCAACGAGGTGGAGGTATATATTCCAATATATGAATTTACCGAACGCCAGTTCGAAATATCTATAACTGTGGCCAATGTTCCAGAAACGATCGATGTAAAATTCTTCCCTTCTAAAGTAAAAGTAACTTTTTCTGTCACACTAGACGATTACAAAAAAATTGCCCCAGAAGATTTCGAGATAGAACTAAACTACGCCATGCTGAAAAACTTAACTGGCGACCAAATTGAGCTAGAGCTTACAAAAATTCCGCCTACCATCAAAAATCCGCTTATCTCTCCTGCGGTAGTAGAGTTTTTGTTCGAACAAAAATAAAACAGTTGCAGATATGATTAAGATAGGCATAACAGGAGGAATAGGCAGTGGCAAATCTATAGTGGCAACACTATTTGCATTGCACGGAATACCCGTGTACAATGCCGACGAAGAGACAAAAATTCTCAACAACACCTCGCTACACATAAGGCAGCAACTCACAAAGCATTTTGGAGCCGACCTCTACAATCAGACTGGAGAGTTAGACAAAAAGAAATTTGCCAATATCATTTTCAACAGCTCCCAGCACCTACAACTCGCCAACTCCATTATTCACCCCGAGGTATTGAAACACTTTAACCACTGGTGTGCCCAACACTCCAATCACACCATTGTTGCATTGGAAGCAGCCATACTTTTCGAATCCAGTTTTCATACCTATCTTGACAAAGTAGTCACTGTATATTCGCCCCTCAACCTTAGGGTAGAGCGTGTAAGCGAGCGCGACAATGTAACTCCACAAATGGTAGAAAGCCGCATAATGCACCAAATGCCCGAGAAAGACAAAATAGGAATGGCGGAATATGTGATAGTCAATGACTACCAAAACTCTCTAATAAAACAGGTCGATAGCTTAATTACCGATATAACCCACAGTGCAATTATTGCACAATAATCATAGAGCTAACCAGTTAAATAAATCATAAGTTTGTTTATACCATTTTATATAACTATTTTTGCAAATTAAATTTTAAAAATTAAAAACAAATGGTAGAAAAAATTGGTATCAACGCTGGTAAAGTGTGGACAAAACTAGACTCAAAAGGTCGTATGAATGTAAAAGACCTAAGAAAAGCAATTAAAATTACAGAAAAAGATATGTATGCTGCTTTTGGCTGGTTGGCCAAAGAAGAAAAACTAATTCTAGAAAAAGTAGAAAAAGACATATTTGTCGAACTATGCTAAGCAATTTAGTTGCGTCGCAAAACACGCTAGTGCTATGCGAAACGAACAAACAAAAACTGTCTCTTAAATAACAAAAAGAAGACAGTTTTTTTATGTTGAAAAGAAAACAACTGGTAGCCGATTAGAGACTAGAAAAAGAGCTATTAGGTGTTAGCTGTTGGCCATTAGCTTTTTCAT
>CAYVLC010000128.1:0-3359 GCA_964452155.1 uncultured Dysgonomonadaceae bacterium
AGGCTCTACTATGCACATGAGATAGAGGGCTCGATGCCCTACGTGCAATTGAAAGGGGTAATCAAATCATTTGAGACTTTTGGCGAGGGACGCAAACGGAGATTAGTGGGCCATTTCACCGATGGAACAGGGTTTGTAGATTTGGTTTGGTTTCAAGGACTACGGTTTGTAGAGAGTAAGTTTACGCTCAACAAAGAGTACATTGTGTTTGGCAAGCCTGCCCAATTTGGCAAAAAGTATAGCATAGCCCATCCCGATATTGAGGCATGCGATACCCCCGACTACCGTCCCGAAGGTCTGTTTGCCTATTACAATACTTCAGATAAAATGAAGCGGAGCTACATCAACTCCAAAACCCTCAACAAGATGATGGAAGGTGCTTTTGGTATGCTCAAAGAGCGCATCCCCGAGTCGCTTTCGGCCGATGTGATTGAAGCAGCGGGTCTGATTGCCCTGCACGATGCACTCGAGAACATACACTTCCCGAAGAACCCCATTGTTCTGCGCGATGCAGAGCTGCGGCTAAAGTTTGAAGAGCTCTTCTACATTCAACTCAATATACTTGGCTACTCGGCCAACCGAAAAGAAAAACTAAAAGGCTTCTTCTTCCAAAAAGTAGGGCACTACTTAAATTCTTTTTATGAGAAGCATTTGCCTTTTGAGCTCACCAATGCACAGAAAAGAGTAATCAAGGAGATAAGAGTGGACACTGCCTCTGGCAAGCAGATGAACAGACTGCTGCAAGGAGATGTGGGCAGTGGCAAAACATTGGTGGCGCTAATGCTGATGTTGATAGCTCTCGACAATGGCTACCAATCTTGCCTAATGGCTCCCACCGAAATATTGGCCAGCCAGCACTTTATGACCTTCCAAGAAACATTGTCAGACATGGATGTGAAGGTGGCTTTGCTCACAGGCTCTACCAGAAAGAAAGCACGCGAGACATTGCATGCCCAATTGCTTTCGGGCGAAATAGATATCCTCATTGGTACACATGCGCTCATAGAAGATACTGTCAACTTCAACAATCTTGGCTTTGTGGTGATAGACGAACAGCACCGCTTTGGTGTGGCGCAACGCGCCAAGCTATGGACAAAGAACGAGCGACCTCCGCACATGCTAGTAATGACTGCCACGCCCATCCCGCGCACATTGGCCATGACGGTGTATGGCGATTTGGATGTGTCGGTGATAGACGAATTGCCACCAGGACGCAAACCAGTGCAAACGGCCCATCGCTACGAAGAGAAGCGGGGTGCATTGTACCAATTTTTGCGCAACGAAATAAAGAAAGGCCGACAAGCCTACATTGTTTTCCCCTTGATAGAGGAGAGCGAGAAGATAGATTTGCAGAACTTGGAGGATGGCTACATAAAGATACTGGAGCTATTCCCAGAATATAAAGTGTGCAAGATGCACGGCCGCATGAAACCTGCCGAAAAGGAGGAAGAGATGCGCAAGTTTGTTGCCAACGAGGCACAAATAATGGTTTCGACCACTGTGATAGAAGTGGGGGTGAATGTGCCCAATGCTTCGATGATGATCATTGAGAGTGCCCAACGCTTTGGCTTGTCGCAACTGCACCAGTTGCGGGGTAGAGTGGGCCGTGGTGCCGACCAATCGTACTGCATATTGGTTACTCCCTACGAATTGTCGAGCGATACGCGCAGGCGCATGGAGATAATGACCGAGAGCAACGATGGATTTGTAATTGCTGAGGCCGACCTAAAGCTACGCGGCCCAGGCGATTTGGAGGGTACACAGCAGAGTGGCATCCCCTTCAACCTGCGTATAGCAGACCTGGTGCGCGATAGCAATATTTTGTACCGTGCTCGCGAAGTGGCTCAGGAAATAATAGATACCGACCCCAATTTGGAGCAACCCGAGCACCTAGTGCTGCAAAGACAACTAAAGAAGCTCTTGGGGAATAGGTATGATTGGGGGAGAATCAGCTAAAGCAATTAAGAATTAAGAATTAAGAGTTAAGAATAGCCCAGAATGGTCAAATGAACCCTGGTCCCTGAGCCTGTCGAAGGGCGTTGAAATAATTGACAATGGACAATTGACAGTTGACAATGTGACTTTTGAAATGCGTTGGTGGCCTGAATGGCTGAATGCCTCTGTCATTCCGACACGTAGTGAGGAATCTGTCAAACGATAATGTTAGGATTGAACAGATTCTTCGTTTCACTCAGAATGACAGACGCTATTGAACATTGCAGAATGGTTGTGCAAGGCCGATTTATAATCGGCCTGCCCCATGAAATCAATTGTTATTTCATTAGGGTGTGTTGCGTAGCAAAATTGAATTTTGGAAAGATTTCGCTAAAGCGATTCACCCTATGGAATAAAACCATAGGTTTTAATGCAAAGCATTATTCTACAGGGCAGGCGGGTTACAAACCCCCGCGAGCGCCACTGGCAGTCCATTTGCAACAACAAGAATAACAAACAAATTCAGAAATATATAAACAATAAATCAAATCTACAATGAAAAAAGTCTTTACACTGCTATCGCTCTTTGTGCTGGTTGCAACAATGCAATTGGTGGCACAAGAGGAAGCACGGCTACTACGGTTTCCCGCTGTGTCGGGCAATCAGCTTGTATTTTCGTATGCCGGTGATCTTTACACAACTGGTATCAATGGGGGCATGGCCCGCAAACTAACCTCGCACAATGGCTACGAGATGTTTCCAAAATTCTCGCCCGACGGAAGCCAAATTGCTTTCACGGGGCAGTATGATGGCAACACCGAGGTATTTAAGATTCCCGCAACGGGAGGTGTGCCACAACGGCTGACCTATACCGCCACGCTTAGTCGCGATGATATTGGCGACCGCATGGGCCCCAACAATATTGTGATGACATGGACGCCCGATGGCAAGCGTGTTGTGTATCGTTCTAGGAAACAGTCGTTCAACGACTTTCGTGGGCAACTCTACAGCGTGGATGCTACGGGTGGTCTCTCTACAGAGCTTCCGCTGAGCGATGGAGGATTTAGCTCTTACTCGCCCGACGGCAAACAATTGGCTTTCAACTGGGTGTTCAGAGAATTTCGGACCTGGAAATACTACGAAGGTGGTATGGCCGACGATATTAGGGTATATGATTTCAAATCGGGCAAGGTGGACAAGGTAACTGACTCACCCGCGCAAGATGTTTTCCCTATGTGGATTGGCACAGAAATCTACTATGTGTCGGACAGAGACAGAACTGCCAATTTGTTTGCCTACAACACCGAAACAAAAGCTACACGCAAGGTAACCAACTTTACCGACTACGACATCAAGTTTCCATCGCACAGCGATACGCACATTGCTTTCGAGAAAGGTGGTTATATCTATCTTTTTGATGTAGC
>CAYVLC010000128.1:3459-5859 GCA_964452155.1 uncultured Dysgonomonadaceae bacterium
TATTTGGCCAATCAAGATGGCACAGGCCAGCCCGTGCAATTGACAAATGGCAACAAGACCTATATATTTAACCTAGATTGGTCGCCCGATAGCAAAAAAATACTCTTTCACAACAAGAAACGCGAATTGAGCTACATAGATGTTGACACCAAGAAGGTAACCGTGGTGGAAACATCCGATAGGTCAACAAGATTTAGCTACAACTGGTCGCCCGACAGCAAATGGATTGCCTATACCCGTCCGCAAGCGGATATGACAGTGATACGGTTGTACAATGTGGACAGTAAAAAATCGTACGAAGTGACCGAAGGATGGTACAATTCGTCGAGCCCATCGTTCAGTCGCGATGGCAAGTACCTACTCTTTACATCGGCACGCGATTTCAACCCTGTCTATAGTCAAACCGAGTGGAATCATGCCTACGTGGACATGAGCCGCATCTACATGATTACGCTTGCCAAGGAAACTCCCTCGCCTTTTGCCCCAGAGAACGATGTGGTGAAGATGGAAGATGAGGAAAAGAAAGAGACAACCGATAGCAAAGCTGTAACTGTGAAGGTGGACCTAGACGGTATCGAAGACCGTGTGTTGGCACTACCAGTTGCTGCGGCCAACTACTATGGTGTGACGGCGGTTGACGATAAGGTATATTACACAACCATGAGCTCATCTAGCAAAGGTAGCACCATGAAGGTGTATGACCTGAAAAAGAAGAAAGAGACCGAGTTGGGCAGCAATGTAAGCTATACGCTTTCGGCCAATGGCAAAAAGATGCTTGTGAGAATGGGCGGAAAATGGGGCGTGATAGACCTGCCAACATCGGAGATAAAGATGGAGAAGACCATGGACCTATCGCAAATGAAAGTGTATGTGGACCTGAAAGCCGAATGGCAACAAATGTATGACGAGGCATGGCGCCACATGCGCGATTTCTTCTACGACCCCGGTATGCATGGTGTAGATTGGGATGAGGTGTATGCAAAGTACAATGTGCTTGTGCCCCACATAGCCCACCGTAGCGATTTGGCCTACATTACCGGAGAGATGATTGGCGAGCTCAACGTTGGCCATGCCTACTCGCAAAACGGCGAGAAGCCAGAACCCGACCGCATCAAAACAGGGCTGTTGGGTGCAAAGATGAGCCGCGACAAATCGGGCTATTTCCGTATAGACGAGATATTGAAGGGTGCCAATTGGAGCAAACAGCTCACATCGCCATTGCGCGCCGTGGGTGTGGATGTGAGCGAGGGCGACTACATTATTTCGGTAGATGGTGTTGCCGTGACTACCATCCAAGACATTTACCAACTGCTCGTTGGCAAAGCCAACACAGAGGTGTTGCTAGAGGTAAACAGCAAACCATCGGCCGCAGGCAGTCGCAAAGCGTTGGTGAACACCATCGACGACGAATCGGCACTCTATTATCACAAATGGGTGCACAGCAATATTGCCAAAGTGAGCGAGCAAACCAACGGCAAGGTGGGCTACTTGCACATCCCCGATATGGGTGTGGATGGGCTAAATGAATTTGCCAAGTACTACTATCCTCAATTGCTAAAAGAGGGCCTCATTATAGACGTTAGGGGCAATGGTGGCGGCAATGTGTCGCCCATGATTATAGAGAGATTGATGCGTCAGCTCACTTACATGACCATGCACACAGGGCAAACAGAAGGCGACCCCAACCCAGTGGGAATGCACGTGGGCCCCAAGGTAACGTTGTTGGACAAATACTCGGCATCTGATGGCGACTTGTTTCCCTACCGTTTCCAGGTAAACAAAATTGGTACAACCATTGGCACCCGCTCGTGGGGTGGCGTAGTTGGCTACAGTGGCGCTATTCCGCTCATAGACGGAGGCTCTATAGTGACACCATCGTATGCTCCGTACGATAAAGATGGCAAAGAATTCATCATCGAAGGCCGTGGCGTGGTGCCCGATATCATCATAGAGAACGACCCCGCGCAACAATACAAGGGAATAGATGCACAACTCAACAAAGCCATTGAGGTGGTGCTAGACGAGTTGAAGAAAAATCCTGTGAAACTGCCTCCAATGCCACCGTTTCCGGTGAAGACGGGCAAGGAGTTGTAAGGGCTTTTGCTCGCACCAATTTTGTAAACCGTGTGTTGCGAAGCAAATCTCGCTTGCGCCAATTTGCAATGGGTGTGCTACGCAAGCAGAAAACGAAATTGTAATAATGTAAAAAGGGTTGTCCCAAAGCGGGCAGCCCTTTTTTGTTTGTTATTGGGTTGCTAAGGTGCTGCGCATGGCTGCCAAGGGTTTTTTGAAGCAAAAGTGGGTGCTTCGCAACGCAGATAACAGCTCTCCCGAGGTCAGGAGGGTGCTTCGCAACACAGATAAGTGCCCTCCCGAGGTCGGGAGAGTGCTTTGCAACGC
>CAYVLC010000128.1:5959-7686 GCA_964452155.1 uncultured Dysgonomonadaceae bacterium
CAGATAAGTGCCCTCCCGAGGTCGGGAGAGTGCTTTGCAACGCGGATAAGTGCCCTCCCGAGGGTGTTTTTTTGCTTCGCAACGCCGCTAAGTGGCGTTGTAAGCCAAAATATGGGGTGTTTTGTAAAGAAAGGCGGTGTTTCGTTACAACAGACCCCATTGTTATGACAATAGGATTACCTAATGGTATAATTCACCCCCACCATTATCCAAATACCTGGTTGGGGCAAGTTGCCCAAGTCTAAATACGCGGTGTTGAGCACATTGTTGATGTTGGCATAGAGGTTGATGTTGCGCAATTGGTAGTTTAGTTTTATGTCCAATAGGGCAAATGGTTCGTAGGGGGTCATTTCGGCAGGTTGCAGGTCGTCATATTTCAGATACGACCCCGTTCGCTCTTGCCAGCGGAAATTCCACGACATCGACAGGTTGCGCACAACGTCGTGCTGCAAGTTAGCCGTGAATTTGTGGCGCAAATGATTGAGGGTGTAGTTCGAAATCAGCTCGTCGTTCACCCTATTTTGGTGCAAATACAAGTAACCGACAGATAGGCTGTGCAGGGGCAAGTGGTTTCCCAACAGCTCTTTCAGATTCATATTGATGTTAGTCTCCACGCCCCGCTTGTTTATTTTGGAATGGTTGCGACTTTCCCACAAGGCCTCTTCGCTGGGCTTTACCCAATCGATAAGGTTGCGCCCTTGCATGTAAAATGCGGTGAGATTGCCACTTACTGCTTGGGTCGTTAGTTTTACGCCTGCCTCCAAAGCTTCCGACTGCTCCGATGCCAAATTGCTGTTGCCCGTATGGGTTTTGGTCGTGTAGTAGAGGTCGGTAAAGGTAGGCATTCGGGTAGCTTTGTTCCACGAGGCATACAGGCTCACATTTTTGTGCACCCTATACGATGTGTTGATGGCCGGATACAGGTCAAACCGATTGGTGTTGGCCGTGTTGTGGTTCAGCAATGCGCCCAAGGATAGTGTCACCTTATCGAACAAGAAGTTTTGCTCTACAAAGTAGTTCATGGCCGTGCGGTTGTCGCTCATGGTGTAGTTGCCAAAGGCCTTTTCCATTGGCTTGCCCAGCACATTGCTCACAATGCCCTCGTTGCGAAACTCGCCACCAAAGCTCGCAATGCCCCATTGCCATGCGTACTGAAAAGTGAGGTTTGCCCCCATCACATCCGTGCGGTGATAGTTGTGATGGGTGTACCAACTGGGCACATTGGGCGTACCCTCGCGAATGAGTTGGAAGGTATCGTAATGGCGGTTCCAATACAGCTGAGGTGTGAACTTGAGCGTGCCGTTTGTCTCGCCTTTTACCGATACAAACAGCGACTGCGTATCGTCGAACTGATTGGGGTAGGAGGGCGAGTAGAAGGTATTGGCGCCATAGGCCTTGTTGTTGAGGCCAAGTTGCACATCTACCGTGTTTCGGTCTTTCTCAAATCGGCTTTGCCACAACAGATTCAGCATTTTGTAGTCGCTGTTGTCCATATATCCGGTGGAACTGCTGTATCCGGCCGATAGTTGATGCACAGATGAGGGTGCTCTGTACGCACCACGGGCCTGGGCACTCCACAAGTTGTGCATGCCTCCTTGCAAATTAACATATCCGTTTGTTTCTTTGTCCTTTCGGGTAATTATATTGATGCCTCCGGCAAAAGCACTTGCGCCATAGACCAGCGAGGCAGGGCCTTGCACAACTTCTATGCGCTCAATATCTGAAAG
>CAYVLC010000129.1:0-1961 GCA_964452155.1 uncultured Dysgonomonadaceae bacterium
ACCCGTAACATCAACATACACAGCATCTTGCCATGCGACTGAAAGCTTTCCATAAACACTATTTACCTGACGTGCAAAGGTGCCCACAATATTTTGAATCGAATTAACCCCTGCTGCCTCCGAAGGAATAGCATTTTCTAATGAGTACCATCCTAGAACGGATAAACCATTGGCTGTACGAGCTCCTTGATATCTGTCCTGATAATAGTATATACTACCTCCTCCAAGGAGGTCGAAGTCGAAGGTTCCAACTTTTTTATTGTAAGTCAACATCAAATCACTATTAATACTATGTCCCCATCTTTGATTGGTACCATACATACCATTTCCATTAAAATCCCAATAATGGCCCATAACCGAAGGACCTCTTGTAGAGTTAATACCAGCAGGATTTCTTATTTGATCTTCATTTTTATAAAAGTCATAACCATTACGAAATGTCATCTTTAGATTATCTATGATATCATAATTCATAGTGAGACTCGCATTAAGTTTGTTCTGCTCCTCACCTACTAATTTTTCATAAGCTATTAAGAATACACACATACATAGAAATATAATTAATTCATCTCATATCCATATAAACCAATCTGAGAATCTGCTCCAAAATAGTAGTTCTTACTTTCGAAAAGAACTAAATACAAAAACTCACAACATTTTGTATCTTTGCCGAACTGAAAAAAGCGTTTTTAAAACATCAACTAAGTAATTCATGAAAACAATTATCCTACTAATAACTTCCCTGTTTTTCACCCTACAAGTGAATGCTCAACACCTTCCTCAAGTTGCACCTGAGGAAGTGGGAATGGATTCACAAAAGTTGCTTCAAGCCGATTTGGTTATTAATCAGGCTATAGCCAATAAAGAAATACCTGGTGCGGTTTTAGCCGTTGTGAAAAACGGGAAAATGGCTTATCTTAAAGCTTATGGTAACAAAGAGGTGTATCCAGCAAACGTTGCAATGGATGTAAACACTGTGTTTGATCTTGCATCATTGACCAAACCAATTGCAACGGCAATATCGGCCATGATTCTTGTGGAACGTGGTCAACTACGACTATCAGATAAAGTAAATCTATTCATTCCCGAATTCAAGCCATGGAGCAATGGAAAAGAGGTGAAAGATATCCGTGTGATAGACCTAATGACTCACACATCGGGCTTGCCTTCGTATGCACCTATAGAAAAGGCAAATAAGGCGAAAGGGAATAACAAACCCGATAGGATAATAAATTATATTGCTACAGTTGATAGAGAATTTGAGCCACAAACCGATTTCCAATACAGTTGTTTGAACTACATCACTCTGCAACGAATTATAGAAACTATTGCTAAACAAGATTTACGCACTTTTGCAAAGCAAAACATTTATGATGTGCTGGGTATGGCTCATACCGATTACCTACCTGTGGGTGAACCCTTAGCACGAACTGCACCTACTGAAAGGCTCAAAGATGGTACTGTATTGAAAGGAATTGTACACGACCCCTTGGCGCGCATCATGAACTTAGGAGTATCTGGCAATGCAGGACTTTTTTCGGATGCCAACGACTTGGCAATACTGATAGCCGCTTTACAAAACAATGGAGAATACGGTGGTAAACGAATACTCAGTCCGATGGGAGTGAGAACTATGCGAACAGTACCGCGCACTACTCAAACTATTGGCAGAACTCCAGGGTGGGATGTATTTACCCCCTACTCTTCAAGCAATGGCGATCTTTTTGGTACAAACACTTATGGACATACTGGCTATACTGGCACATCTGTTACAATAGATCCCGATGCCAATACTGCTGTAATACTACTCACAAATAGGGCGCATCCGACCGATAGTGGCGATGTGATAAGATTGCGCTCGCTGGTTGCAAATGTAGTGGCTGCATCTGTTATAGAGATAGAAACATTTGATAAAAAAGAAGAAACACCACTAAAAGAATTAAGCACACATAAATATCACG
>CAYVLC010000129.1:2061-4591 GCA_964452155.1 uncultured Dysgonomonadaceae bacterium
GCGGTCAAGTACCAGAAATAAATGTAAAACTGAAAGCTCTTGCAAGAAACTGGAATCTTACTTACATAGACCTGTTTTCACTTTTTGTTGAACCCAATACCCATAGAATGAGAGCCTACCTCACAATCGATGGATTACATCTTTTAGAAGAGGGATATAAAATATGGAGAAAAGAACTAGAAAGATACCTTTAAAAAAAATAGTAAACACTGAAATATTACACCCTACTTTCGATGTAGATTGTTTCTATCAAAGAGTATTAGCAAGGATTAAAACAATATTACAAGCCATTACTAATTGCAAATTATTTATTAAATTGCAATCTTGCAATGCACAAAGTTAAATCAATTGCTTTATCTTTGTGCATCAATAAACATAAAACAAAACACTAAAATTTGCATTACCAATAAACTATGAACATAGAGTTTTTATTAGAATACAATCCTATTCTGTTAGCATTTTTTGCCACCCTCTTTACATGGGCAGTTACTGCATTGGGTTCTTCAATGGTTTTTTTCTTTAAAAATATTAATCAAAAAGTTTTGAACTCTATGCTCGGCTTTGCAGCAGGAGTTATGATAGCAGCCAGTTTTTGGTCATTACTCCAGCCTGCTATAAATATGGCAGAAGAAAGTGGTGTGACATCTTGGGTTCCAGCCGTAGTAGGTTTCTTAAGTGGAGGTGCTTTTCTATTAATTATAGATAAAATACTTCCTCACCTACACATGGGTCTAAAAGTAGATCAAGCCGAAGGTATAAAAACATCGTGGCAACGCAGCATTCTTTTGGTATTGGCCATAACTATACACAACATTCCCGAGGGATTGGCTGTAGGTGTAGCTTTTGGAGCTTTGGCCCACAGTCCGGATATGGGTGTATTGGTAGGTGCTATTGTATTAGCGTTTGGTATTGGGTTGCAAAACTTTCCAGAAGGTGCAGCAGTTTCTATTCCTCTACGACGTGAGGGTTTTTCTCGATTAAAAGCATTCAACTATGGCCAACTATCGGGTATTGTAGAGCCAATTTCGGGAGTTATTGGGGCATATTTAGTATTAAATATAACCCCTATCCTACCCTATGCCTTGGCATTTGCTGCAGGAGCTATGATATTTGTTGTTGTAGAAGAACTTATACCTGAATCTCAGCGAGGAAATGAAACTGATTACTCTACAATAGGAGCAATGATTGGCTTTGCAATGATGATGACACTTGATGTTGCATTTGGATAAGATGCCCCCCCATCTGATTACTTCACAAGCATTTTGTAAATAGCACAAATAAATTTTGAGCTTGAAGCCAAGTTATTGATTAATTAGATTCTTCGAGCTCACGCAAGTACTCTTCGAAAACAGTCGATGATGAAACGACAAAGAAGTCTTCTGGTAGTGTAGGGTTATGATCTCTTACTTGCAAACCTGTTACAAAAAAGGTCAACTGAGGGAAAGTCTCTCTAAAATAAACGAACATCTTCTCCAACCTCGCCTTCTCTATTGCCGCTACATGTGCACAGAAAAAGGCTTTTGCACCAGTTACCTTTTGCACCTCTTTTAAATCTTCTAATGGAACCGATGCACCTAAATAAATTGCCTCGAACCCTTTTTTGCGTGCTATGAAGCTATAAAAAAGAAGGCCAAATTCGTGCAGCTCTTTCTCAGGTAAGAAGAAAACTATCTTGCCTTTACTAACATCTTGTTGTGGTACTTCTCTATCTATAAGTGCAATAATCTTTTGCCTCAGCAAATTTGTCATAAAATGCTCTTGAGCAGGTTTTATTGTATTGGTTTGCCATAAAAGACCTATATGTTCGAGAAAAGGAAAAATAATATTCTCTATCATTTTTTCGAATCCATATTCTTCCCAAGCTTCAGTGAAGGTTTTATTAAAAGCATACTCGTCGATATCTAACATGGAGATTAGCAAAGCATCTATTATGTGGCCATATTCGTGAGAACTATCGAGTAAATTATTTACTCTTTCTCGCATTTCATCCTTACTCAATTTTGCTATCTTAGAAATCTTCAATCCATTTTGATTCAAAATAGAAATGTTTAGAATATCTCTCAAATTTTGGTCTGAGTAATACCTAATATTAGTATCAGTACGCTGAGGAATAACGATACCATAGCGTCTTTCCCACATTCGTATGGTATGAGCTTTTATGCCAGATATTTTTTCTATGTCCTTAATTGAATATGTTGCCATAATAATTTTGCTTATTATATTTGAATATAACTAATATTTAAATAACCCTGTTCAAAAATACAACTTATTTGAGTAACAACCACAAAAACCTCTGTAGTAAATTTACTACAGAGGTTTTCTTTACCTTATTTTTGGAATAATTATTTAAGGAAGTATCACTTTATCTATAACGTGAACAACCCCGTTTGAACCTTGTACATTGGCCAATACTACATTAGAAGTACCATTAACTTTTACGCCATCAGATATATCTATCATAACTTTCTTACTTGTATTAAGTGTTTGCACTTCACCATTTGAAAGCTGACCCGATGTAACATTACCAGCT
>CAYVLC010000129.1:4691-7682 GCA_964452155.1 uncultured Dysgonomonadaceae bacterium
CCTACAAGAATTTTCTTATCCGCATTAAGTGTTTGCACTTCACCATTTGAAAGCTCACCCGAAGTAACGTTACCGCTAACAACATGTGCCAAAAGTATAGGAGTCAAAGCCTCTGCGGTAAGGTCTGCAATACCTGTAACACCTAGTTCTGTAAACAGTGCAGCGAATGCATCGTCTGTAGGTGCAAAAACAGTGAATGGACCATCGCCTTTTAATGTCTCTACTAATTCTGCTTTAGCTAAAGCAGCTACAAGCACACTAAATGAAGGATTGGTTACTGCAACATCTACAATTGTCTGTGGCAAAAGAACTTTATCAATAGCATGAATAACACCGTTATCGGCTTTTACATCTGTAGCAGTTATTTTTGCTCTCTTATTGATCATAGTTGAAGCCATGTCTATATTCAGAGAAAGATAACTATCGGCAGTTGGCCCTGCAGATAAAGTATTGTAGTACCCTGTAGTAATAGTAGAAGCCATTTTAGAGCCATCTATTACGTGATATAGCAAAATGTTAGATAGTGTTTCTTTGGGTACATCATTTAAACTACTCAATTTCAATTCTGCCAATAAATCAGCAAAAGCTTGATTAGTTGGTGCAAAAACTGTAAAAGAAGCAGCCCCATTTTCCAAAGCTTTGTCTAATCCGGTAGTAGTTAGTGCTTGCACCAAAGAAGAAAAGTTTGGATTTGCTTTAGCTACATCTACTATAGTGGATGTAGTTGGTTGGTTAATATCATCGTCATCGTCGGAACATGCAACCAAAGTTACAGTCGAGATAAGAAGTAATAATAAAAATTTAAATTTTTTCATCGTGTTTGAGTTTTAATTTAGAATCATTTTAAATAAGAACATCCTCAAAACGCATAAAAGGCTTTAATTGTTCATGAAATATCTGGGTTAAATAAACATTTGATATATTTTCAATAACATCGATAAACATATACACCTGACTATAATCACTTTATTTATAATCTAAACAAATACTAAATAACATATTTAAACTATACTCTATTTTTATTTATACTTTCCCTTATTATTCAAGTTTATAGATTTGCGTAGATGTATGGGCCACAAAATCAACAGATATTATCCACTACATTAAGGTGTTTGCTAGCGCTAAAGATACGTGTTTTCGATTGGTTCAACATAAGCCCTTCGGACTGTTTCAGAAACCTGACAAAATCAAAAATCATCAAGAATTGGTTTCAAAGTATTCAGAAAATAATAAGTAGATAAATCTCTGATTATAAAATTCAAACGAATAGCTTTATTGAAAATTTGATAAAGTAATGTGGTCTAAGTATAACCCATAGCAAAACTGCGAAACGTGTGCAAAATTGTGTGCATGTAGAATGCTCTATATTTTAAAATCCAACATGACTTTATCTATCTTACAGGGGGCATCAGTAAAATTACGTGTTTTGCCTATTTACACTACACGCAAAGAACAGTTCGCACCAAGGAGCCCTCGATATAGGATTATCAATTTACTAAAGACAGCAAGACTCCTAGCAGAACTATACGCTATGATTATCAATGTAAACTAATTCATGAAAAAGCGTGCATCAATTTGATTATACTACACTGAGTAACTAACGAACTGCCCTTTAAATAAGTTAGCTGTGCCAGTGCTCCAAAGATAGGAGTATCACTTTCTGTAGAAAACCTATACCCATCTCACCTCAAGCATAGTAGGTGCGGATTGTAAATTGTTTGTGACAAAACAGTTTGATAAAACGAGATAGTAAAGTTTAAAGCAAACACATACTTTTGCATCTAATCTAAGACTACTATGATAAACAGCGTTTTAGTGAACGAAAAAAAAGGGCTCTCCTATTCAATAGGAAAGACCCTTTTAATAAATTTAATAGTACATTAGAAGCAAATTGAGATTAAAAAATGCTAGCATAATAATTATTATCAAGCTTCACATTTGCAATAAATATTTCAACTTTTAGGTAAAACTTAGCACTTTAGTTTTCTAGCTACAATTTCTGCTGCTTTGATAAGTGGGTAAGCTGCTGGAGAACCTGTCAACAAGGGATGGGTACCAATTTGAGCAGTTAACAGTGTTTTTATATTTACATGACTTTGTATTAAAAAGCCTATCGTATTTGTCAATTCACCAACACTACTGCCTCCATAAACTTCGCCTCCCAAAATCATACCACAATCTGCAGCCACAATTAACTTTACAGTTTGTTCGTGCATACCTTCTAATGTGCCTGGATGTTTGTCCATACCTGTAAAACTACCAACAACAACACTAAAGTTATCCTCTTTGGCCTTAGATTCTATAATACCTGCCGTTCCAAAAGCAGAATCTCCAATTGCAGTATTATAGATAGCTATTGTACCTGCAAACATCTTACATGGACTCAACTCATACAAATTCATCCCAGCCACTCTAGCTTCGGCACAAGCTGTGGAAGCAAGCATAGTACCATTCAATTTTCGAGTCAAGAAATCTCGTTTCTCTGCACAGTCACCCACTGCAAAAATATCACTCGAGCAATTCTCAACACGCATATATTCGCAAGTTTTGATAAAACCATGCTCGTTTAATTCGAGACCCGATTTTTTGGCCAATTCTGTATTGGGCACATAACCCATAGAAAGAATAACAGCATCTGCTTCGAGTTCCTCACCTGAAGTCAAAATTACTTTAGATACCTTTCCATCTAAACCAACAATTTCTTTTACACCTTTGCCAGTAATAACTTTAACACCTCTATCTGTGATTAGTTTTTCAGCTATATCTCCAAATTCCTTGTCAAAAGCTTTGCTTAGTATCGACGATTCGAGCTCAACAAGTGTAACATCCCACCCTGCTTTGTTCATCTCGTCAGACATTTCCACACCTATGAAACCCGCTCCTATTGTTATCACCTTTTTTAAGGTCTTCAATTGGGCTTGCATTTCGTCCAGATATATCTTGTTTTTGGGTATTGTAAATACATTTTCTAGATCGGCACCATTCAACCAT
>CAYVLC010000130.1:0-7595 GCA_964452155.1 uncultured Dysgonomonadaceae bacterium
TAAGTATAACTGTAGAGATGCCCCAGGCGATAAATGCAACACCCAGCAATGTAATGAAAATGCGTGTGAGTAAATTATTGTTCTTTAGTTTTGCCATTGGTCTGTTTTCTTGGTTTCTTGAAAATTCAGCACAGTTTTACTCAATTATTTAAGCAACGAAGATTACGTTCAATCTTTTACATTAAAAACGATATCCTTCCCCTTTAGTTTAGTACGGATAATAGATTCTACAGCTTTATAGTTTTCGGGTGTGCAAAACAATGCAATATTTTCTGTCAATCCTGCTCTAATCATAACTGTCTTATTTTTTGGAATAAACTTAACCTTTCTAATTGAGCTCCATTTTATTAGTATGTTTTGCTTAGATTGTGCTAGTACTCCAGCACCCGAAACAGCTGGTTTGCCTGAAAGTAAGCCTGAAATTGCTGTAATAGTATTGGTGATAAAGTTTTTCTTCGCCTGATTCTTAAGGGCGAAGTGATGTATTCCAACATTGTTTATCTGAAAGCCTACATCGTATTTGCCACCCCATACCACAAGAATAAACAGATAAGTAAATAGGAATAGTGCACCAATAACAATTAATGCATAGATCGCTTTCACAATGATTAAAAAGAGAACGAGCAACCCAAATGGGATACCAATTGCTACTCCCAGCTGTTTCATTATAATAGAATTTCGAAATATAGGCACTCTAATGCTCCACTCTATGTTTTCAGGTATTGCTGGCATATCTGGTTAAGGTTTATTTAAATAATGGGCATTTGCATCTAAAACAATAATCCTCTTCAATTTCATTGAGGGTGGCACAGGCATTGCAAAAAATAATTGTATCGGCCGACTTGTCTTGCTTCTCATAAGTGTTTAATCCCTTATGATGTCTAATTCTATCTCCAATTTTGAAGTAATTGTATTTGGTGTTATCGTCTTCGGCCGTAATTTCATGTAGCTTACCATTGTCGGCTTCTATTGTAACAATATATACAAGATAGTCTTCCCAATGATCTTGGTGTTTAATGCGTCTTCGTTTCTTCTTTATGTTTTTTTCAACGACTGCTCCATCCCAAGTGGTACTTCTACTTCTGCCAATAAATTGGAATAGAGTAATTAACATAAACATGCCTCCGATACCAAAGCCAATATAAAGAGCTTCAGGATTGTCCATATCGGAGCTTGTTTCTCCATAAATCTGAAATCCAATTACTGCTGCAAAAGCTAGTATAGTTGCAAATATGCCCGAAGCTCTATTGTTGTTTTTTATATACTTGGCTATTGCAGGGTCGTTGACCTTCTGGGAGAATTCTACTAGATTTTTTTTGTTATATTCCATTTTCTGCTTGTATATAAGTTTTGTTGTCGTTCTTTATCTAAGATATCAAATAGATAGATCAGATATTTTTGCGACTATTTGCATAAAATTAATATGATTATTGCCATCCAATCAAGGTCTTTTTATTGCACTCCATTTTTTTTATTAAGGAGGGATTGTTTCTGGTTTTGCTAATGAAATATCCTTTTAATTACTTATTTATTTTGATGGTTTAAGTTATAGTTATATAGTTACTTATCTCTCATCTTGGGGTGTAGTTTATGACTAAAAACCTAAAACTATACAACATCAAATTAAGGCAATAAATATACAATATTTATATACATAAAGTGTATAGTATTCGTGTTTATTTTCTTGACAAAGGCATATAATATGATATTTGCCAACTAGGTATTATATTTACAAACAACACAAACCCGTCTGTCAATAGAAGTATTAAGAACCATACCGCCCTATCTAAGGGTCGGTATGGTAAAGCATTGAAAGTAAAAAAAGTGTCAAGCCTTCGACAAGCTCTGTGTGGAAGATGGCTAATCTTTCACGCAGCGAATAGATAAACCAGTCTCTTTATATCTGTCATCAGTACTTAAGGAGTTTGAAGAGGCACCGAAGTAATATATTTGACGACATTTAGCTTTGTAAGGATAATCATACTCGTCCGTAGCCCACCAATTAGCACTAGTTTTGAGCCACATGTATCTACCATCTTCCAAACGCAAACCACCTGCACGGGCCGTAAAGCCAACCTCGTTGGTTGCACCTGTATTTGGCGATAGCCAATGTGTGAAGCCAGTTTCTTTGAGTTTGCTTCCTGCAACCCATTCACCTCCCATTTGGTCGGCCAAGGTAGTCCATTCAGCATCCGATGGTACGTGCCATCCAGCAGGGCACAATTTGCCACTCTTTACAGTGTGCCAGTTATATAAAGCACCATAATCTGCACCAAAAGTGTCTTTGTCATTGCCCCACCAACAGTAAGCAGGTGTAGTTAGTTGTCCCCACGATGCACTATCAGATACTAGCGTTATGTTTGTGCCGTTATTAAACTTAGTGGTTCTTAGGTTTTCAGCCATCCAAGTTTGTGTGCCTATAGTCACAATTTTGTACACATTTTCTTCTATATCTGTTATTGTTGCAAAATCTTGCTTAGTAGTAAATGAGATTGCACTGCCATAGCTTGTGCCTACACTATTGGTCGCATAAGCCCTTACGTAATAGTTCGTACCAGGTGCTAAGCCTGTAATGCTACTGCTAAAACTACCTGTGCCAGAGCCACTCATAGTTTTGTTGTCATTGATACTTGGTGTTTGGTTTATACTCCAGCATACGCCACGAGCAGTAACTGCTGCACCACCATCGTTGATAATTCTGCCTCCTGAAACAGCTGTTGTTTCTGCTACTTCTGTAATTTCTGTAGTAGTAATTGTGGGTAAGGTTGCTGCTTTATTTGATTTAACGCAACGAACAGAGAAACCTAAATGATTACCGTGGCTGCCATTGCCCATCTTAGTTCCTTCGTAATATATGTCTAGAAACCATGAATAATCGTCTTCGTACTCAGTAGCACTCCACCAATAACCATAGTAACTAAAATTGTCGAACACAGCATTGAAGCTACGACGCCCACCTGGAAGGGCTGTGAAGCCAGTTTCGTTAGTTGCTCCTTCATTTGGACTAAGCCAATGTGCTGTGCCAGTTTCTCTTAATTTACCTCCAGCTACATTTCGTCCTCCAATATGTTGTGCTAATATCGTCCATTCGGAATTGCTTGGTAGGTGCCAGCCTGTTGGACAAATGCCTTGCACATTGCTTGGGCTTGAAGAACTACTTACTGCACCCGCCATTGCTGCAGGCCAGTTGTACAACACTCCGTAAGCGTTGTAATTGGTAGTTGCTTTGGCTGCGCTAACGTTGGTGCCATTATAGTCATAAACATAATAAACAGCTTCGGTTTCAGATCCAATATCAGGTCCTGCTACCTCAGGAAGATATTTTAAGTTTTCGGCCATCCAAACCTGATCGCCAATGGTTACGGTTTGATAAACATTACCATCGCGAGCGTCAGTAAAAGTACCCATAATAGCTCCTTGTTGTGTAGTAAACGATATTGTATTGCCATAGTTGGTTCCCTCACTATTAGTAGCATAAATCCTCACATAATAAGTTGTGCTTGGTGCTAAGCCTGTAATATTGCTTGTGAAGCTGCCTGTGCCTTCGCCATTCACTGTTTTGTTATCATCAATAGTGGGTGTTTCGTTTGTGCCCCAACATACACCACGGGCTGTAATAGCTGCTCCTCCATCATCGGTAATTTCACCCGTAAAAACTGCGGTTGTTTGAGTCACTTCAGTAATATCATTATCCTCGGTTGTAGTAATTGTGGGTTTATCTATTGCATCAAGCGTTTTAAAAGAAATGACTTTTCCATAGTTGGTTCCCTTGCTGTTGGTAGCATAAACCCTCGCATAGTAAGTTGTACCTGGTGCTAGACCTGTGATGTTGCTCTTGAAATTGCCTTTGCCAGTACCATCCACTGTTTTGTTGTCATCAATAGTGGGTGTTTCGTTTGTGGCCCAGCAAACACCACGGGCAGTAATCGAGGCTCCTCCATCATTGGTAATATTGCCTGCAAAAACTGCACTTGTTTGAGTTACTTCAGAAACATCAGTAGCCTCACTTGTAGTAATAGTGGGTAAATCTGTTGCTTCAAGGGTGGTAAATGAAATGGCATTGCCATAACTTGTTCCTTCGCTGTTGGTAGCATAAGCCCTAACGTGGTAAGTTGTTCCAGCGGTTAAACTTGTGATATTGGCGGTGAAGCTGCCAGTGCCAGTGCCATTCGTAGTTTTACTATCATTGATGGTGGGCGATTGGTTTGTACTCCAACATATACCACGAGCAGAAACTGCGGCTCCGCCATCATTGGTAATGTTACCACCTGAAATAGCCGATGTTTGCGTAATTTCCGAAACTACAGTTGTTGTTAATTGGGCCATGCTTTTGGGGTCGTCTTTTTCACAACTGTTTGAGAACACAAATAATAATCCTATTATTATTGTGTAAATTGAGAAAATTGTTTTTCTTTTCATTTCTGTGGGGATTTAATTGTTAGTCATTTTCACTAGTGTCCACTAAAAAAATAAAAAAAGGTCTTCGAAATCATTCATTATCTATATTTTATCTCCTTTTAGTTAGTATGCAATCTGACATTGTATTTATTGTTTCTAAAACTAGAATAGATCATTAACAAAGGCAAGTATTTTATGCTTAAGAAGTTGAGCTTGTACCGTCAGAGCTTTTTAAAAAGCAAGCTAACAGTGTGAGAGTAAAATCCGTTAAAGATTGTTTTTTATCTGATGAGATTGAGAGATAGAAGTGAAGTGTATATTGTTTTGAAATAAAAGAAAAACTCTTGAACTTGAGGTTAAACACTATTTCCCAGTGGATGAAACTTAGGGGAGATAAATAATCAAGCAGTTGTTTTGTTGAGAATCTACATATCAATGCCTCATCAGGGAAAGTGCTAAGAAAGTTTGTACACTATGACGAGGTCTTGAATCGGACAATTATGTTTCTCTCTAAAAGTTGTTAGATTGCTTTTGAGCAAATTGTTATTTATTTTAGTGTTGGTAATAGAGTTTTTTTTAAATTTATCAAACAATATTTGAGAAAAAAATAGTCTTTTGGAGAACTTCACACAAATGTTATAAATACATTGTTCAAATATAATGTTGTATCTCGCAATGACTGTTGGTGCAATTCTTCTGAGTCTTACTTTTGGATAAAACTCAAATAATTGAGATGTTTATCAATATAGATTTCAGCGATATCAAAGAGCGAAGTGATAATACACTGCCACTTAATTAGTAAATTGGGACAGTAGTGAGTTATCTTATTAAAATGTTTCTTGTTGCTGTTTATCATATTAGTTTGTAATATCTTTTTCCGCCGAATACCATTGTTTCAAACTTCTCATTCGGTTGGGTTTCTGAGAAAAGTGATTCAGTTTATTACTAAAATGCAATAATAGAACTAAATCTTCTTGGTTTTTACTCAAGCTCAACTGAGTAACACTATCTGATACAAACTTTATTAATCAATTGGAAACTTTTGTCTTCTGTTTTTATAAATTGCAGAAGTTTCCAAATCCTCTTCAAAACATTTTATTCGCTCTTACTATTATATAAACAATTTAATTTTATAATAGTTCTTTGTTTTCTGTAGTATATTTTAAGATAAAAATAATGCGATTCACTTATAGTCGTTTTATCCAAATAAGAGATTGATTAGGACAAGCTTTCAATATTTAGACTTACTCGCAATAGTAATTCTCCATTAATATCATCACCAGATGATAGTTCTAAAAAAATCATTGGCATAGTAAATAAAGTATAGTAATGTGAATCTTTTATTTCCAAATCATCTAAAAAACAGCTTACTTTGTACTTTGGTAGTATATTGATGCAATCTGCTATCTATCATATTAAAACAATACAGATTAGGTAACGTTATAATTACTTTGCTAGAAACCTACATCCAGAATCGTACTAAAAGATATAAAGCTGGGTGTTTTTATAATATATGAAAATGAAAAAACAATTAAAACTACTTGCGTTATTTATTCTTTTGGCTTTCACCATTACTTCTTGTTCTGATGGAAAACTTAAGGATGGAACATACACTTTCGAGGTATATGCTACGAATGATCTTCACGGAAGGTTTTTCGATTCGCTCTACGTAAGTAAACAATCGGAACTAGTGCATCCATATTCATTGGCTTCGGTGGCTGCTACAATGAGAGATGCAAGAGATAACAGAGCCGAAGATAATATAATATTGCTTGACATTGGCGATCACTTGCAAGGAGACAATGCTGCTTTTTACTATAACTTTATAGATACAACTTCTGTGCATATATTCTCAAGGATTATGAATTATATGAAGTATGATGCCGTTGTTGTGGGAAATCATGATATTGAGCCAGGACATGCTGTGTATGACAAAGTGGTGAAAGAGCTTAATATGCCTTATTTGGCAGCTAATGCGATAGCTACTAAATCTGGAAAACCCTATTTCGAACCTTACACTATTTTGATCAAAAATGGAGTAAAGATTGCTGTTATAGGTCTCACCAACCCCAATATCCCTAACTGGCTTTCGCCTCATTTGTGGGAAGGAATAGAATTTGAAGAGGTGGTGCCTTCGTTAGAGCATTGGGTGAAATATGTGAGGGAAAAAGAACAACCGCATTTTGTGATTGCTGCCATGCATGCCGGATTGGGAGATAAAGAGAGTGATAGTATGGAGAATCCTTCTAGGTTTGTTGCTAAGAATGTGAAGGGCATAGACTTGGTGTTGGCTGCTCACGATCATCAAGTGGTGGCTGAGAAATTTATGAATGGCGACAAAGAGATTTGGGTGTTAGAGGGAGGTTCGCGTGCCAACACACTCTCTAAGGCAAGTGTGCAATTGACAGTGAAGGATGGTAAAGTTGTATCAACTATCGTTACCGGAGAGAGTATAAGCATGAACGGGGTAATGCCCGATGCCAGCTATCTGGAGAACTTTAGAGAAGAGTTCCTGAAGGTAAAGGAGTTCACCAATCGTTCTGTTGGCAAACTCAATAATGATATAGCATCGCGCGATGCCTTTTTTGGCCCTTCTGCTTATATAGATATGATACACACGCTACAGCTGAAAGCATCGGGTGCCGATATATCTTTTGTTGCCCCACTATCGTTTAATACTACGATAGAAAAAGGGGTGTTGAACTACCAAAACCTCTTGGATATATATCCATTCGAAAATCAATTGTATGTCATTGAGATGACTGGAAAGGAAATAAAGGACTATTTAGAATTTTCGTATGCTAGTTGGTTAAATCCAAATCCGGTGCAAAGTGGTCATTTGCTCGACATCAAGTTGAATGACAAAAGAAAGAGATGGAGTTTCAGTCATCCTAGTTATAATTTCGATTCGGCAGCAGGTATTCAATATGAAGTGGATATTACTAAAAAAAAGGGAGAGAGAATACGTATTATTTCTCTTGCCGATGGGGGTGCATACAGCATGGACAATAAATATAAAGTTGCCCTCACTTCATACAGAGCGAGTGGGGGAGGCTACCATTTAGAACAAGGTGCTGGCATAGCGAAAGACAAAATGGACAGCAGACTTGTAGCGAGACTTGCCGATATTCGAGAGCTACTATACAATCAAATTCAGACCGATGGTTCTATTGAAGCTGAAAAGTTGAATCAGTGGA
>CAYVLC010000131.1:0-6007 GCA_964452155.1 uncultured Dysgonomonadaceae bacterium
ATAGTTAGATATTAAACTTGTTTATCGTGAACTCGTGCCCCAAAGCCAAGCCACCCTCGCTGGTCTCTTTGTAGAGGGCGGGTATGTCGTGGCCTGTTTGTTTCATTACAGCCACAACACGGTCGAACGACACCCTGTGAATACCATCAGTAAACGATGAGTATAAGTTGGCATCAAGTGCACGTGCTGCTGCAAAAGCATTACGCTCTATACAGGGTATTTGTACCAATCCGCACACGGGGTCGCACGTCATACCCAAGTGATGCTCTAGCCCCATTTCGGCAGCATATTCTATTTGTGCAGCACTTCCGCCAAACAACTGATTGGCGGCTGCAGCAGCCATGGCACAAGCCACACCAATCTCACCTTGGCAGCCAACTTCGGCACCCGATATGGAGGCATTTTTTTTCACCACATTGCCAAACAAACCTGCAGTAGCCAACGAACGCAATATTCGAGTCTCGCTAAAACCACGAGTTTCTTCAAGAACGTACAACACAGCTGGTATCACACCACACGAACCACAAGTAGGCGCCGTAACAATAACACCTCCCGCTGCATTTTCTTCAGATACTGCTAGTGCATAAGAAAAAACCAATCCGCGCGATTGCAACGATGCTTTGTAGCCCTTGGCTTTTATGTTATAGGAGGCTGCCTTTCGGGCCAAGGCCAATGGACCAGGCAGTACTCCTTCGCTTTCCAATCCTCTTTCTACAGCTGCTCGCATTACATGCCACACCTCTCGCAAGTAGTCCCATATCTCCTTGCCTTCGCACTCTTCTACATACTCCCAGTAAGATTTTCCAGTGGCTTCGCACCAATTCATTATCTCATCTATCGTGTTCATATCGTAAATTTCTCTGTCGTTGCTTTCCGATAGACCTATTGTTTGCTCTCCATCCGAAAGGGCTCCACCACCAACACTATAGAGTGTCCAGCTGTCTGTAGTTTTACCCTCTTGGTTGAGGCTCTCAAACATCATAGCATTGGGGTGAAATGGCAAAAAAGTTTTGGGTAGCCACTGTATCTCTGTGGGGGCTTGTGCTTCTAGTATTTCCAATATGGCTACATCGGTCAGGTGGCCTTTGCCAGTGGCAGCTAGGCTACCATATAGTGTTACTCTAAATGAGTGGCTCTGTGGGTTCTTTTCCAAAAACAGCTCTGCTGCATGTTTGGGCCCCATGGTATGGCTGCTCGATGGGCCATTGCCAATGCGGAATAGTTCTTTTAATGATTTCATTCTCTTTGTTATAACTAATATGGTTTGCTTGGTACACTTGGTTAGTGCAAAGTTAACCAATATAATTCACATTTTCTTATTTTAGCTATACACCCCTTTGCAATTTCCAATACTCTTTGCAAGAAAAGCGGAAGTATTGCATTTCTAAAGGCTCAATATACCACGTTACCCTCTTTTTTACACCTTTTTTGAAGAAGGGGACAGGCATTTACTATAATAAACTAACGCTCTCTTCCTCCCCCTCCTTGCAAGGCATAGACAAAGCGAGCTTTGCCTCTGATGTTGCTTCGATTGTTAGTTCCTTAATTTCAAACAATAAGAGAATGCGGTCGGTGAGCTTGTTGAGGTATTGCCCTTTTTCTTTTCAAAAAAAAATCCCATACAAGTAGTTTTCTGTGATACACCAAATAAGATAAGAATTTGTTTGTAGTCATAAAAAAAACAACTACTTTCGTTATTACAGTTTGTTAATCAAAAAAGCCCTTGCGCTTTGCATTCTATTTTAATAAAAAAAGTATGAAAACAATCATATCAGACCAATTGCCTGCCTATCCAAAATTTGCAGAAGGCGTGAGACGCGCCCCCGACAGGGGTTTTAGACTATCGGCTCATCAAACCAACATTGCACTCAAAAATGCTTTGCGATATATTCCAGAGAATTTGCACCCACAACTAGCCCCTGAGTTCTTAGAAGAACTTCGCACACGTGGCAAGATATACGGGTATCGGTATCGGCCCAGTGGCGACATTCACCCCCAACCAATAGATGAGTACAAGGGCAATTGCATTGAGGGCAAGGCTTTTCAGGTAATGATAGACAACAACCTGTGTTTCGATATTGCTCTCTATCCTTATGAGTTGGTAACTTATGGAGAGACAGGACAAGTGTGCCAAAACTGGATGCAATATCGTTTAATAAAGCATTATCTAAAAGAGCTTACCCAAGAGCAAACCTTGGTTATAGAAAATGGTCACCCGCTGGGGTTATTTAAATCTAAACCCGATGCACCCCGTGTTATCATTACCAACTCGCTCATGGTGGGCATGTTTGACAATCTCAAAGATTGGGAAGTTGCAGCACAAATGGGTGTTGTGAATTACGGACAAATGACAGCCGGCGGATGGATGTATATTGGCCCCCAGGGCATTGTTCACGGCACATTCAACACACTGCTACATGCTGGCCGTCAACGATTGGGTATTCCCCAAGAGGGCAACCTAGCAGGACATCTCTTTGTTTCGTCTGGATTGGGGGGCATGAGTGGAGCACAACCCAAAGCAGCCGTTATAGCAGGGGCAGCCTCCATAGTAGCAGAGGTAGATTACTCTCGCATCAAAACACGTCACAACCAGGGCTGGGTGCAACAAGTAACCAGCAGTGCAAAAGAAGCTTTTGAGTTTGTGCACCAGGCCATGTTGCACAAAGAAGCTCTCTCGGTGGCCTATCACGGCAATATTGTAGATCTATTGGAGTATGCTGTGGAGCACAATATAAGGATAGAGTTGCTATCAGACCAAACCTCGTGTCACGAGCCCTATTCTGGAGGGTATTGCCCCGTGGGTATGAGTTTCGAAGAGAGAACACAATTGCTGACAACCGATAGAGAAAAGTTTCGGGAACAGGTCAATAAATCGTTGCACCGCCACTACCGGGCCATAAAAGAGTTGACAGCCCAAGGAACTTATTTTTTCGACTACGGCAACTCGTTCATGAAAGCCATCTATGATGCGGGAGTAAAAGAGATATCAAAAAACGGAGTTGACGAGAAAGATGGTTTTATATGGCCATCGTATGTAGAAGATATTATGGGCCCCGAGTTGTTCGACTATGGTTTTGGTCCCTTCCGCTGGGTATGTCTCAGTGGCAAACACGAAGATTTAATAAAAACAGACCGTGCTGCCATGGATTGTATCGATGCGGAAGAGAGCGTACAAAACCACGACAATTGGGTGTGGATACGCGATGCTGAGAAAAACAATTTGGTGGTAGGTACTCAAGCCCGCATTCTGTATCAAGATGCAGAGGGGCGTTTAAAAATAGCACTCAAGTTTAACGAAATGGTACGCAACAAAGAAGTAGGCCCCATTATGCTGGGTCGCGACCATCACGATGTGAGCGGTACCGACTCTCCATTTCGCGAAACGGCCAACATCAAAGATGGTAGCAACATCACCGCCGATATGGCCACACAATGTTTTGCTGGCAACTGTGCGCGCGGCATGAGTTTGGTTGCACTGCACAATGGGGGCGGTGTAGGCATCGGAAAATCTATTAATGGTGGTTTTGGTATGGTGTGCGATGGGAGCCAGAGGGTCGATGATATATTGCGTTCTGCCATGCTGTGGGATGTAATGGGTGGTGTGGCTCGGCGTGCATGGGCCCGCAACCCCAATGCTATGGCTACTACCAGCAAATTCAACACAAAGTATGCCACAGACTATTGCATCACAATGCCCTACTTGGTAGATGATGAGTTGATGAAAGAGCTAGGCCTTTAGAGATAGATATATTGTTAGATATATTTATTTATTTGTAGTTATAGAGAGAGGTACTCTTTGCAAGAAAAGTATGATTAAAAGCACTGGCACTGAGCCTCTAGGGGTGCTACCTCTCTCTCTCTCTCCATTTCTTAGTTGAAGGCCCCAAAACAGAGTATTCATTTTTTTTAAAACAATTACAGACATGAGTTTATTTAGAAAATCAGATGCTGAGTATATAAGCGAAGCAAGAATATTGATAGATGCATTGAACAGAATTGGAAGTGCCTCAGAAAACTATCCAATGGGGTTGGGAAAAACCTTTATAGATGAGTTTACGCTCGTGAGAGAAAAGGTAGTTGCTTACACCTCAGAGAAAGACAAGCTAAATGCGCAACTAGCAACCAAAACTATGCAACTAGATGATGAGATGAAAAAGATGAAAAAACTATACGCCGAAGCCAAAGAGCGCATAAAACAAGATGTTCCGCAAGAACAGTGGGAGCAGTTTGGTATTGACGATAAGAAATAGCCTTGGTTATAAACCACATAAATATTTACAAAACCTATTATGAACAAACTAATGCAGTGCGTCCCCAACTTTAGTGAAGGGCGCGACAAAGAGAAAATTGACAAAATTGTAGAATCGTTTAGAAACAAAGATAAGGTAAAACTATTGGATTATGGTTTCGATCATGATCACAATCGCCTTGTTGTAACAGCAGTGGGTGCACCCGCCGAGCTAAAAGCAGCCGTAATGGCCGCCATTGGCAAAGCTGTAGAGTTGATAGATATGACCACCCACAAGGGCCAGCATCCGCGCATGGGTGCAGTAGATGTGGTGCCATTTATCCCCATCAAGAATGTAACTATGGAAGAGGCCATTGCTCTATCGCAAGAGGTGGCGCAAGAGGTGGCTCAGCAGTATGCTATGCCTGTATTTTTCTACGAAAAAACGGCTACAGCCAAACATCGCGAAAACCTTGCAGCAGTGCGCAAAGGAGAGTTTGAGGGTATGGCAGAGAAAATGAAACAAACCGATTGGCAACCCGATTATGGGCCCTCGCAACCACACCCTACTGCAGGTTGTGTGGCCATTGGAGCACGCATGCCACTGGTGGCCTACAACGTAAACCTTAATACACCCAATCTGGAAATAGCCACAACTATTGCAAAAAAAGTGCGCCACGTGGGTGGAGGGTTACGATTTTGTAAGGCAATGGGGGTAGAGCTCAAAGAGAGACAAATAACACAGGTGTCTATGAATCTCACAGATTTTACACGCACAGCCATCTATCAAGCACACGAGATGGTACGCATGGAGGCAAAACGCTATGGTGTATCTATTACTGGCACAGAAATTGTGGGTCTGTTGCCCATGCAAGCACTCACAGATGTGGCAGAATATTACCTGGGTCTCGAAAACTTTTCAATCAATCAAGTATTGGAAACTAATTTAATGGAGTAAATTTGTTCCAAAAAACAATTTGAATGGAATTTTTTAAGATTATCGAAATAGTTGCCGTAGTATTTGGCGTGCTTAGTGTGTGGTATGCTCACAAAGAGAACATCTGGGTATTCCCTTTTGGGATTATAAATGTGTTGATTTTCATCTATATATTCATTTCCACACAGCTCTATGCCAATGCGGGTATCAATGTGGTTTATTTCTTGACCAATGTGTATGGATGGTACAATTGGTCGCGTACCAAAGATGGCCAAGATTCGTTGCAGATATCTCGCAACACACTCAATCAGAATGTTCTATGGTTTGTGGGTGCCCTTGTTTTGTATGGTATTATTGTGTTGATACTGCGTGCGGCCAATCAAGACAACCCTCTGTATCTAAACTCTATATTGCCATGGATAGACGCCATGAACTCTTCGTTTTTCTTAATTGCCACAATTCTTATGACAATTAAGAAAATAGAAAACTGGTGGTTTTGGATTGCTGGCAATATCCTCTCTATTCCTATCTTTTTCTCGCAGGGGCACTACTACATTAGCTTGCAGTATGCCATTTTCTTGGTCATAGCCATTATGGGGCTAAGGGAGTGGGAGAAACGATTGGTAAGAGCTGAGAATTGATATTTGCGAATTGCCAATTGCGAATTTTAAAGTAGTTGCCCGTTGTTTGTGCTGCAACACACTGTAGAGGCGCAATGCATTGCGTGTCTCCGTTAGTATATTACAAAAATGCGGTGGCTATTGTACTGGCAGGCCGAGGGCTCTGCTTTCTGCAATCGTAAACAGGCTTTACATCTGCCTATTGAAATGACAAAAGGAGGC
>CAYVLC010000131.1:6107-7496 GCA_964452155.1 uncultured Dysgonomonadaceae bacterium
GCGAGCAAAAAATCTCTGCCTCTCTCTCTTTTTTTAGTGAAATGTAAACCCATCTAATTGACGCTGCTGGCACGCTGTTGTAATTTGTGTGCAGTATAACTGAATTTTTTAAAAGTATGAAAAAGATAAACAATTTAATAATAAACAATGCCGCACAAGTGGTTACTTGTAGCGGGTTTGAGGGAAAACATGGTGCCGACATGTCTAACCTACACGTTATAGACAACGGTACTGTAATTGTGACACAGGGCATCATCTCGCACGTACTCAAAGAGGGCGAGGCTATACCCGTAAACAGAGCAGAGTACGAAGAGATAGATGCCACGGGCAAGGCCCTATTGCCAGGATTTGTTGACCCTCACACTCACTTTGTGTTTGGAGGTCACCGCGAGGAGGAGTTCTCTTGGCGCATGCGTGGCGATACTTATATGTCTATCATGGAGCGGGGTGGAGGTATTGTAAACACCACCAAAGCTACACGAGCTGCCAGTGAAGAGGAACTCTACACCTCTGCAAAAAAACGCCTCGACGATATGCTCAAACTGGGCATTACTACTACCGAAGGCAAAAGCGGCTATGGATTGGACAAAGAAACTGAGCTGAAACAACTGCGTGTAATGCGCCGCCTCAATCAAGACCATCCTATAGATATTGTGTCCACCTTTATGGGGCCACATGCCACACCTGCCGAATGGAAGGGTAGGGAAGATGAGTTTATCGATTTCAATATCAACGAGATGTTGCCTTTGGTGGCAAAAGAGAACCTAGCCGAATGTGCCGACATATTTTGTGAGAAAAATGTTTTTACCATAGAACAATCGCGCCGTTTCTTGACTGCTGCACGCGAGCATGGTTTCTTACTAAAGATGCACGCCGACGAGATAGTACAATTTGGCGGAGCAGAACTAGCCGCAGAGCTAAAAGTATTGTCGGCCGACCATCTATTGCAAGCATCAGACCAAGGGATAAGGGCAATGGCCCAAAGTGGGGTAGTGGCCACTTTGCTACCTCTTACAGCTTTCTCGTTGCGCGAAGAGTATGCTCGTGGTCGCGAAATGATAGATGCTAATTGTATCGTTGCCCTAGCTACCGACCTCAACCCAGGTAGCTCTCACACAGCATCGGTTCCGCTTCTGTTTGCTATAGCCTGTATCTATATGAATTTTTCGCCCGAAGAGGCTGTTACGGCCTACACTATCAATAGTGCAGCTGCCATTAATCGTGCCGATACTATTGGTAGCATCGATGTGGGTAAGCAAGCCGATATGATTTTGCTGCAATATCCGTCGTACAAATTCTTGCCCTACTATGTGGGGATGAATTGTGTGGAAACAGTTATCAAGAAGGGTTTGGTAATTAAGAGTTAAGAATTAAGAGTTAAGAATTAAG
>CAYVLC010000132.1:0-7492 GCA_964452155.1 uncultured Dysgonomonadaceae bacterium
TTCTTAATTCTCAACTCCTCAAACCTTCTATAAGAGTACCTAAAATAATTCAAATCCAGATTCCCCTTCACCCCATTGAGCCTGCCAGTATGCGAAAATTGCCAAATAACCCATTCGTTGTCCTCTACAGTGGGTTCGTTGTGCAAATTGCTCATCCAGATAAGATTTTGAGGAAACCTATCTTTGATATAGAGCTTGTAGCAATCTTTGTTTGTGTAAATAACTGGATGCACGCCATAGTGATGGTAAATACTGTTTTCTAGTTGCTGCAACTCTATAATCACTTGCTCTCTATAATCTTTGTTGCTGCTATAGTGGTTGCTAGGCGAATGCTCTACATCGATAGCAGGAATGAGATCGGCACCTGCTACACTTGCATGACGAATAAAGTGCTGTGCCTGCATCTTGCCATCTAAACCAAAGGTGTAGAAGTGGTACATACCCACCTTTATATCAGCCTGTTTGGCTTGGGCGTAATTTGCTTTGTAGTTGCTATCTGTGTGCGACATCCCTTCGGTAGTTTTGATGTAAGCAAATGCTATGCCTTCGTTTTTTAATTGTGGCCAATTGATTGTACCATTGTGATGCGACACATCTACGCCTCGTATTATATATTTATGACTATACTTGTTGTCGTAGAAAGAATGAAACTGCTCTCTATTTGATTTTCTGATAGAATCGACTATGATAATAAAAACCGACGAGATAAATATCAGCAAAACAAGCAAAATAAGTGTAGTCTGTTTCTTATAGCTTCGTTTTTTCTGCAATTGTTGTTGATACTTTAAGTTCGTCGGTTTATATTATATGCTGTGTCAGAATAATTGATAATGAACAGTTGACAGATTGACAGCCACACATGCTATTGTTTTGTTGTAGTAGCCAATGTGGCCTCAACTGTTGACTGCTTACTGCTCGCTGTTCACTATTTACCCATTACACATTAATCGGTATTTTATCTATTCTTCTTTTATGTCTTCCTCCATCGAAAGGTGTATTCAGAAAAGTAACAAGAATTTCGTACACCTCGTCTTCTTTCACAAATCGGCCTGGCAATGAGAGTATGTTGGCATCGTTGTGCGAACGGGCCAAATAGGCCAACTCTTTGTTCCAACAAATAGCCGATCTGATTTGCGGGTATTTATTGACAGTCATGTTGATGCCATTGCCTGTGCCACAGATAGCTATACCCGGATAGCAGTCGCCAGCTACAACAGCTTTGGCCAATTGATGGGCAAAGTCTGGATAGTCTGAAGATTCTGCACTATAGGTGCCAAAATCTATGTAAGGAATTCCCTTTTCGTCCAGTTTAGTGATAATGAAATCTTTGATTTCAATTCCTGCATGGTCACAGGCCAAACCAATAGGTTTTACCGATGTGCCAAATAAAGACATGTTATCAGTTTTCATTTAAAAAATCTTTTACTTGTTTATATACGTTCTTTCCAGTGAAGCCCATTTTCTCGTCGAGCACTGTGTAGGGTGCCGAGTAACCAAATGAGTTCATTCCCCAAATAGCACCTTCTGTACCCACCAGCCCCAAGAGTGTTACAGGCAAACCTGCAGTAAGGCCAAACACTTTTTTGCCACTTGGCAATACTGTTTGTTGGTACTCTTTGCTTTGTGATCTAAATAGTCCTTCGGACGGTACAGAGATAATGCGCGTTTTGATGCCATCATCGTTTAGCAATTTGGCACCTTCTACCAAAGTTGATACTTCTGAACCAGATGCTAATAGAATAACATCGTAATCGGTATCGTCTTGCACAATGTAGGCACCTTTTTCTACTTGCAATGCTTCTTGGTAAGGATTTCCGTGTGTAGGAAGGTCGGTTATGTTTTGTCTCGATAAAATAAGGCCAGTAGGAGTCTTTGCATTTTCGAATGCTAGTTTCCATGCCACTGTAGCTTCGTTTACATCTGCCGGACGCAACACAAGCATGGCATTGTTTCCGCTATGATTTTGAAGTTTCTCGAGCAATCTTATTTGAGCTTCTTGCTCTACGGGTTGGTGGGTAGGGCCATCTTCGCCTACTCTAAAGGCATCGTGTGTCCAAATGAAGATAACGGGCTGCTCCATCAATGCTGCTACACGTATTACGGGTTTCATATAGTCTGAAAACACAAAGAATGTGCCACAGGCCGGAATAACACCTCCGTGCAAACTCATACCTACACACAATGCAGCCAATGTAAGTTCTGATACACCTGCTTGAAGAAATGAACCCGAGAAATCGCCTGGTTGCAAAGCTGTTGTTTTCTTTAGGAAACCATCGGTTTTATCAGAGTTCGACAGGTCGGCAGATCCCACAATCATGTTCTCTACATTTTCTGCTAGCACAGAAAGCACGCTGGCAGATGCTGCACGTGTTGCTTGGCCCGATTTTTGTTGTATCTCTTCCCAGTTGATAGCTGGCAGCTCGCGGTTGAACCATTTTTTCTTCTTATCGGCTTGTACAGGATTTTCCTTGTCCCATTTAGCTATTGCCTCTTTCTTTTGAGCTACAATTTTTCTTAGTTCGTCGGCTCTTTTATTGTAGAGTTCTTCTACCTCGGGAAATATTACGAATGGAGTTTCGCTGTTTCCGCCCATTCCCTCTATGGTTTTTATCATACAACCGCCAGCAGCAGTCAGGGGTTGGCCGTGCATAGATACTTGTCCTTCAAAGAGCTCATTGTTGGCTGTAAGTGCCCCTTTTCCCATAATGGTTTCACCAATAATGAGTGTTGGCTTAGATTTTTCTGCTTTTGCGGCTTTTAATGCTGCTCTTATCTCTTCTGTATTGTTTCCGTTTATTGTGATAACATGCCAGTTCCATGCTTCGTATTTTTTAGCAACATCTTCGCTTGTCACAGCATCTGTCATGGTTGATAGTTGCACATTGTTGGAATCGTAAAACATGATGTAGTTGTCTAATCCCAAATGGCCCGCTATTCTGCCTGCTCCTTGCGATATCTCTTCTTGAATACCTCCATCGGAGATGAATGAATAGATGGTGTGATTCATGCTGTCGCCCAGGCGATGCTTCAGAAACTTAGCTGCAATGGCTGCTCCTACTCCGTAGGTATGGCCTTGGCCCAGTGGGCCAGAGGTGTTTTCGATGCCACGCATCACATCTATTTCTGGATGGCCAGGGGTAACACTACCCCACTGACGAAATTCTTGTAAATCGTTTAATGAAAAGTTGCCGTTGAGACACAATACTGAGTATAGCATGGGCGACATGTGGCCAGGGTCTAAAAAGAACCTATCACGTGACTCCCAATTTGCATTGTCGGGGTCGTACTCTATAAATTCTGAAAACAGAACATTTATAAAATCTGCTCCTCCCATGGCACCACCAGGATGACCCGACTTAGCTTTTTCTACCATTGAGGCCGACAGTATGCGAATATTATCGGCAGCCTTATTCATTAATTTAATTTCATTCATAATTAAGTATGTATATTTGATATTTATTTGTAGTTGTACTCCGTTGAGCATGTTTTGTTGTAAGTGATAAACAAGCATCTTTTACAAAGATAGTATTTTATCGTAAAAAGAACGAAAACTATATATCAAAAGAGTCATCAATTTTTATAACTTTGTTTTTAATTATTTAAGTCGTAACAATAAGCACTATGTCGCTAAGCAAAAATAAAATAAGCTATATACAATCTCTAAAGCAAAAGAAGTATAGAAACGAGCACCACACCTTTGTGGCCGAGGGTACTAAATTGATCTCGGATTTGATGCCACATATACCCTGCCAGCTTCTTGTGGTAGCAGAAGAGGCAAAGGAGCTCTTACTAAATTGTGAAGCTGAAGAGAGAGTTGTTGCATCGCGTGCCGAAATAAAAAAGGCATCGCACCTTAGCACCCCACCCGATGCCATTGGGGTGTTTTATCAAACAAACCACAATTATTCTGAGATAGACCTCACTCATAAATTGAGTATGGTGTTGGACGGAGTGCAAGATCCGGGCAATCTAGGAACTATTATTCGCATTGCCGACTGGTTTGGAATAGAGTATATATTCTGTAGTAAGGATACAGCCGATGTTTACAACACCAAAACGGTGCAAGCTACCATGGGAGCGCTCTGTAGAGTAAATATTCATTATGCGAATATTGGAGACCTGCTGGCTCAGTATAGTAATTCGCCTATATATGGTACATTTCTAAACGGCAAGAGCATCTATACCGAGGCACTCACCCCCAAGGGGTTTATTGTGATGGGAAACGAGGGAAAAGGGATTCGACCTGAAATAGAAAAATTGATTACGCACCGACTTTATATACCTAGTTTCTCTACTAACACTACAACTTCAGAATCGTTGAATGTGGCGGTGGCTACAGCTGTGGTTTGCTCGGAATTTAGAAGGAGAAGGTAATATATCTGATGAAAGGTGTGCTAAAACTGTAACCCAACGCTTCGTTTTATTAATATACTCTACACCTATTGCCATTTTAACAAAAAAGTTGCATATATTTGGCTTTGCATAACAAAAAGCTCATTGCTAGCTAAAGTTTTTTTTGCTAGTGCTGTGAAATTTGTACAGCTCATCGTTATTAGTTTACTTTTATAGAGCATGTACACTATATATATATATTTATTATGAGCTCTATTTTATATACGCTAGTAAATGAAATTAAAAAAAATATGACTATCTGCAATGAGTGGAAAAACAGTGCAACATTGAATCTTGTTTTCACAATTGTTTTCCTAAAAATGACTCTCTTTGGTGTGTCAACAGCATCGGCACAAACAGAGGCAAGGCCCAATGTATTGTTTATCATTGCTGATGATTTAACAACAACTGCTTTGTCGACTTATGAGAACACACTATGCCGCACTCCCAACATAGATAAACTCTCTACAGAAGGAATGCTATACTCACGAGCATACAGTCAGTTTCCTGTTAGTGGCCCATCTAGGGCCTCTCTCATGTTTGGCTACTACCCTCATGCCACACAAACATTTGGATATGTGAGCGGAAGAGAAAATGTGGGCCACGAGAGAGAGTCGTGGTCGCAACTCTTCAAAAACAACGGCTATTACACTGCGAGAGTAAGCAAAATATTCCACATGGGGATACCAATTGATATTGAGAACGGAACAAATGGATCTGACGATGAAGCATCGTGGACAGAGCGTTTTAATAGCCCCGGACCCGAATGGAAAGCAGAAGGAGAGGCAGAGCTTGTTCAAAACAATCCGTATGGACTAAAACCGAGACAGGGTGGCAATGTAATGACAGTAGTGAAAGCAGACGGCGACGATTTGGTGCATTCTGATGGAAAAACAGCAGAAAAGGCATCCGAGTTGATAAGAAAACACAAAGACAAACCTTTCTTTCTAGCGGTTGGTTTTGTTCGCCCACATGTTCCTTTTGTTGCACCAAAATCGTATTTCGACGCCTATCCACACGAGCAAATGATATTGCCCCCAAAGGTAGAAAATGATTGGGACGACATACCCCAAGCTGGTATAAACTACGTGACGAGTGTAAATGCAAACATGTCTGAAGAGCAAGAGAAGATGGCCATTGCGGGGTATTATGCATCAGTTGCTTACATGGACGCACAGGTTGGTAAAGTGCTAAAGACCTTGAAAGACGAAGGATTGGAAGATAATACAATTGTGATATTTACTTCAGACCACGGGTTTCATCTAGGAGAACATCGTTTCTGGATGAAGGTGAGCCTGCACGAAGAGTCTGTAAGGGTGCCCCTTATTATAAAAGCACCAGGCAAAGAGCCAGGGGTTTGTCACTCTTTTACAGAACTTATCGATTTATACCCAACTGTTGCAGCATTGGCAGGACTCAAAGCAGGGGCCCACTTGCAAGGAAAAAGTATAGTAGAAACTTTAGATAATCCGTCTGCAAAAGTAAGAGATGCTGCTTTTTCGGTCTCTTCGCATGCGGGTGTTACTTCTTTTTTGCTACGCACCAATAAATGGGCGTATATTCAGTATGGCGAAGATGCAAATTATGGTATTGAGCTATTTAATATGGAATACGATGCGAAACAGTATAATAACTTGGCCAACAACCCCAAATTTCAAGACATAGTGAAAGAGTTTAAAACAAAGCTAAAAGATAAATTGAAAGAAATTAGAGACAATGACTTGGGGAAAGCATACAACCTAAAGTAATTGTTAAAACTATACGTACTAAAAATACAACATTACATTATACAACACTACAATGAACAACAAACTCTTGCTCCTCACAGCAGCCTCTGCTCTCTCGGGAGCCATCATGGCAACCAATCCTACCAACATCGTTCTTATTAACCTAGACGACGTTGGATACGGCGATTTCTCTTTCAACGGTGCTTATGGGTACAAAACACCCAATATAGACCGCATGGCTGCAGAGGGAATGCGATTTACGCATTTCTTAGTTTGCCAACCCATAAGTGGTGCATCGCGTGCCGGTTTGCTCACAGGATGCTATCCAAACAGAATAGGTTTTTCTGGTGCTCCAGGCCCCGGATCGGACTATGGCATTCATCCTAGCGAAATGACAATGGCCGAATTGTTGAAACAAAAAGATTATAAAACTGCTATCTACGGTAAATGGCATCTGGGAGACGATAAACAATTTCTGCCTTTACAAAATGGTTTTGACGACTACTATGGCCTACCCTACTCAAATGATATGTGGCCTTTTCACCCTCAGCAAGGCGAAGTGTTCAACTTTCCGGACCTACCCACCTACGATGGAAACGAAATAATTGGATACAACACCGATCAAACACAGTTTACGACCGACTACACAATGCGTGCAGTAAGTTTTATAAAAGAAAACAAAAACGAACCTTTCTTCCTATATTTAGCTCATTCCATGCCGCATGTTCCGCTTTTTGTGTCGGATAAGTTTAAGGGCAAAAGCGAACAAGGACTATTTGGAGATGTGATGATGGAAATAGATTGGAGTGTGGGCCAAATACTTGCAACGCTACGCGAATTGGGGTTGGATGATAATACCTTGGTAGTACTCACATCGGACAATGGCCCATGGGCCAACTATGGCAACCATGCAGGCTCTGCTGCAGGTCTGCGAGAAGCCAAAGCAGCCACCTTTGATGGGGGCAACAGAGTACCTTGTGTAATGTATTGGAAAGGAAACATTGAACCAGGCACCACTTGCAATCAATTGACCTCGAATATAGACCTGCTGCCAACATTTGCAGAGATTACTGCTGCTCCTCTTCCCGAGCGAAAAATAGATGGTGTAAGCATTCTTCCACTAATGAAAGGTGAAAAGAATGCCAACCCTCGAGAATCATTTGTCTATTATTTCAATAAGAATGACTTAGAAGCCGTTACAGATGGGATGTTCAAGCTGGTGTTTCCACACCGCTATGTAACTTATGGCTCTCACGTACCAGGAAATGATGGACAGCCTGGAAAGTTAACGTTTATAGACCTACAAAAATCGGAGCTCTACGACTTACGACGCGATCCAGGCGAACGCTATGATGTGCTCTCTCAATATCCTG
>CAYVLC010000133.1:0-7491 GCA_964452155.1 uncultured Dysgonomonadaceae bacterium
TCTTAATTCTTAATTCTTAACTCTTAATTCCCTTTCCATCTCGACATCTTCTATACTTTTAGCTAACGGTTTGCCCAATATACGATAGCCTGTTTCAGTAATCAAAATATCTTCTTCGTTGCGGATGCCACTAAAATCGAGGTACTTTTCTACCTCTTCAAAATTGATGAACTCACTGTTTATCTTATTCTCTTTCCAATGGTTGATAAGCTCAGGAATAAAATAAATACCTGGTTCTATAGTCAACACAAAGCCTGGCTCGAGTGGCCTCCCAAGGCGGAGTGATTTAATTCCGAATTGCGTCTCTTTGGGTACATTGTTATATCCAACAATCTGCTCGCCCAGATTTTCCATATCGTGCACATCCAGGCCCAATAAATGCCCCGTACCACAAGGAAAAAACATGGCATGTGCTCCGCTCCTAACAGCCTCTTTTGTATCGCCTTTGGTTAGCCCCATACCTTTAAGGCCATCGAAAATAACCTCCGATGCACGATAGTGCACCTCCTTAAAGTTTACACCCGGCTGCAACATCTCTATTGCTTGATTGTGTGCATTTAGTGTGATGCGGTAAATCTCTTTCTGGCGCTCACTAAATTTTTCTGAAACAGGAAACGTGCTGCTCATATCGCCCGCATAACCAAGCTCGGTCTCAAAACCTGCATCCAATAAGAATAAGTCGCCATTTCTGATTGTATTACCATGGTAGTGGTTGTGCAAAAACTGCCCATTGATAGTGCCAATAATAGGAAAAGAGGTGTTGCCCCCTGCAGCAATTGCAGCCTGGTGCACCTTGGCAGTTACTTCGCACTCCTTCATGCCTGGTCTTGCGTAGCGCATGGCAGCCAAGTGCATATCGACGGTCACATTCACAGCCTTTTCTAACTCCTCTATCTCTTCTTTCGATTTTATGTTTCTTTGATTGGCAATAGCTGTAATAAACTTCTTATCGGTCTTCTGCTCAGCCTCTGCTGGAGAATAGCCCAATAAATACTGCAGCTTGAGGTAGTGCTCACCCCTATATGGTGGCAAATAGCTAACAGTGTTTTTATGGAACGAATCTATTTTTGTTTTAAGCAACGACAGACTTCCTGTGTTTTCTACCCCCACTTGCTGTGCATAATCTTCTATCGTAGGTTTAGATCCTTCCCAAATAATTGAATCAATTGTCGGATTATCTCCGAAAAGATATTCTCTCTCATCGTCCAAATCAATTAGAGCGTAAAGATTGGGTTTGTTTATTCCAAAATAGTAAAGAAATGTGCTATCTTGACGATAATGATACGTGTTATCGGCATAGTTCATGCCAGCTTCATCGTTCCCTATAAAGAGTAGTTTTCCTTTTTCTAGCTTAGCTTTTAGTTTTTTTCGTCTCTCTACATAAATTTCTCTGTCAAACATATTTCTTTGGTTTTAAATAAAACAATCATTCATCTTATAGCTACAAATTGATGGCGTGGGCAACCGAAACATCAATCTGTAATACCCAACTACTAAGATACAATTTTTTATTTCATTAGGCCTATTTTTTATAAACCATTTCACCCAGTGTTGTTGAGGCTACAAACAATTGAAAGCTTTTTCGTCCGTAATAAAAAATTGTAAAACAGGCAAAAACTGCTTCGTCCGTTGGCATACGGTTATTTATTGCACAAAAATCTATTGCACACAGAAAATGCAAGCCCCCCGCCCCATCAATACCACAGTTGTAGTGGAAGATAGCAACTTAGACTTACAAGAAGAGAAAAAAAATTTGCAGCACACCAAGAGAATGCCGTTGCAACCACATAGTTAAGAAGCAACACGAAAAAGCGATCATAAAATAACTTTTCCTTTCAGTTTTCAAGAGTTTAATCAGCTGTGGTTTTATTTGAATTCTAATAAATTGTGCTATAAAAGGATAGGGTTTGAGAAATAATTCTTATTTTTATGAAATAAACAGAGTTTCTATTATTACAAGCTGTTTCACAGAACGAAAACACCAAACTAAATAAAAGTGGAAGGTTATATATTTGATATAAAACGATATGCCATTCATGATGGCCCAGGCATACGAACTACTGTGTTTTTTCAGGGCTGCAACTTACGATGCAGATGGTGCCACAATCCAGAGAGCCAACTACTAGAGGAGTGCTACATAGAGGCAAAACATACAGTAGGAGGGGTTGTTTTTAAAGAAAAACGAAAAGTTGGCAAACTAGTTAGCACCAACACGCTTATCGAAAAAATATTGAGCGATGCTATCTTTCACGAAGAATCGGGCGGAGGTGTCACATTTTCGGGAGGCGAACCAATGGTACAGGCAGAATTTCTGCTTGAGATTTTAAAAGAATGCAAGAAACAAAACATTCATACCTGTGTGGATACTTCTGGGTCGGTAGAAACGGACTATCTGGAGGAAATTTGCCAACATACCGATCTTTTTCTGTATGACATAAAGACGGCTGATGCAGAAGTTTTCGAGAAATATATAGGAGCCAGATTCGACACAGTTTTTGAGAACCTGAAAAAGATAAAAGAACAGGGCAACTCTATATTGATACGAATACCAATTATACCAACAATAAATGACAATAAAGTGGAGCTAGATAAAATTGGCGACAGACTAAAGCGCCTATCCATAGATAAAATAGAGCTAATACCCTATCACCGCATAGGATCTGATAAATACACTCGTTTGGGACGAAACTATGAAATGGGAGACCAAAGAAGTTTGACCAACGCCGATATATTGCCACTAAAAGAGTATTTAAGTAACAAAGGGTTTATAATAGTTTGATGACATGATGACAGAAAGAATAAAAAAATTGAGAGAACAAAGTCTCACTGCCGAGAATAGGCTCTCGGCCGAGCGCGGACTTTTGATTACCGAGTTTTACAAATCGGGAATAGCCAACTCAGAGCCTATTCCAGTGCAGCGGGCTCTATCTTTTAAATATATCTTAGAGCATAAAGCTATCTGCATTAATGAAGGCGAACTAATTGTAGGCGAACGTGGCCCAGGCCCTAAAATGACACCCACCTACCCCGAGATATGCATCCATTCAATTGACGATTTAAAAATATTGCACAACCGAAAGAAGGTTTATTTCAAATCGGACGAGGAGACCCTGAAGGCTTATGAGGAAATAATAATTCCTTATTGGAAGGGTCGTTCCAATCGCGATAAGATTTTTGCAGCCCTTCCATTGGAGTGGAAAGAGGCATACGAAGCTGCAGTTTTTACAGAGTTTCAAGAGCAACGTGCCCCAGGGCATACAGTTCTAGGTAAGAAGATGTTCCAATCGGGGCTACTCGACCTTATTGACGAAATTCGTGCTGCACGGGGCAATCTTGACATGATAAATGATCTTGACAGCCTAGATAAAGCAGACGAATTGAGGGCTATGGAGATAGTGTGCCACGCCATGATTCATTTTGCCGAACGACATGCAAACAAATTGGATGAGCTAGCAACCCTAGAAAAAGATTCGAAGCGAAAAGCAGAGCTCGAAAAGATGGCACATATATGCCGCAGAGTTCCCGCTCATGCGCCTACCAATGTGCACGAAGCCCTACAGCACTACTGGTTTATTCACCTTGGCGTTGTTACTGAGTTGAATCCATGGGACTCGTTCAATCCTGGCCGCTTAGACCAACATCTATATCCATTATACACAGAGGAAATGGAGAATGGCACTGCTACAAAAGAAGATATTGTAGAACAGCTACAATCATTCTGGGTGAAATTCAACAACCATCCCTCGCCACCAAAAATGGGGGTGACAGCTCAAGAGAGCAATACCTATACCGACTTTTCTCTCATAAATATAGGAGGTGTAAAAGAAGATGGCACCGATGCTGTGAACGAAATGTCGTATATCCTGCTCGATGTAATAGAGGAAATGCGCATATTGCAACCAAGCTCTATGGTTCAAATAAGCAAAAAGAATCCTGACAAGTTTGTGCGCCGTGCCGTTGATATTGTAAAAACCGGATTTGGACAACCCTCAATATTCAATACCGATGGATTGATTCAGCAAATGCTTCATGCCGGGAAAAACATTATAGATGCACGCAATGGTGGTTGCTCTGGTTGTGTAGAAACAGGAGCATTTGGTACAGAGGCATACATACTTACAGGCTATTTCAACATCCCAAAGATTCTTGAACTCACCCTCAATAATGGGTTCGACAAACGCACAGGCAAACAAATTGGTTTGCCAACTGGCCATCCTATCCACTTCAAGAGTTACCATGAGTTGTACGCAGCCTTCGAAGCCCAATTGGCGCATTTTATGAACATCAAAATTATCGGAAACAATATAATTGAACGAATATTCATGCGCAACATGCCTGTGCCATTCTTGTCTGTGTTGATAGAAGATTGCATACAACAAGGCAAAGACTATATGTGTGGGGGCGCAAGATACAACAGTAGTTACATACAAGGAGTAGGCCTTGGCAGTATTACAGACATGCTCACGGCTATTCGCTACAATGTGTTTGACCAAAAAACCCTTACCATGCACGAGCTACTAAGGGCACTCGATGCAGACTTTGTAGGCTTCGAGGAGTTGCAGTATCAACTCATCTATAAAACACCCAAATATGGCAACGATGATGACTATGCAGATGAACAAGAGGTTGCAGTTTTCGATACATACTACAACTCTATCAATGGCCATAAAACTCCTCGCGGAGGCCATTATCGTGTCAATATGCTTCCAACTACATGTCATATATATTTTGGCAGTGTAATGGGTGCTTCTGCAGATGGACGAAAAAGCAAACAGCCCCTCTCCGAAGGCATTTCGCCCGTTCAGGGGGCCGACGTAAACGGACCCACTGCAGTAATAAAATCTGCAGCCAAGCTAGATCAGGTAAAAACTGGGGGCACGCTATTGAACCAGAAATTTACGCCATCGCTTCTTTCTACCGAGAAGGGTTGCGAAAGTGTAGTGCACCTTATTCGTTCTTATTTCAGAATGGACGGGCATCACATTCAGTTTAATGTGGTGGATGCTGATGTACTACGCGAAGCGCAAAAGCAACCCGAAAAGCATAAAGATTTGATAGTGCGTGTTGCAGGGTATAGTGACTACTTCAACGACTTGGGCGAAGAGTTGCAAAACGAAATCATTATGCGTACCGAACACGAATCTTTCTAAAAACTAATAACACAATTCTTTTTTTATTTTTAATTCAATATGAGCAAACACAGATTTATTATCCCTCTTTTGTTACTACTATGGCCATGTTGCATATTTGCGCAAAACATGAGCAACCTTTATAAAAGAGCCGACAACTACAAAGAGTTGTTCACCTCTAAGTATTACTATGGAGCAACCAACACCAAAGCAGTAGATAGCTCACACTACTTTACGTACCAAACCAATACTCCCAAAGGAACCCAGTACTATCTAATTGATGCAAAAGAAGAGACATTGAATAGTGCCTTCAATCAAAAAAGACTGGCAGACTCTCTTGCCAATACGTTGGGCAAAAAGGTTGAACCCTACAAGCTGCCAATCAACCAAGTAACGCTGAGCAAACAGCTAGACTCTCTCTATTTCAAAATGCACAACAAAGAGTATTATATAGACCTCAACAACTACTCCGTTAAAGAAAAAGCAGACAGGGTTAATAATACTAGCAGATATTGGGGCAGTGCATCTAAGGAAGATTCAGAAAAAGAAGTCGCCTCTCCCGATGGAAAAAAAGATGCCTATATATCGGAAGGAAATCTTTGGATAAAAGATAAAGCCACGGGCCAGAAGACAAAACTGAGCAACGATGGATCTCCATCGGAATACTACTCTTCAAACATATACTGGTCGCCAGATTCAAAAAAAATAGTTAGTTTCAAGTACCGCCCCGGTGGAGACAGAAAACTGCTTCTCACCTCTTCGTCTCCTAAAGATCAATTACAACCAAAGACAGAAACCTGGGATTATGCAAAACCTGGAGATGCGCTGGCAATAAGGCGCCCAGTAGCATTTTTAGTGGAAGAGAAAAAAGCAATCTACTTTGACTTGCCCGACGCCGAAATGCAATACAACATAACAGATATTAGATGGAACAAAGAGAGCGACTCTTTTACATTCGATTATAATAGACGAGGACACCAGCAATACATCGTATATAATGCCGACCTGTCAACACAAAAGCTTCGCACCATTGTAGATGAAAAAAACCCTACATTCATTTACTATAGAATGCTCTATAAGCATTGGTTTGAAGATAGGAGCGAGCTCCTCTGGATATCAGAGCGAGATGGATGGAGACACATCTATTTAATAGACACCAAGCTGGGTAAAGTAAAAAAACAACTCACCAAGGGAGATTGGGTAGTGAAGTCGGTCGTAAATGTGGACAACGAAAAAAGAACCCTCATTTTTAAAGCTTGCGGCATGGATGCAGGCGAAGACCCCTATTTCGAGAAATATTACTCCCTGAATATCGACAATGGAAAAATTGTATGCCTCACCCCCGAAAATGCCAATCATATTGCAACATTTACTTCAGACTATGAATATATGCTTGACTCATATTCAAGAGTAGATTTGCCCCCCACCGTTGTTGTGCGCTCTCTCTCAAAAGAGGGTAATGTAGTTTTCAGGCCTAAAATGCAGCCAGATATTGCAGGAGCTGTAGCAGCTGGCTGGAAAGCACCCGAAGTCTTTACCGCAAAAGGCAGAGATGGAGAGACAGATATATGGGGCATTATCATTAGGCCAACCAACTTTGACCCAAATAAGAAATATCCAGTTATCGAATATATTTATGCGGGTCCGCATGATTCGTTTGTTCCAAAATCTTTTTCTATAGAGCACAACGGCAGTGCACTGGCCGAGCTAGGTTTTATAACCGTGTTGATAGATGGTATGGGTACAGCCAATCGTTCAAAAGCATTTCACGATGTGTGCTGGAAAAACCTGAAAGATGCAGGTTTTCCAGATCGTATAAAATGGATTGAAGCTGCAGCAGCCAAATATCCCGAAATGGATATAGAAAGAGTGGGTATTTATGGCACATCGGCTGGTGGACAAAGCTCTACAGGTGCTCTACTATTTCACCCACAATTTTACAAAGTTGCTGTTTCTTCCTGTGGATGCCACGACAACAGGATGGACAAAATGTGGTGGAACGAACAATGGATGGGTTATCCCATTGGACAAGAATATATTGAAAGCTCCAACGTAGAAAACGCTCATCTTTTGGAAGGAAACCTCATGCTTATTCTCGGAGAAATGGACAATAATGTAGATCCATCAAGCACATTGCAGGTGGTAGATAAATTGATTGAGCACAACAAAGAGTTTGAGTTTGTTATGCTACCCGGTGAGAGACATACTTCGGGTGGAAAGTATGGTGAGAGAAAACGGCGCGATTTCTTTGTGAAACATCTCTTGAATATTGATGCCCAGGATTGGAATAAAGAATAAAGAGTTAAGATAAATCCCTGCCATTCCGACACGTAGTGAGGAATAACAGGGGTTTATAAAGTTT
>CAYVLC010000134.1:0-7483 GCA_964452155.1 uncultured Dysgonomonadaceae bacterium
AACTTCGAAACGCCAAATGTAGTACTACGCGAGCTACCAATTTATCTGTTTTTGTAGAAAAAATTGATACATAATTGAACCAAAGAGCAAAATGGTGAGCCACTAGATACATCAAAGCTAAAACAAAGTAAAGATCTAGTGGTAGCGGTAGGGTGTGAGGTGCGAAGTTTTTTTGAGGGACGTAGTTGGTACAAACAACATAAGTGATTGTCTGTATGCTTGTGAAAGCAATGGAGCCTGAGCCTCTCGAAGGGTTTGGAAATCGCGAGCAGAAAAAGGACAGGTCGCGACCTATCCCTACAAGGGTGGTATAGGTATTTCAGAGTCGCAAAGCATGACGCCTCTACAGGCACTGTAGATATTATACTACCTGTCTCTGTTCACATCTCACACCACCTCACTCCTCATTATCTTCTTCCACTTCATGTACCCAAAAACAGGAATAATAGAATAGACAATAAACAGCACGGCTGTAGTGTCGAGCCCTTTCCAAAAGTACAATCCTGTAGATACTATATTCACTACTATCCAGAGCAACCATTGCTCAATGTATTTGTGGGCAAGCATCCACATAGCAAGTATGCTAAGGGTGGTGGTAAAGCTGTCGCCATAAGGCACAGGACTATCTGTGAAACGGATAAGTATAAATGCTATGACTGCAAATGTAACCAGGAATATGGCTGTAAGTTTGGCTAAATATCTAATGGGGAGGTGCGAGATAAGCACTTGGTGGGTCTGTTTGATAGATTTAGACCAGATGTACCAACCATAGATACTCGCAAAGAAATAATAGACATAGATGCCCATATCGGCATAAAACTTACTTTGATAAAAAATAACTATATATACCAAAGGCATTATTACCCCCACAGGCCACAACCATATATTGGCTTTATACTCTAAGTAGAGATATAGCAAACCAATAATGAGGCCTACAAACTCAAGAGGGTCTATTGCATTTATTAATTGAGAAATATCCATTGGTTGATATTGTTAGAGATGTGATTAGAACCTAAGCGTAACTCGGCCCATAAAATTGCGTGTTGCTTGTGGAAATAGTCCTTTGTAAATCTTCTCGCTATCATCATTAAACTTTGTTGTACTTACCCAAGCGTTTGCAATGTATTTTTTGTTGAACAGGTTGTTGACCATGAACTGGAGGTCGATACTTCCAACACCCGTCATGTTGAGGGTATAGCCTGCAACAAAGTTGCTCACAAAGTAGGCATCTAGCGAGTTTTCATCATTGGTGGTGTTGTCGTAGTATTGCTTGCCTACGTATTTACCCATCAGGTTTAACGACATGTTTTTTATTGGCACGTAAGTTAAGCTGCCCATTCCAACTAGGTTGGGAGAGAAGGAGATATCTGTTTCATCATAGAACTCCTCTTTTTGTTTTAACTCTTCTCCATAATCGGGGGTATAGTAATCGTAGTATGCCGTATAATCTTTTATGATATTCTTGCTGATGGTAGCATTTGCCGCAACAATGAATTTTGGCGAAATAGGAACTTGAGCTTCTAGCTCTATACCTGTGCGGTAACTATCTTTCACATTTTCCATAATGTTGTATCCTGAATCGCTTTTCTTACCAGTTTGCACCATTTGGTTGTTGTAGTCCATATAGTAGAAGTTGGCTGCAAGCTGCATTCCGCGGTTGTTTGTGTAGCGATATCCCAACTCGTAGTCTATCATTCTTTCGGGCTCAATTGTTTTCTTCGCATTTTTCTTTACCGCATCTTTTAGGTCTGTTCGCAAAGGTTCGCGTTGTCCTACTGCTACAGATGCATACCATGCGCTATTGTTGTTGGGTCTGTAAAAAATACCACCCTTTGGGTTCATAAAGCTGTAGTAGTGGTTGCTGGTCAAGTCTTCTGCATCATCGTCAGTACCAGTTATTCGGTAGTCGATGTAACGATACTGAAGGTCGGCAAATAGTGAGATTTTATCGTTTAGCTGATAATCAGCTTTGGTAAAAAAGTTGATCTCCTGTTTGTTGCCCTCGTTGCGATACCACTCGTGGTTTTCGGCAATGTCGTTGTTGTACTGTATCCATGGCAAACGACCATAATGGCTTCCATCGAAATCGCTCCAATAGCCACCAAATATAAGTTGCACAGGATTTAGGTTGTAGTTGAGCGAGAAATTGGCAACATAAAAGTTGTTTGAAAGTAGTTTGCGACGAATCATTTGCGATGATTTGTATGTAACGCCATCTACAGTTTGATTGTCCAGTCCATATTTCGAGTACTTGTCTCCTTTTGTCATATCACTTCCAGAGCGATAGTTTTCGTAATATCCATACCCATTGGTGTAGCTTAGGCTCACATTCATAGATAGTTTTTGGGTCAACTCGCGGGTGAGCATTAGTTGCAAGATGTGAGAGTAGTAGTTGTCGGTGTCGTTGTCGTAATAACGGATATTGCCAGCATCGTCTTTATATATACCCGCACTGTTATACTTACGGCCATATTCTTTTATATCCTCAGGCGATGCACCATTCCAAGTAATGCCTGTGTGCTGCGTGCCGTTTATATAAGTGAGGCGCAGTAGTTGCTTCTGACCATAATGCGAGAGTGATGCAAAGATATTGGTATGATCTACTTTGCCATTGCGGATATAGCCATTGCTCAATACTTTTGAGTAGCGAGCATCCAATGCCAATCCATTATTAAGCAAGCCTGTGCCAGCGGCAATAGAAGAAGTGAATGTGCCATAACTGCCTACAGCCGTAGAAGCTTCGCCATAAGCATTGGAAGTAGATCCAACAGTTTGGAGCGACATGCTTGCACCAAAAGCAGCAGATCCATTGGTAGAAGTGCCAACACCACGTTGCACCTGAATGCTTTGCAGAGAGCTAGATAAGTCGGGTAGATTTACCCAATAAACCTCTTGGCTTTCGGGGTTGTTGAGGGGCACTCCATTAAGTGTCACATTTATGCGTGTGGCATCTGTGCCTCTGATTCTCAATGATGTGTTGCCTACACCTGTTCCGCCTTCGGTGATAGCTATTAAGGAAGGGAGAGTTTGCAACACTACAGGAATGTTTTGTGCGGTGTTGTTCTTTTTTAGTTGCGCTTGGCCAATGTTGGAGTAAGAGAGGGGAGTGTTTTTGCCAGCTCGTGTAGCCGATACAACAACCTCCTCTAATTGGACATTTGATAAACTATCGGCTTGCGCTTGTGCCGAAACTTGACTGTGTAAAGAGATAAGCACCATAAGTGCCAAGATAACCTTTCTCATTTTCAATTAATTTTATTGGTGCTCATAGTTGTTGTATGAGCATAAGTTAGTGAAATAAAAAAGGGGATGTTTTAAAAGAGAATAACCAAAAAAAAGCTTCATCAGCTTTTTCATTTTCCCTACGCCAGCATTATCTGGATCAGGTTAATTGGGTGTGATCTCAGCCCGATTAGTTGGGCACCCCTGTCGTAATTATAAAACAAAGATAAGTGTTTTTTGTTTGACTCAGTCTATATTTGGGTTATTTATTTTGTAAACAATGCATCCTGGTTGTGTTTCATGGTCTCTTACGTAGCTGTTACTATGCTCATTACGAAGTAGATATATTACAAGAAAATCGCCACTGGCTGCTACAATAAAATATATTCCTAGAAAAAATAGCATAACATTGCCAGTAATGAAAGCCCAAAGTGTAGGGATCACTCCCAGAATAATAGCAGGCATAATGACTCCAGCAATATAATGTTTTACTCTCAGGTAGCCTTTGCAGTGGCAATAGGGGGTGAGGTATCTCCACATTACTCCAAACTTAATGGCTCGCAATCGCTTGTTTACAAAGAGTGCCCATGTAAGGCCATGAATGACTTCATGAAGAACAATTCCGAGGAGTATAATTGCGATAAATAAGAAGCAATCTTGCAAAAACATGAACCAACTGAAATCTGAAAAATAAGAGACGAACGATTGAAAGTGCACAAAAATGAAGGGCACAACTACGGCTATTAAAAGCACCCCCAACAGGCGTATGTATAAATGGCTAGCTTCTTGAATGCTAAAAATGATGGGCGTCTGTTCGTAATTATTGTAGCTTTTGTCGGGGTGCATTGTGTGTGTTTGATTTATTGAGCGTGTAAGTTAATATAATTTTGAGGAATCCCAAAATATTTAAAAATAGAGTCATGCGGTTAGAATTTCTTAAACCATTTCTTTTATAACGTGTTATAAAGAAAACTGTTGAAAATTAATTGAAAAACAAGATGAAACATTTAATACTCCTTTTCTTACTCTTGGCTTTCACCTTTACTGCTTCTTGTCAAGAACAAACTGATAATAATACTGATAAAGAACCTGTGGTGGAAACTCCAAACGAAACACCCAACGAGACAGATTCTATTTATCCGCCAGTTGAAATCGAGGCGCCCAATGCAGATTACAAGCCTGCATTTGAAGGACAAACCCGAATAAATGGTGTGAAAACAAAAACCCCGTATGAAGTGAAAGTAATAGCGCAAGGATTATCAAATCCATGGGCAGTTGCATCGCTTCCAGACGGACGATTAGTAATAACGGAAAAGGCTGGAGTACTCCGCATTGCTACGACAGCTGGAGTGGTGGGCGGTGCCATTAAAGGATTTCCAGAAGTAGATAGTCGCAGGCAAGGCGGACTGCTTGATGTAGTAGCTGCTCCTGACTTCGAAACAAGCCGTATGCTTTATTTTACTTTGGCAGAGTTCTCTAAGATTAAATCAGAAGGATCGCTTACAGCCGTAGGAAGAGGTAAATTATCGGCCGATGAAAGCAAGATAGAGAACTTTGAGATTATTTTTCGTGCCATACCCTATTTCGATAATAGCATGCATTTTGGTAGCCGCTTAGTATTTGATAAAAAAGGCAATCTTTTTGTTTCTACAGGCGAGCGATCGGATTTGAGAACACGGCCAGGAGCTCAGCTTTTAAACAATGGTTACGGAAAGGTTGTATATATTACCACCGAGGGCAAACCTGTTGCAGGAAATCCATTTATAAATACTGCTGATGCACTGCCCGAAATTTATTCTTATGGTCATCGCAATGCACAAGGATTGGATATTCATCCAGTAACTGGCGAGTTGTGGTTGAGCGAAATGGGCCCACGTGGAGGCGATGAGATTAATTTGATAAAAGCAGGCAAGAATTATGGTTGGCCAACTATTGGCTACGGTATAGAATATAGTGGTAGTAAGGTGGGTGATGGATTGACACAAAAAGAAGGAATGGAGCAACCCATTTACTATTGGGACCCAGTGCTATCGCCTAGTGGTATGACATTTTATAGTGCCAGCGATATTCCTGAATGGGAAAATAATCTGTTTATAGGGGGTTTAAATAGTAAACATATTGCCCGAATTGTTATAAAAGACAATAAGGTAGTAGGCGAAGAGCGATTGCTAGAAAAAGAAAACCAACGCATTCGTGATATTGGCATGGGGAGAGATGGTGCTCTTTATGCTGTGACTGATGAAGGCAGGCTATATAGAATTGCAAAAAAATAAGGCTCATTATTTTAATAGAACAGCAAAATGAATAAACGAGAATTTATTAAAAGAAGTATGGTTGGGGCTATTGCTATTGGAGCATCTAATAAGGTATTGGGTACATCTGCCGATATTCTTTATGCACCTAAGAGAGCAACAATTAAAAGACAATTAGGAAAAACCGGATTCAAAGTCTATCCTGTTGTATATGGAGGGATTGTTTCGATGCGCGATGGGCAGGAGGCTTCCAATAATTATGTTGCATGGGCGCGTGATAGAGGAATCAATTACTTTGATGTTGCTCCATCTTATGGAGATGCACAAGAGAAACTTGGTATTTCTATTCAACCCTTCCGAAAAGATATCTACTTGGCATCTAAAACAACTGAGCGCAATAGAGAAGGTGCAGAGAAGGAGTTTGAGGAGTCGCTACGTTTGCTTCACACAGATTATTTTGATGTATATCAATTGCACAGTTTGACAACGGCAGAAGATGTAGATAAAGCTTTTGGTGCGAATGGAGTAATGGAGATGATTCAAAAAGAGAAACAGCGTGGACGCATACGTAAAGCTGGATTTTCGGCACATTCGCAAACGCAAGCTTTGAGAGCAATGTCTATGTATGATTTCGATACAGTAATGTTTCCATTGAATTGGCAAATGGATATGCGCGATGGATGGGGCGCAGGTGTGGCAAATGAAGCAAAACGTAGTGGTGTGGGAGTGATTGCTATAAAAGCACTTACGCATCGTAAATGGATTGATGGTGATGACCGTAATCAATATCCAAAATCTTGGTGCAAGCCTATTGACGTAAGCAATGTAGAGTTAGGTATTGCTGCCCTTAAATATACTTTCAATAAAGGAGCCGATGTGATTATACCTCCAGGAGATTTCAGAAACTTTGCTTTCTGTGTAGATCACATTGAGGAAATTGTAGGAAATGAGTTCACAACTTCTGAAAGACAATTGCTAGACAATGAGTATTTGGCCGTAAAAGAATATCCTTTCTTTGATCCTAAAACATAATTCTACATTTCGTGCTGGCCCTTATATAATTGATCGACAAGAGAAATGTGAAAACAACAAAAGCAACATTCGTATGATAGCGAATGTTGCTTTTGTTATTTTATTATGTAGTTATGAGAGAGAGCATACTAGAGTTTTGCTCTTTTCTTTAATAACTACTATCTAGTCGTTCATCGACACAAGAAACTCTTCGTTATTTACAGTCCTTCGCAGACGTGTAAGTAAGAAATCCATTGCCTCGCCCGAATTCATATCAGCCAAGAAGTTTCTCAACACCCACATGCGTTTCAGCATATCTTCAGATAGAATCAAGTCTTCGCGACGAGTGCTTGAAGCAATAATGTCAACGGCTGGGAATATACGCTTGTTAGATAGTTTTCTATCCAATTGAAGTTCCATATTTCCTGTTCCTTTGAACTCTTCAAAAATTACATCATCCATTTTAGAACCTGTATCTGTAAGGGCAGTTGCAATAATGGTGAGCGAACCTCCATTTTCGATGTTACGTGCAGCACCAAAGAAACGCTTTGGTTTGTGCAGCGCATTTGCATCTACGCCACCCGAGAGTACTTTTCCAGAAGCTGGTTGTACAGTATTGTATGCACGTGCCAGACGAGTAATGGAGTCAAGAAGTATTACAACATCGTGTCCGCACTCTACCAGCCTTTTGGCTTTGTTGAGCACAATTTCTGCAATTCTAACATGTCTGTCGGCAGGTTCATCAAAAGTAGAAGCAATAACTTCAGCGTTTACGCTGCGTTCCATATCTGTCACTTCTTCTGGGCGCTCATCAATGAGCAAGATAATCATGTATGCCTCTGGATGATTGTCGGCAATAGCATTGGCTATATCCTTTAACAGCATTGTTTTTCCTGTTTTGGGTTGAGCCACAATAAGGCCACGCTGTCCAAAACCTATAGGCGAAAACAAATCTACCACTCTGCACGATAAGTTATCGTTGTGTCCTTTTGTTAAAT
>CAYVLC010000135.1:0-7426 GCA_964452155.1 uncultured Dysgonomonadaceae bacterium
ACAATAAGGTCTCAAACTCTCAAAACTAAGAGAAATCAATCTGCAATTATTTACGCATAGCCTCAAACCCTTTGCCATACACGCCCGACACATTTGATTGGGTTATGAATGCATCGCTATCTATGCGCTGCACCAAACGAAAGATAGAGGTAGATTCGCTACTACGGGCCATTACCAAAACTATCTTTTGAGGCTGCTTTGAGTACCAACCTACCCCATCAATTACAGAACAACCACGTCCTAACTCAGAATTGATATGCGAAGCAATTTCGTCGTACTTTGGCGAGAATATAAAAAACTGAACAGATTGCCGCGACCCGTTAATAACCATATCTACGGCATAGTAGATAACAGAACTAATGACAAATCCAACAATAATTTTCTCGATACTTTGAAAAAGCAAGTAAGAGCTGAGTACAATAAAAATGTCGATATACATAAGTACACGCCCCATGCTCAGATAACGATATTTTGTGATGACAGCTGCAATAATGTCGGTGCCACCAGTAGAGCTATTCATAGAGAGCACCATGCCCAGGCCAATACCACAACAGATGGCACCAATGACAATGGCCATTGTATCGTTGCTCACAAGAGGCTCGGTAATGAACCGCTCTGTAAGATTGAGCAAAATGGTGAGCATAACTGAACTAAAAAGTGTACTAAAAACATACTTACGCCCCAAAATGAACCAAGCAAATAGAAGTAGCACGGAATTGATGGTGATAAATGAGAGCCACAGAGGAAACCCCGTTGAGTATTTAATCAGAAGAGAGACACCACCCAATCCGCCCATCACAATTTTGTAAGGGATGAGAAAACCAGTGAGACCCACGGAGTATAGGATAAGTCCTAAAACAATCACTATATAGTCTCGCCAATAGAATGATTTTAAATACTTTTTCTGTAGATTCATTTTTTTTGAGAATTAATTTTTACTTTTTAGAACGGTTTATATATATATTGGTTTCTACTCCGGCACAACAACTGATTAGAACGCAGATATTGCCTACTGCAGAGGTGTTCACAGTTTTTTTGCTCATAAAACGGCCATCTTTTACTGTAGTGTACTGTAGAGGTGGCCACGAATTGCGTTTTCATCTGCAACAAGCGGTTTGTGCTACTAGTACTTCTCTAGCTCCTTGTCTCTTATGGCATGTTTCGTATCTGTATCAAAGAACAATATTTACAATTTTCTTTGGCACTACAATCACTTTCTTAGGTGTTTTGCCAGCAATCCATTTTGAGGAGTTAGGATGGTTTAGCACCGTTTCTTCGATCTCCGGACTACTTGCATCGGCCGCAAAATCTAATGTATAGCGCACTTTGCCGTTAAAAGAAATAGCATATTTAAAGGTATCTTCCTTGAGGTACTCCTCATTGAGTGTAGGCCACTCGGCATCAAAAATTGTCTCTTCATTACCCATGGCGTGCCACAACTCTTCTGCAATATGTGGTGCAAAAGGTGCTAACAATATAAGAAACTCTTTAAGAATGTTGCCATTATTACTTTTGAGCGAAATGAGTTCGTTTACAAAAATCATGAAGGCAGAGACAGATGTATTGAATGAAAAATGCTCAATATCGTACGATATTTTTTGAATTAGTTTATGGAGTGCTTTATATTCTGCCATTGTTGGCTCTGCATCGTTCACATCAAATAGGTTGTTGGTATGAAACAGACTCCATGCTTTGCGTAAGAAACGGTGCACACCATCAATACCATTGGTATCCCAAGGTTTTGATTGTTCCAGTGGGCCCAAAAACATCTCGTAGAGGCGTAGCGTATCTGCACCAAACTTATCTACAATATCATCCGGATTGACCACATTGTACATAGATTTTGACATCTTTTCTACTACCCAACCACATATATATTTTCCATTTTCGAGGATAAACTCTGCATCTTTGTATTCCGGATTCCAGTTTTTGAATGCCTCTATGTCCAATACATCGTGATGCACAATGTTAACATCTACGTGAATAGCAGTTGTATTGTACTGATCTTTGAGACCAAGCGAAACAAACATGTTGGTATCTTTGATGCGATATACGAAGTTGCTGCGGCCTTGAATCATGCCTTGGTTGACCAACTTCTTGAAGGGTTCTTCCTCGCATGCTACACCTAAATCGAATAAAAACTTGTTCCAGAATCTACTATAGACCAAGTGACCGGTGGCATGCTCTGTGCCACCTATGTATAAATCTACATTGCGCCAGTAGTGATTGGCCTCTTGCGAGACGAGCATTTGCTGGTTGTGGGGGTCCATGTAGCGCAAATAATAGGCAGACGAACCTGCAAAACCAGGCATGGTAGAGGTTTCTAAGGGAAACCCATCATCAGAGACCCAATCCTTGGCACGTGCCAAAGGTGGCTCGCCAGTTTCAGTAGGCAAGAATTTGTCAACTGGGGGCAATTCGAGTGGTAGCTTGTCGTCGCCAAGTGTATATGGCATTCCGTCTTCGTAATAGATAGGAAATGGCTCGCCCCAATAGCGCTGACGAGAGAATGTAGCATCTCGCAGACGATAATTGACCTGGCTATAGCCCAATTCTTTTTTACTGATCTCATCTATAGCTTTGTTTATAGCTTCTGCAACGGGTAGTCCGTTCAAGAAATCGGAGTTGATCATGATGCCCTCTTTGGCATCGAAACTCTCTTCTGATATATCGCAACCCTCTATTAGTGGAATAATTGGTAGGTCGAAATGCTTAGCAAAAGCATAGTCGCGGCTATCGTGTGCAGGCACAGCCATAATAGCGCCGGTGCCGTAGCCAGCCAATACATAGTCTGATATCCAGATGGGCATTGGTTGGCCAGTGAATGGGTGCGTGGCATAAGAGCCAGAAAAAACACCGCTCACTTTTTTGTCCGTAATACGATCGAGTTCGGTTTTCTTATGCGTTTCTATTATGTAGGCTTGCACTGCATCGTATTGTGCTGCAGTGGTGAGTGTGTCTGTCAACTCGCTTTCTGGAGCTAGCACCATAAAGGTGACGCCAAAAATTGTGTCGGGACGGGTGGTAAATACCGATATCGCCTCGTTGTCCGACTCTTTGCTTACTGGAGTAATGGCTGCTGGCACCTCATCTACAAACGTCTTAATGGTTTGTGCTACAGCTTTTGCATTGGCCCGCACCTCGGCCTCTGTAAAGGAGAGTATGCTGAAGCCACCCAGTTTGAGTTTGCTTTGTGTAACAATAAGTTCATCTTTCTCTTTTTGTGAGAGCGTTGCATCAGTTTCGATTGTAACGATTACGCTTTTGTCTCGGTTAAAAAACGAGGCAATAAAGTCGCCAATCTTATAGTTCTTCTTCATCCTAAAGCCCAATTGCTTGTTCTTCAGAAATTTCCAGAGCAGTTGTACGGCCTCGTGATCGTGTGTGTCGTTTTCAGATTGTGCGGCATCTACCCTATCGTTTCTCTCTTCGCTTTCTTGAAGTGGGATGTGAATGACTGCCCCTTCGCTACGCCCTATCCAGTTGCGTTGGGTCTCTTTGAGAGAGTCAGACCAATCTAGCTCGTCCAATCCCTCCAACAGGCGCTCGGCATAGGCAGATACACGTAGGCACCATTGGCGCATTTTCTTTTGTTCTACCGGAAAGCCCCCTCTAATGGAGACACCCTCGCTCACCTCATCGTTGGCTAACACTGTACCCAATTTGGGACACCAGTTGACCAAGCTATCTCCCAGATAAGCAATACGATAATTCATTAGAATTTCTTGCTGTTCTTTTTTCGATTTTATGTTCCACTCTTCGGCCGTAAAGTCCATTTGCTCTGTACAAGCAGCATGTATGTTTTCTGTGCCGCGCATTCTAAAATGACCTTCTAGTCGGTCTATTGGTTTGGCGCGCTGCAACTGCGTGTCGTAGTAGCTATTAAACATTTGGCTAAAAGCCCATTGTGTCCATTGATAATAGTTGGGGTCGCTGGTACGAATTTCGCGATCCCAATCGTAAGAAAACCCAATCTTGTCGAGTTGCTGACGATAGCGCGCTATGTTTTTATCGGTAGTTATGGCAGGATGTTGTCCCGTTTGTATGGCATATTGCTCTGCAGGAAGGCCATAGGCATCGTATCCCATAGGGTGCAATACATTGAAACCCTGCAAACGTTTGTATCTCGAAAAGATGTCGGAGGCAATGTACCCCAATGGATGACCCACATGCAAACCAGCTCCTGATGGATAAGGAAACATATCAAGTACGTAGTACTTTGGTTTAGATGAATCTTCTGATACTTTATACGTTTGGTTTTCTGCCCAGTAGGCTTGCCACTTTTTTTCTATCTTTCCGAAATTATAATCCATATTTTGCTAGTTTTTGCTTGTTTTAAAAAGGCTGATGCAAAGGTAGCTATTAAATTGAAAATGGAAAAGTGAAAAGCAAAAATGGTGAACGAACCAACCAATAGCTGCTTGGAACGACTTGATAATGTATATTGAAAACATGCACATATATGCTTTTAGAGTATTGCATATACTATCCTTCAGCACCCCTCCTTATCGTGAGTACGACAAAAAAAATGAAGCTTTAATGGTTGAATGTAAAGTTTCTAAGCCCCCCCCTCTCAATCCTTTGGTTATAGGGCAAATGTGGTGTGCCGGCTAGGCGCATACTTTATAATCTGCTTGTTTACAGCAATGTATATTTGCAAGTAACCTTTAGGGGTAGTACAGTACACAAAAAAAAATACACACAGCTCGCATGTAGCTACAAGTGAGCGCAATAGCTATTTCTAGTACATTCAATTTTCAAACCAATAACTCTTGAGCTCTATTTACTCAACATACATTTCCTCGATCTCTGTCTTATATCTTTCTAAAATAACTTTTCTACGGAGTTTAAGGGTATTGGTAAGCTCCCCATCTTCAATGGTAAAGGCGCGAGGGAGTAAAACAAATTTCTTTATTTTCTCGAATGGAGTAAAGTCAACTTGTTTAATTTCGATTCGTGCGTAGATGAAATCTTTAATATCTTGATTATCTATCAATTCTTCTCGTGTAGAGAAAGAAATGGAGTGATCGCGTGCATAGTTTTCGAGTGCCTCGTAGTTGGGGACAATGAGTGCGCTTACAAACTTGCGTTCGTCACCAATTACTGCCAACATGTCTATGTAATTGTCTTCGCCGAGGCGAGTTTCAATCATTTGTGGAGCAATGTATTTGCCATTAGATGTTTTGTAAAGGTCTTTTATGCGTTCGGTAAGTACCAATTCGTTGTTGTCGGTAAAATAACCTGCATCTCCAGAGCGGAAATATCCATCGGAAGTAAACACGGCTGCTGTTTCTTCGGGTTTATTATAATAGCCATCCATTATGGTGAGACCTTTAATAAGAATCTCGCTATTGTCGCCAATTTTCACTTCCACTTCGGGCATTACGGTACCTACAGTGCCAATTTTGAATCCCTTGAAAGGGAAACAGGTAACAGTGGCAGTTGTTTCGGTGAGTCCATAACCATATATAATATGAACATCTACAGACTGCAGAAAGGTATTGATATTGTCGGACAAGGGAGCACCAGCACAGGGAAATATATTGCCGCGATTGATACCCACAACATGCTTGAGTAGATAGAATATAGTGGCTTTATAGAATTGAAACTTGATTGACAACCACAAAGGCGCCTTGATAACTTCGTTGCGATAGTCGAGATTGTGCCTGCGGCCGGTTTCGATAGCATGCCTGAAGACCTTTTGCATGAATTTTCCTGATGAGTTTATCTGTTCATTAACTCCTGTGTAAACCTTTTCCCAAAAACGTGGCACACTACTCATGAGGGTGGGCCTAATTTCTTTGATGGTTAGCTGTATTTTGCGTGGATCTTTGTTAATAGCAATAGTCATACCTTTGTGAATACAATAGTAGGACCAAGCTTTCTCAAAAATATGTGTCAAGGGCAGAAAACACATCGATACATCTTTGCTAGAAACTTTGGTGAGACGCATATCGTGTATTTTGTTGGCTTGATTGTAGCTACTGTGCAGCAACATAACCCCCTTGGGAACACCAGTAGTACCAGATGTGTAGATGATAGTTGCAAGGTCGGTATCTTTGAGTTGTTTCATGCGTACATTTACAGTAGCTTGAGCATGAGCGTTTTGGCCAGTGGCAAGAAAATCATCGAAATACATAGATGTCTTATCATCGCGATGAAGTACAACTTTACGATCAAACACTATCAATTTGTTGAGTATTTTACTACTTGCTTGCACTTTGTAGGCATGATTATACTGAAACTGCTCGCCTACAAAAATAACTTTCACGTGCGCATCGTTTACAATATACTCTACTTGCGAGGGAGATGCTGTAGCATACATAGGTACCATAACCGCTCTATTGCCGTAGGCTCCAAAATCTGTAACAAAATATTCGGCCATGTTTTCAGAATAGATACCAATTCTATCGCCTGGCTCAACCCCCATCTCGGCCATAGCATGAGCAGCTTGCAAAACCAGCTCCGAAAATCTCTTCCAAGAGATGTTCTTCCAGTTGCCCTTTGCCATTTTGGTCTGATACTTAAGGGCTGTCTTTTTCCCAAATTCTTCTGCTCTTCTATGAACTAGTTCTCCCAGATGATAATATGCCATTGTTGTTTGTTTATTTAGTTAGCCAATTTGCTATTTATTTTTTGATGTAGAATACATATCTCTTACAAATAGACAAAGTTAAACATATTTTACTATACAGAAAGGATATACACACCATTAAATAAGAAAATGTTTTACCACATCATAGAAAAGAGGTGTTTACTTAACATTCTGTAAAGCAAATGGGTTATTAACGAGACTTAACGTGCTTTTATATCGTCAAATAAAAGTAGCAGTTATCTTTGTGTGTCTAAATCTATTGAATGCTATAATGAAAATTTGGTTCTCTTTACTACTCCTCTTCCTGTCGGCATCCATTTCTGCACAACAGCGGCAATTGACTACGGGTGGTGAGCATACTTCAAAACCGATTATCTACCTCACACCCAATGTATATACAGCTGTGGTGATTGGTAATGATACGGTAGCATGCATGTATCTGACCGATTTTATAAAATACTCTCCAATACGCCACGCTACAGCCCATGAAGTGGTGCAATACAACCGATTGATACGCGATGTGAAAAAGACTTTGCCTTTTGCAAAAGAGGTTTCTCAAATAATTATTGAGACGTATGAGTATATGGAAACATTGCCAGACCACAAAGCTAGACAAAAGCATTTGGAGAAAATGGAAAAACACTTGAAAGATGCATATACTCCTAAAATGAAAAGGTTGACACGCAACCAAGGACAACTGCTTATGAAACTGATTGACAGAGAGACCAACTCATCGTCTTACCACATAGTTGAATCATTTATGGGCTCTTTCAAGGCTTTCACCTACAATGTATTTGCAGGCCTTTTTGGTAACAGCCTCAAAAAAAGGTA
>CAYVLC010000136.1:0-7404 GCA_964452155.1 uncultured Dysgonomonadaceae bacterium
TTCAGTTTTTACAACGCTGCAACTTCAGTTTTTACAAAGCTGCAACCACCTTCTGCAATTTGTTACTTATTTCGCTTGCAATGTTTGCCAGCTCTTTGTTTTCGATGGCTTGCATGCTTGCTTTAGGATCTACTGTAGCTACTTCTATCTGACCATTATCTAGTTCCTGCAAAATTACATTACAAGGCAGCATAGTACCTACTTTGTCTTCGGCTTTCAGTGCTTTGTGAGCAAAAGAAGGGCTACAGGCCCCCAATATTTGATATTTTCTGAAATCAACATCGAGTTTCTTTTTAAAAGTTGCCTGCACATCTATCTCTGTAAGAATGCCAAAGCCCTCTTTTTCTAGTGCTGCAATTACTCGTTTTTTCACTGATTCGAAATCTCCTGTTATTGTTGTATTGAAATAATAAGCCATAATAGTATGTTTAAAATGTTATAATATATATTTCTCTAGATGTGGTAGATTGTTTATAATCAACTACATCTATTATAACATATCAATGGGGGATATAGTTTAGAACTTTCGAAATCAGGTTTTCAAATTGGTGCTCTCATATGTAGAAATCAGATTGATTCTCTGCTAAAAGGTCGTTCAATAGAGAATTTTTTTGCGCTTCTATAACACAGGAATGAGCTCAAGGAAATCCTCAATTTCAACCTACCACGGCGCGAGACATAAGTGCTCTATAAATTGATACAAGCGTTGACTTTGACGTTTTCTTATCAAAGACACAAAAGGAACAGATTTCTGAAAGACACTATACAGTGAGTTTATTTTTAGTGATATTATTTTACTCATCTAAAAGTATGAATTTTACCAATTTAGTTAAAGTGAAGTTCTTTAAAAACAAATATTCAATTTGTCTTGTTATAAATCAAAAGTTTACATTAATCCATATAATAAGCTGTTTGTGTTTTAAATTGCTTTTAAACAGCTTTTAATATTATCAAAATGATTAATCGCAATTGACTATTTAACGACTATTTAAGATTGATGAACTGATGAGATGTATAAACAGTCAAATAGTATAGAACAGCCAAGTTTGTTATCATTAAAATCTCAAAAGAGCGATTAAAAAACACGCCAAAAGCAAATAAGATAGAAAGCATGAAATTGATAACTCAGAAAAAACAGGTAACTTGATAAAAAAAATATTATTTATTACAGCTTTGCTCATTAGCTTTGGAGTGAGCCATTCCAAAGCTCAGTTTCTAAATAAGTTGAAAAAAAGAGTTTTGGAAAAGACCGAGGAATTGGTTATAGATAAAGCAGCCAACAAGGTGGCCGATAAAGCTGCAGACAAAACAGGCGAGGCTATGGACAAATTGCTGAATCCCGACTTTGGATCAATAATGAGTCCGATGGGCAAGAAGGTCGATATGTCTAAATTGCCAGCTTCATACATTTTCGATTATCGGTATGCCATGAAAATGAGCACCCAAGAAGGAGAAGTTGACATGGATTACTATCTCAGCAAAACAGAACCCTACATGGGTATGAAAATGAGTATGGGGGAAGACAAAAACATAAGTATGTCGATGGTATTTGACGAAGGTAATAAAACACTCTTTACTTATGTGAATGGTATGGCAATGGCCACAGAAATGGATTTAAGCAATGCAGTGGAGGAAGAGGATGCAGATATGTACAACAATTACACTTTTAAAGAATTGCCCAACCGAGAGTTTCTAGGTTATGACTGCATTGGACGCGAAATGGAAAACGAGGAGTACAAATTTACTATCTATATTGCTCCCGATATGGAAGCAGGCTTCGGAAACATGTTTAAAAGTGAACACGCCAACATACCGCCAGTTATGCAGAAATTCTCTGAAGAATATAAAAACGGATTAATGATGTATATGGAAATGGTTGATAAGAAAAACGAGAAAAAGAAAAATACCAACGCCACCATGGAGTGTGTAGCTTTTGAACCAACAAATTTGGTTATTAATACCAGACAATAATCAATTAGAAAAGAATGGGTTAAGCTGTATGTCTAACTCCTTGTTCTTGACCTAAAAAAGAGTAGCAGTTGATTGAAATATATAATCAACTGCTACTCTTTTTTCTGTGATTTGTAATAGAATAAAATTATTTCATCTCTGTTATCTTGAATGTCCAAGCCTCATGGCTAGGTATTTCGTTGTATTCAATTGTTGATAAATCAACGATTAGCTCACCATTTTTATACGACCAGGGCAACAATCCCTCTCTACCCAAAAGGCTTATTTCTGATGTTTGGGGTGGGTTAGGAACATGCAAAGAAAGTTTAGCTCCAGGCCACTCAAAACATATAGCATATAGGTTGCCATTGTTTTTGGTGTAAGCTATATGCTGACGCATAGATTGATATACAGCATTTAGTCCGTCGCCTTCTTTTTTACTAGAAGTAGAAAACAGGTTCTTTTGTGGAACAACCTCTTCGGGCAGAGATGCTGTTTGCCAAGAAATAATAGCTTTTGCACCCATCTGCTTTTCGCTATAGTCTATTTTGATAGGGTAGAGCTTGCCTTCTTCGAGTCGTATTTTGCCTTTGAGGTTGGTTCCCGAATTTTCTCGCATTGCTTCAGAAAAAGTTCCAGTCTCTTTGCTATCCCATTTGCTGAATAGCAATTTGTCGCCAATGGTCAGTTGAATACCGTCGTCACCATCAATGTTTCCATAAAATGTATATTCGTTAGTTGCATCGGGTCTGATAAATCCACTCCACTGAGCTGTAAAGTTATCTTCAGTAATTGGGTAGCCAGGAGAGTTTCGCACCCAATTGAAATTTACTTCCGAATCGATACGTTGCAATTCAACTGGTTTGTCTTCACCAGATTTCTCCCATTTGGTTGCCCCATAGATGGCTTCTTCGTTTATCTTTAACCACGAGCCCAATGCCTCAATACGTTCTTGTTGTAACAAGGGTATTTTGCCATCGGCAGCAGGGCCAACATTAATGATTAATCCACCACCATAAGCTACTGTTCGTGCAAAAAGATGAATGAGCTCTTTCGAAGTCATATAAGCAGATAGCTTTTCGTTGCGATTGAGACCAAATGAGCGACCAAGACCACGAACTTCTGCCCATGGGCGATCAGTTTTTAATCCCCCCGAGCTGTATTCGGGTGTTTTAAAACCAATATCGGCTCCTCCTCCCCAACGATCGTTTACAATAGCATCGGGGCCCACTAGATCGTAGTACCATGCTATAAGCTGCCGTGCATGCCAGTCTTCGGCAGAGTTGTACCACTCGCCATCGGTAAAAATAAGATCGGGGCGATATGTGCCAACTACCTCTTTAAACTGAGGAATCATGTGTTGGTCAACATAGTTTTTTATAGAGTCATGTGGGTCTTCATACCAATAGTGCAACGGATTGTTCCATTCTGGAAGCGAGTAGTATAGACCAAATCTGATAGCTTGCTTCTTTACAGCATCAGATAGCTCGCCCACTATGTCGCGTTTTGGCCCTACATCTACACTGTTCCACCCTGGAGCATATTTGCTTGGCCACAGTGCGTATCCATCGTGATGTTTCGATACCAATACAATATATTTAGCTCCAGCATTTTTAAATATTGTAGCCCATTCGTCTGCATCAAAAAGCTCTGCTTTGAAAAGTGGAGCAAAATCGCGGTAGGTAAAATCCTCGCCGAAGTTCTTTTTTACAAATTCGACCCTGTCTTTGTTGCCATTTCTAAGACCAAGTAGCGACCACTCGGCATAAGACTCTGCACCACCATACGAAGGAACAGAATATACGCCCCAGTGTATAAAAATGCCCAACTTAGCATCTTTAAACCACTGTGGATAGGGTCTAGCTTGCAATTCTTCCCATGTTACTTCTTCAAAGCTTTGTTGTGCAAATGCAGTGGGAGCAACAAAAAATAGGGCCATTGCCAATAAGTAAATAAAATGTTTTTTTGTGTTCATACTGTAGAGAAAAATTTTACTTAAATTGAAAGTGATTATTTGTTTTGGTAAAGTAAAGTAAAGATACAACTGCCACACTATTTATTTTTATGCGCCCAGTCGTAAAACATTTCAATAGATTTGGCTAATACTCCTGCCGAACCTTTAAAATCTCCAGATCCTGATGGCTTATTATCAATTGTGTACCACTCATAAAAACCATCGTTTTCAAGAACTCGTTCCATCATTGGTTTAGACAATTCGTAAGCTTCTTCTATAAACCCATTGGCTATAAGTTGCTGTATTATTCTACCGCCATACCATGTCCAATCACCTCCGTTTTGATAAATGTACGAATCGAACAGATCACCCGAGACTTCTCCTAGAACTTTTTTAGGATATGGAGGATATACTGTTAGTCCAATAGAAGGTGCTCCAGAAAGCGCAACATTGTTTTTCATGTGAGCAAGCGCGGCTGCAATCTCTTCTCGGTTTAGTACTCTAGCTTCAATGGCCAATGCTGTGCCTCCGTGGTAATGTATTTTGTTTTCATCAAAATCTTCAGGGAAGGGCGAGTTTTCGGTATATAAATGGGGAATGAATTTGTTATTATCACTGTCCCACAAGTGTTTTTTTATATTGTTTTTTATCTCTGTAGATAGTTTTCCCCATTTATTTTGTTGCTCTTGGTTTGCTGCCATATTCGAAAGGTTTTCTAGGGCTATGCTAAACATTGCATTGTCATAGACATCGATACTCCAATGTGTAAATTCGTCAGTATCTACATTTCCATTCTCTACCTGCACATCTCCCCAGTCGAAAGTTGTAGCTCCCGTAATTAAACCATATTTATCGGAAAACCTTTCTGCAAGTAGGTATTCTACAGACCAAACAAGTCTTGCATAAACAGTTTTTCCGGCCACTATTTCGTCAAGAATTGCTTTGTCACCCGTTTTAACTATGTATTTATAAATAATTTGAATCAGTGAAGTTTCTTGGTCTGTTTCAACTGTGTTTTTAAACCCTATATGATTTAATGCTGTAGGAGAATCGTATGGATTGGGATCGCCCCACGTAAAAGCTTCACGAGGAACATAACCATCCAACAACTCCCCATTTTCTTGCTGAAAATGAAAAAACATGAGTATGTTTTCGCGAATAATTGCGTTATCATACTCTTCAACTGAAAGCTCAATAAAAGTATTCAAATCGCGTGCCCACACCATTTGATAGCCCGAGCCTGCATAAAAGCCCTTCTTCATTAGTTGACGAGCCATACTGTCTACTTTTTGAATGTTTATATCGGATAGAATTTGCGTTGATAGTTTTTGTTTATCATTATTATCACTTTTATTACCACATGACATTAACGCAGCTAATACAAATAGAAAGACAATTTTTTTCATTTCAACTTTTGGTTTAATACGCTTCATTATTACTTTTTATGTGCTCAAAGTTTATTATTTGTTTTCATTTGAGCAGCATAGTTCAGCACAAATTTACATTTTAAATATGACAATAAAAAAAGTAGTCTAACGTTTCCGTTCAAATTTAATCAATACGTTTGTTTATGAATAATGGTTGAGCACCAAATCCATCAAGAATAAGAGATTGGGAATTATCATTTAATATTCTTAAGAGGTTGATTTTCATTGGGCCTATCTTTTCAAATCTATTGTTATAGATAGTATCATCAAACATGTTTTTAAACACAACAGCTGTAATATGTAAAATAATAAAAATACTAATCGTAAATCTTGATTAAACCATAAGAGTGGCGTATATTTGTGTTAATGCGATAACGATTAAATAAAAGAACACCGAGTTGTGTGAAATCACGTATATTATCTTAAAAATAAAGCTATGGCAAGATTAGTAACACTTTATTCTCTCCAATGGGGAGATTTATCATTAGAAGATGTTTGTATTAAAGCAAAAAGCTTTGGCTACGATGGCCTTGAGCTTGGACTACCCGACCATTTGGATGTGCAACAAACAGATGCTGCCTACTATGAAGGTATAAAAGAACTTTTGGCAAAACACGATTTACAATTGAAAACCATCTCTACTCATTTAGTTGGTCAAGCGGTTTGCGACCAAATTGATGAACGTCATAAGGCAATCCTCCCTGATCATATTTGGGGCGATGGTGATCCAGAAGGGGTTCGCCAGCGAGCAGCACAAGAGTTGATATTGACTGCCAGAGCAGCTAAGGCTTTAGGGGTGAATACAGTTGTTGGTTTTACAGGTAGCCCTATATGGCACTTGCTTTATGCTTTTCCACCTTTCCCGGAGTCAACCATTGAGGAAGGATACAAAGATTTTGCTCGTCGTTTTACCCCTATTTTAGATGAATACCAAAAACTAGGTGTTCGTTTTGCACTCGAAGTGCATCCTACCGAAATTGCATTTGACACTCTTTCGGCTCGCAAGGCGCTAGAGGCTTTAAATCATCATTCTGCTTTTGGTTTCAATTACGACCCAAGTCACTTAGGATATCAGGGAGTAGATTACGTTGATTTTATTTACGAGTTTTCTGATCGCATATTCCATGTTCACATGAAAGATGTCTATTGGAGCGACACACCAAAGCAAGTTGGAGTATTTGGAGGTCACATTCCTTTTGGCGATCCACGACGCTTTTGGAACTTCAGAAGTGTGGGCCGAGGAAAAATCAATTTTGAGGAAATTATACGCGCCCTCAACACAATTGGCTATCAAGGCCCTCTATCTATAGAGTGGGAAGATAGTGCCATGGATAGAGAGCAAGGTGCTCGCGAATCGTGTGAGTTTACAAAGCGAATAGACTTTCAGATTTCGGCACATTCGTTCGATGCCTTTTTCTCGAAAGAATAAAGCTTTTGTAATTGTTCCTGTTTTGAAATAATTAAAATGGAAAGTCTAGATTGCTGAAATTCTCGTTTTATTTTGTGTTTTTCTTACCTGGCGCAAGTTTGTAAAATGCGCATTTGTTTCAAAAGCACAAAAACAGATTTTACTTATCTATAAACGGAGCACGTTCTGTTTTTTATAATCTTAGATAGTGCATTCTTCACTGTTGCTAGCATCTGACAATTATTATTACAGCTAATTGCATTAACTTGAGATATACACTTAAGATTTTTATAATAAAAGAATATTTGTAAACAGTTTTAGAGTATGCTGATGAGTAATTCTGTTCCAATAATATTATTTGAACAGAATTATTTATAGCTTCATCAGTTATTTTTTTATTTATCATACTATCACTATCTTTTTGGGGTTATTTATTTTTTTTAATCCTACCCGCCAATCCTTAAAGCATAATCTTTTCAAATCAATATCAAACAGGCTCTCTAGAGGTACTGTTATTTTATTTCAATGATAAAATAGACTTCGAAAACACGTTTTGAAAACTTTTCTATCTCTTTCTATGGATGCATTGCTTCCATTACCTGGTAATGAGAGAAACGGAGCAAGCATTTTGCATCATTACTAACGTGAGTTCGGGATAAGATTAT
>CAYVLC010000137.1:0-3445 GCA_964452155.1 uncultured Dysgonomonadaceae bacterium
CAACATTTTAATAAATTGAATATGATTGCATCTGGATTTCAAACCATCGACTATGTCATCGTCGGTGTTTACATGCTCCTACTAGTTAGCCTTGGTCTATTCTTGTCGAGAACAAAAAAAGGAGAAAAGCGAACCTCAAGCGACTATTTCTTAGCCGGAAATAAGCTAACATGGTGGGCAGTTGGCGCATCATTAATTGCAGCAAACATATCTGCAGAGCAGTTCATAGGCATGTCGGGTTCTGGCTATAAAATAGGTATTTGTGTAGCAGCCTACGAGATTATGGCTGCCGTAACACTTATTATTGTTGCAAAATTTCTCTTACCTATAATGCTTGAACGAAAAATATTTACCATTCCTCAGTTCTTAAGAGAGCGCTACAACAATGGAGTTGGTATAGCTTTCTCTATTTTCTGGCTGTTTCTATATGTTTTTGTTAACCTAACCTCTGTAGCATGGTTAGGAGCAATAGCAATAGAACAAATATTAGGATTAGAGGGCTTTAGAATGCAAATTGTTCTTTTGCTCTTTGTTATTGCGGGTATCTATTCTATTTATGGAGGTCTTGCCTCTGTTGCTTGGACCGATGTTTTGCAAGTAATTTTTTTAGTAGGAGGGGGTTTAATAACAGCTTACTTTGCATTAGAGGCAGTGTCGGGTGCTGGTGGTAGTGCATTTGATGGTTTAGCTATTATTTTCGACAAGCTCAAAGGCCTACCCCAAGACACACACTTCAACCTTATTGTAGATAAATCTAAATCTCCAGATGCATTCAAAGACCTTCCTGGTTTGGCAGCAATAGTTGGCGGTGTGTGGCTCACCAATATTGGTTATTGGGGCTTCAACCAGTACATTATTCAGAAAGGTTTTGCAGCAAAGAGCACAAAGGAGGCACAGAAGGGTTTAATTTTTGCCGCATTCTTGAAAATTCTGATTCCATTTATAGTTGTCATACCCGGCGTTGCAGCTTATGTGATGTACAACTTTCCGCAAGATATTCCAGGCATGCAACAGGGCTATTTTGATATAGCAGGTACCATTGGGGTGTCAGACGATGCCTACCCTTGGTTGGTCAGAAACTTTGCCCCCGTAGGCATAAAGGGGCTCTCTTTTGCAGCCTTGGCAGCTGCTATTGTTTCGTCACTCGCCTCTATGCTCAACTCTACTTCTACACTCTTTACCATGGACATCTACAAGCAGCACATCAATAGGGTTGCTTCCGAGCGTCAGTTGGTAAGAACTGGCCGCATTACAGCATTGGTAGCTCTCATATTGGCCCTTATTGCTGTGAAGCCACTCTTGGGAGGATTAGACCAAGCCTTTCAGTATATTCAAGAGTATTCCGGATTTATATACCCTGGCATTATTGTAGTATTTGGCTTGGGGCTATTGTGGAAAAGAGCATCTGCCAAAGCAGCCGTCTGGACCTCTATCCTCACCATACCCATGGGTGTGCTCTTTAAAGTAGCTCTCCCCGATATGCCATTTCAGTTTAGAATGGGGTATATATTTATAATACTCTTTATTGTTTTCGTTACCATCACCTTTGTAGATCGGTCAAGAAACCATGCAGAGCTTCCACCCGAAGAGACACGCAAAAAAATGCTCTATTGGGCACGTTTCGCTTTGGTAGCAGCCATTGTTTTCATCTTTAGTGCCACAGTGCAAAAGGTATTGTATGTATCAGGCACTAGCAACAACCTCATTCTATATCTCGAAAATATTGGCTTCGAGGCTTTCTTCTTCTTCGGATCATTGGTGCTTTCTGTTTCTCTCTTCTTATTTTCTAACTCAAACGATCCTTACAAAGATGCTAAATCTCTGCCCATAGATATCAATTTGTTTAAGACCGACAAAGCCTTTGCGCTGGGATCATTGGCCATTTTTGCCATAGTCACCCTCATCTATGTTTTGATGTGGTAGTGGCATTGTCTCCTCTTTATGCGCAGCCTGTTTCATTATAACGATAATTAAAAAATGATGGATATATTAATTGATACATTAAAAGAAAAAGTTTTCCAGGCCAATCTCGATTTGGTGAGGCACGGCTTGGTATTATTCACCTGGGGCAATGTGAGTGCCATAGACAGGCGTAGTGGGTTGGTTGTAATAAAACCATCGGGCATGTCGTACCAACAGATGCAAGCAAGCGATATGGTGGTAGTAAATTTGCACGGAGAGGTAGTAGAGGGCACCCTCAAACCCTCGTCAGACACCGCCACTCATCTCGTGCTGTACAATTCGTTTCCGCGCATTGGGGCCATCGTACACACCCATTCTACTTATGCCACTGCTTGGGCCCAGGCGGGTATAGACATACCCAATATAGGAACTACTCATGCCGACTATTTTAGCGGTGCCATTCCTTGCACAACCGACATGACTGAGCAAGAGGTGCTGGGAGAGTACGAAAAAGAGACCGGAAACACCATTGTAAAAAGATTCGAAGGCATCAACCCAAGTCATGTTCCTGGTGTTCTTGTCAAAAATCACGGCCCTTTTTCGTGGGGCGCAGATGCCCAGGATGCTCTGCACAATGCAGCGGTAATGGAAGAGGTGGCCAAGATGGCATTCATAGCCTATGCCATCAATCCAGCACTCACAATGAACCCTCATTTAATAAAAAAACATTTTCTCAGAAAGCACGGCCCAGGTGCATATTACGGCCAGTAGCAACAGTAACAGAAGAGTATTAATAATTTTAAATAATAAAACAATGATTTTTAAAGATTACGAAGTTTGGTTTGTAACCGGAGCACAACTTCTATACGGAGGCGATGCAGTAGTAGCTGTAGATGCTCACTCTAATGAGATAGTAAAAGGATTAAACGACTCAGGCTCTCTGCCTGTAAAGGTTGTCTATAAAGGCACCGTCAACTCATCGGCGCAGGTGAGCAAGGCATTTACCGATGCCAACAACAACGCCAAGTGTATTGGTGTAATTACATGGATGCACACTTTTTCTCCATCGAAAATGTGGATCAATGGACTTCAACATCTAAAAAAACCATTGCTCCATTTTCATACTCAATTCAATAAAGAAATTCCATGGAGCGAAATAGACATGGATTTTATGAACCTCAACCAGTCGGCTCACGGCGACCGCGAGTTTGGTTTTTTGGTTAGTCGCATGCGAAAAAATCGCAAAGTGGTAGTAGGTCATTGGCAAGACCCACAGGCACAAGCCCGTATTGCCGTTTGGATGCGTGTAGCTGCAGCATGGGCCGACTCGCAAGACATGCTCATAGTGCGTTTTGGAGATAATATGAACAATGTAGCCGTAACAGACGGAGACAAACTAGAGGCCGAGCTAAGGCTGGGCTATCATGTTGACTATTATTCTGTTGGCGCACTGGCAGAATATCAAGACAACGTGTCAGAAGCCGACATAGAGCAATTGGTAAAAGAGTTTGAAGAAGAATACGATTTTGCACCAAACGTAGTA
>CAYVLC010000137.1:3545-5570 GCA_964452155.1 uncultured Dysgonomonadaceae bacterium
ATGGAAGACTACACCTATCATTTCGATGGAGAGAAAAGCGCTATCCTACAATCGCACATGTTAGAAATATCTCCAGCAATCACTACCCAAAAGCCACGCCTAGAGGTGCATCCTTTAGGAATAGGAGGCAAAGCCGATCCGGCCCGATTGGTGTTTACAGCCCACGAGGGCAGCGGTCTCACTGCAACAATTATAGACATGGGAAATCGTTTCAGAATGATTGTCAATCATGTCGATGTCATCCAACCCCAACCACTACCAAAACTGCCCGTAGCAGCGGCACTCTGGATTCCGCAACCCAACCTAGAAGTTGGCGCAGCGGCATGGATATTGGCCGGAGGCACGCATCACAGTAGCTTTTCGTATGCACTCACACAAGAGTATATAGACGATTATGCAGACATAGCTGGTATCGAGTTGGTTACTATCGATAAAGATACCACAATACACAATTTCAAAAAAGAACTTCAGCTCAACGAAGTTTATTACCTACTCAATAAAGCATTCATGTAATATGGAAAATAAATATGTATTAGGGTTAGACTACGGTACCGACTCTGCCCGAGCCATGCTTATAAATGCATCCACTGGAGAAGAGGTAGCCACTTCAGTACAGTACTATCCCAGGTGGAAGCAACAAAAATATTGCAACCCAACAAAAAATCAGTACCGTCAGCACCCCCTCGATTATATAGATGTGCTAGAGGCCTCCGTAAAAGAGTGCTTGGCAATGTGCCCCACAGATATTTCAAAACAAGTAGTAGCCATAGCTTTCGACACCACTGGTAGCACCCCCGTGTTTGTAAACGAAGCCGGTACTCCATTGGCTCTGCTACCAGACTTTGCCGACAATCCAAATGCCATGTTTGTGTTGTGGAAAGATCACACAGCCATCAAAGAAGCTGCAGAGATAAACCACCTTGCAGCCAAATGGGCCATAGACTACACTGCATTCGAGGGTGGCATCTATTCTTCAGAATGGTATTGGGCCAAAGCCCTGCACATTCTGCGCAAAGACGAGGCTGTGCGCAAAGCAGCCTATTCTATTGTAGAACATTGCGAGTGGATGCCAGCATTGATAACTGGGGTAACGTCTGCCTCAGAAATCATCAGAAGCCGTTGTGCCAATGGCCATAAAGCTATGTGGAACGAAAAATGGGGCGGTCTGCCAAGTGAGGAGTTCCTCACCACCCTCGACCCCCTTTTGGCAGGCTTCCGCGCCCGTCTTTTTGATGCAACCTATCCGGCCGACAAACCAGTAGGCACACTATCACAAGAGTGGGCCCAGCGGCTTGGGCTCACTACAGATGTTGTAGTGGCAGGTGGCGCGTTCGATTGTCACATGGGGGCTGTAGGGGCCAATGTCACTCCCTACACCTATGTGCGTGTAATAGGCACTTCCACTTGCGATATCATGGTGGCTTCGTACCAAGAAATAGGCGATAAACTAATAAATGGTATTTGTGGCCAAGTAGATGGGTCTGTTATTCCTGGTATGATTGGTCTCGAGGCTGGGCAGTCTGCTTTTGGTGATATCTATGCGTGGTTCAAAAACGTGCTCGAATTTCCGCTCAAAAACATCATTTCTACTAGCCAATTAATTGATGAGAGCACCAAAGCCAAACTGCTAGCGGAGACAATGGAGGGTATCATTCCTGCTCTTACCCGCGAAGCAGAAAAAATACCCATAGAAGAGAGCACAATTATTGCCATAGATTGGATGAACGGCCGCCGCACACCCGACGCCAACCAAGCGTTGAAGGGAGCCATTACCGAACTCACACTAGATAGCACTGCTCCTAGAATATTCAGAGCCCTTGTAGAGGCTACAGCCTTTGGCTCAAGAGCCATTGTGGAGCGCATGCGCAACGAAGGAGTACGCATCGATAATGCTATTGGTATTGGCGGCATTGCACTCAAGTCGCCATTTATAATGCAAACATTGAGCAATGTACTCGATATGCCCATCAAAGTTTGCAAAACAGAACAAGCCTGTGCCCTAGGTGCAGGCATGTTTGCAGCCAC
>CAYVLC010000137.1:5670-7397 GCA_964452155.1 uncultured Dysgonomonadaceae bacterium
ACCATCAATAAAAACATCTATGGTCAGTTTGCCGAGCATCTGGGCCGTTGTATTTATGATGGTATTTGGGTGGGGCCCCAATCAGCTATTCCTAATGTCAACGGATATCGTAAAGATGTCTTAGAGGCTCTCCAAGAGCTAGATATCCCTGTGTTGCGCTGGCCCGGTGGCTGTTTTGCCGATACCTATCACTGGAAAGACGGAGTAGGACCAGTAGCAGAGCGCCCCAACATCAAAAATGTATTTTGGGGTGGCTCCATAGAGGACAATAGTTTTGGCACCCACGAGTTTCTAAACCTTTGCGAGTTGCTGGGTGCCGATGCATACATCTCTGCAAATGTTGGTAGTGGCACTGTGCAAGAAATGACACAGTGGATAGAGTATATGACCTCAAACGACGAACTACCCATGGCCAACTGGCGCCGCAAAAACGGACGAGACAAACCATGGAACGTAAAATTCCTAGGTATAGGCAACGAGAGCTGGGGCTGTGGCGGCGACATGAGCCCACACTACTATGCAGACCTCCTGCGTCAGTACTCACTCTATGTGCGCCGCTATGGAGGCAGACAGATGCAGCGAATAGGCTGTGGCCCCAATGCCGACGATTATAACTGGACCGATGTTGTCATGCAAAAAGCACACCGTAAGATAGATGGCCTATCGGTACACTACTATACCATTGCTACGGGCGATTGGGACAACAAATCAGCAGCAACCAATTTCAACGAAGACCTCTACTTTGGAGGCCTTAGCGAGTCTATGCGCATGGACGATATACTCACAAAGCACTCCGCAATTATGGATCAACACGACCCGCTCAAAAAAGTACCCATCATGGTCGATGAGTGGGGCATCTGGACAAACGTAGAACCAGGAACCGAGCCCAACTTTCTGTACCAACAAAACTCTATGCGCGATGCCCTCATAGCAGCCATCAGCTTCAATACCTTTCACAAGCATGCCCAGCGTGTGGCCATGGCCAACATTGCACAAACAGTAAATGTGTTGCAAGCCATGCTCCTAACCAACGACAAGCAGGTCGTAAAAACCCCCACATATCACCTTTTCAATCTCTACAAAGGCCACCAAGGTGCCACCTTTGTACCTTCTACAATCAGTAGCGAAGAGTACAAATTGGGCCGCAAATCCTTTCCAGCCATAACCGCCACTGCCTCTATCAATGGGCAGGGCATGGTGCACCTAAGCCTTAGCAACCTCCATCCTCACAAAGCCCTGCAAATAGACGTAGATCTCACAGAGGGGAACCTCAGCAAGGTTGTTGCAGCCACCCTCTTGTCGGCCCCTGCCTACAACTCCTACAACAGTTTCGCTAGTCCCCACATAGTTGTGCCAGCCAATTTTTCACACTACTCATTGTCAAAGGGTAGCCTTAGAGTCAGTTTGCCAGCCCATTCTGTTGTTACCATCCAGTTGCAGTAAGGTGGGGGGCTATGGAGGGTACATAGAGCAGATGCTCTACCTTTTTGATGAGGCACCCCTCTGCTCCATTTTTTCTTTCTCTTTTTGCAGCAATCACTCGTTCGTTGCGGGTGGTTGCTTTTTTATGTTTTGGCTCTGTTTCAGAGCGTAGGGGTTGCACTCTATGGCATTTGTGGGGGGGGGTGGCTCGTATAGCTATAGCTCCTGAGAGCTAGCAGCATCCTTGGCCCATGCTCTTTTTTGTAGCTCACTTGCCACACCGCCTACTATTTGTTTGTATATAG
>CAYVLC010000138.1:0-7368 GCA_964452155.1 uncultured Dysgonomonadaceae bacterium
TCTTAATTCTTAACTCTTAATTCTCTCTACCTATTCCTCCCAAACACCAAAAACAGTGCCAGTATGTTCATAATCTCAAGACGTCCGAGCAGCATCTCAAAAGAAAGCACATACTTTGCAGCAGAAGGTAGTGCCGAGAAATTGTCGAGCGAACCTACTTCTCCAAATCCGGGGCCAACATTGGCAATAGAAGCTATGGAGGCCGAGAAGGCAGTGAGCCCATCGATATCCATAAAGGTGAGAATAACAGTTGCAATAAAGAAGGTGAAGATGTATAGTACCAAAAAATTGAGCGTTTGCAGCTCTATTCCTTTATCTACTACTTCGTCGTCGATTTTAGATGCAAACACTCCTTGTGGATGTTTGATGAGGCGCAACTGTTTTTTCAGTATCTGAAAGAAGAGATAAATTCTATCGAATTTGAAACCACCTGCTGTAGAACCAACCATAGAGCCTTGTACGGTGAAATAGATAAGAATAATAACTGTGAAAACTGGCCATGCCGATGTGTCAACAGTGGCAAACCCTGTGGTGGATACCAATGAGGTAACTTGGAATAAACTATGTCGGAGCGAATCGGCTAGGCTATATACATTCTCATCATATAGTTTATAAGCAACTGCAAGAATGCCAACGATGATGAGTAGGAAATAGGTTCTTACAGATTTTGAATGTATGAGGTTGGGTTTTTTGCCCACAATGGTTACATAGAGCATGCCGAAGTGCAAACTACTAAGTACCATAAACACAACTATGGTTAGCTCCATCCAGAAATTGTTGTAAAATGCCATACTTGTGTTTTTGGTTGAAAAACCACCTGTCGCAATTGTTGACATAGAGTGGCATATGGCATCAAAAAATGTCATTCCCAACCACCAAAGAATAATAGTTTCAAGTAACGTGAGGCTTATATATACAATGCCAATGATACGTGCTATTTGTCGTGCTTTGGTTTTGAAGTTCATGCGCGACAAATTTGACACCTCTGTTTTGTACAGACTTGAACGCAATCCTCTTGCTTGGGGCAATATGAGCAAAACGAAAAGAATGACACCCATACCGCCTATCCAGTGGGTGGCAGAGCGCCAAAAGAGAATGCCTTTGGGTAGTGTTTCTATTTCGTTCAGTATAGTAGCTCCTGTGGTGGTGTAGCCCGATACGCTTTCGAAAAAAGCATTGACAAAGGTAAATTCGCCACCCCACATTACATAGGGCAACATGCCCACTACGCAAGTTATGAACCAACCTATCACGCTTATGGCCAATCCTTCGCTAAAGCGAATCTCATCTATCTTCTCAGTAAATATGAGCGGGAAGAGCCCCAGAATAGTGCACACCAATCCGCTGTAGAACAATGGAATAAAAGATGTTTCGCTCAAGAAATAAGATATTAGAGCAGATACAAATAGGAATACTGCATTGAAGAGCAATACGTAGGCTATATATTTTATAATCGCTTCTTTTCTCACAATTATTTTGATTTATAATACGACAAGATACGTCTTATGAGATTATTGATTTCTAATTGGAGTGTTTTGAACTCATCTTCCGATTTGATATCTACATTTAAATTGGCTAATGGAGGTTTGTAGCCCTGTATAGCTGCAATTAACTTGTGTAGAGGATTGACAAAATAGCGGGATATGAAAAAATTGAGTAACAGTGCAAACACTATAGCTAAAATTATAGATATTATGCCGGGCATCATTGTTTGGTATAGTTTATCGTGCATTCCTCTTGCTTTGGAATACATACTCGATTGGTTGAGTTCCATTAAATGGTTTACCTCAGTTTTGGTTTTTATAAACTGTTTGTGCAAGCTACTGTAGGGCAGCTCTTGGGTGCTTATTTTATTTGATGCAACAGAGTCTAGCAGTGCGAAATATGCTTGGTATTCTCGTTCAATACTTTCAATCACATCCTCTTCGCCAGGTTCGGTAGCGTTTTTCTTAATCTCTATCATGGATATAGCAATAATAGAGTCTGCTGAATTTAGAACCGTCATTCCCTCGTCGATGCTGCCTAAGTAGAGCATGAGTATGCCACTATCTTCGCGCTCCAAAGCATAAGTTACCTTTAGTGCATGTTCTATAGACTGATAGTTGTTGTCGATTACATTGCTAAAAGAATCATTCATTTTGCGCAGTTCCCATATCGACATAAAACCCGCTATCACTAGCATAAGCACCAGTAGCATGAAGCTAGAGAATATTTTAATCTTCAATTTCTTTCTCATCTCAATCAATGTTTTTCTTGGGTGTAAAAGTAGCCATTTTTTATGTATCACATGCAAAAGTTTGTGTTTGCTTTATATTTTACTGCTTGTATTAATTTAAATTGTCTCTATAACCCATTTACAGTTCGCACCTCTCGGCACTTTAGGTAATGTGTAGAAGTATTTGCTAAAGAGAGATTTGCTCTCTGGAGCACTGCTAGCTAATATATTTAAAGGGTAGTTCATTAGTTACTTATTGTTGTATAATTAAATTGATGCAACTCTTTTTTTAATGAATGAGGTAACATTGTAAGTCAATGCCTATGGGTATAAGGAGCCTGTTGTTTGTAGAAGTTTGATTATCAAACAAATTCAGAGCTACGTTAGGAGCGAAATATTTTTTCGTGTAGTACGAAATAGACAAAACACGTAATTTTCTTGTGAGCCTTCTCTAACCCGCATTATTCATCACTCTTCAAGTGTATATATATTATCTTGCATGTAATCAATAGTATATATATTATTTTGCTTTTATGTGGATACCCACTTTTGGGCTATGTTCACTTTTATCTTCACGCATCTGCTTTGTTCCAAACTCCTTGAAATAGTGGCCTATATCGGTGGAGTTCGAGGCCTAGCATCTACGTAAAGCTAAAAACGTGAATAATGCGGGCTAATCAAAAACTCAAAATAAGGAGTTTTCTGTAAGACACTAAATACAAAAAAAAGGACATCTGCTAGAGATGCCCTTTTTTAGACTTGTATTTGTATTTCAGTTGTAACTGTTTAGTTTATCAACGATTGAAATTCTGAGTTGCTTCTGTATTTAGCAAACTCTAAATCTGTAGCAGCTTGCATTTTCATTGCGCTGTCGCGTTCTATAGCAGTGCGTAGGTTTGCAGTAACATCGTTGAAATTGTTTGTGCGAGCTGCAATAATAGCCATTAAGTAGGCAGTTGTTGCGTCAGGGTTTTCAACAGCTTTCAGAGTTTCAGATGCTTTGTTGTAGTTGTTGGTAAGCAGTTGTGCCAATGCAGCATTGTTTGTTTTAACGTTGCCGTAAGCTTGTTCGGCTTGTGCATATTGACCATTTTTGAGGTACAATAGACCCATTGCTTGTTCAAAGTTTTTAGCACCCGATGCTGTACCCAATAGTTCTTCGGCTTTGTTGGTTTCGTTTTTGTTCAAAGCAAGTAGAGCAAGGTTCACATTTGCTTCAGGAGCTTGCGATTTTACTTGCAATGCGCGCTCATAGGCTTGCATAGCTTTGTCTAAATCGCCAGCACGGTAAAAGCTTGCTCCAATATTGTTCCAAGCACGGTAGTCTTGAGAATAGTTGGCTGTGATGTATTGGTAAATTTTCTCTTTTTCGCCTCTATCATCTGTTAATGTAGCAGCATACATCAATTCTTCTAAGTCTAATTCTTTTGGATTGCTCTTCCAGAAAGACATGATCTCATCGTCTGATTTGCCAATAATTTCAATGTTAGCAGTCAATCTTGAACGACGTAGTTGTGGTAAAATAGTTTCGGCCAATTCTTGGAAAACAATTGATATGTTTTTGATTTCTTTTTCACGTACTTCTGGATCTTCATACATAGATAGTACACGAAGAACTAAATCTTTGTCTTGCAAGCTAGAAGCTTCTACCAATTGACGGAATCCTTCCCAGTCTTGAGCAGTGTAACGGGCGTTGATGTCAGTGTTTACATCTTCTTTTTTCATCTCCTTGTCTAGGTAGGTAGAAGTTCTTTTTTCGCGTTCTGCAGCTAGTTTTTCGTTCAGTGTAAGTCCACCGTCAGGCGATGCATAAGCAGATACTTCGATATCTACATTTTGACGATCATCCATGTAAGCATCTTTTACACGTTTTTTCCATGCAGCAATTTCGCTTTTGCTTAGTTCGCTTGATCTTAGATCGGCTTTTTGAATTAAGAAAAGAATGTTGGCATCTTGTTTTTCTTGGATAATGCGTTGGAAAGCATCTTGCGCATCAGATGGGTCTGTGGTAAGCGCGCTTGCCAATGCTGAAGTAGCTACTACTCCGTCTGCAACTTTCACTTCGGGTAGTTTTACTTGTTTGCCTTTAATTTTTGCATTGAAACGAAGGAATAGTTCCGACTCGCGCATTGCGGGTTCGTACTCAAACTTGAAACTCATGGCAATGTTGCCACCTCTTTTTTTGTTAATTACAATACCATTTCCAGCAACTTTGTCACCTTGGTATGTGTAGGGAGTTCCCATAGCTTCTTTTCCTGCATATTTCAAAACAGGTGTAACAACTACAGTAGCGTGAGAATTGAACCATTTTTCAGGGAAAACACCATTTACTGTTGCTGGAACTTCATTTCCAACTGTTTCTAGTGGAGATGGAGTCACATTGAAGTGCGAGGGTGTCAATGGTTTCAACTTGCTGCTACAAGATGTGCTTAGAATGCCTACGAAGGCAAGCATCAATAGTGATAAGTAAAAATTTTTAGTCTTCATGAGGATAAAATATATTATTAATTAATGTGTCTCTTATGTTTATACAAAAATACTCCAATTTTATGATTTTCAAAAATAAGTAACAGCTAATGTTAAGGTTTTTAGAATTATTCAATATTAAAACCTAATTCTTTTGCCAATTTTTTATTTTCGCTTTTTAAGTTGTCAAGTTGGTAAGCTTTGTATTCTCTTCTTAGTGGATAATGGGAGCGAAAGTAATAAAAATTTTTCGGATTTTGTTTCAATAAAGTAGAATCTTTTAAAGGATTGTAGCTGTATAGTACAGCTTTTGACAATTGCGTGTCGGAATTGAACTGAGATAAATCAATAACAGTGCTCTCTGGTTGCAGAATAGGGTGTAAATTGATAGGGTCTATCTTTAGTTCGAAAAAATTGTTGATGGTTTGCAAACTCATCTTTGTTGCATTCCATTTTCCATCGGCAGAGTATCCTGCAATGTGTGGTGTGGCAATATCCACCATTTGTAGTAGCTCGCTATCTATATTGGGTTCGTTTTCCCAAGTATCTATGATGGCTCCAGAAACTTCTCGTCTCTTTAGGGCATTTTTCAACGCCTCATTGTGCACCACTGCTCCTCTGGAGCTATTGATGATGATGGGCTTTTTGGCTAAGTTGGCAAAAAATGATGCACCTGCAAGATGATACGTTGGGTGGGGGCCATGTTTGCTGAGCGGAGTGTGAAAGGTGATGATATCTGCTTCCTTTTGGATGGTAGCAAGGTCAGCAAAATTGCTTGTGCCCTCTATTTCTTGGCGCGGAGGGTCGTTTAGCAACACCCTCATGCCCAAAAGTTGGCACACCCGGGCTACTTCTTTGCCCACATTGCCCACACCTACTATGCCTATTGTTTTATCTTTCAGGCTAAAGTTGTGTTGCTGTGCCATTTGCATTAGCGATGCAGTTACATATTGCTCTACTGAGCGCGCATTGCATCCGGGTGCTGTGCGCCAAGCTATGTTGTGTTGGTCGCAATAGTTGGTGTCGATATGGTCGAACCCAATTGTGGCCGAGCAGATAAGTTGTACGTTTGAGCCCTTTAGAATTTTCTCGTCAAAGTGAGTTACGGTACGCACAATAAGCACATCGAACTCTTTTATTGCTTCTTTTGTAAATTGGTTGCCAGGCAAATAAGAAACTTCGCCAAACTGTTCGGCTACTCCTTGTAGATAAGGAATGTGTGCATCAGCCAATATCTTCATCACTGTTGGTATATTTTATAGTGTGTATCTGTTTCTTTTCTGAATTGATTGCTACAAAAGCTCAATTGGCAAGGAGCTCTTCGCTCATTCCCTTTGCAGCTTTACGTCCGTCGCCCATGGCTAAAATTACGGTTGCTCCGCCACGAACAATGTCGCCACCTGCATATATGTCGTGCTGAGCCGATTGCATGGTGTCGCTGTTCACCACAATAGTTCCCCAGTCTGTTATCTCCAATCCTCCAAAGGTGGAGGGGATAAGCGGATTGGGCGATACGCCTACACTCACAATCACTTGGTCAACGTCCACCCACACAGTATCGCCCTCAATAGCTATGGGACGGCGGCGTCCCGAAGCATCTGGCTCGCCCAACTCCATGCGTTGTAGCAACATTTTATTTACACGAAACTTTTCATCGCCTTCATATTTCAGCGGGTTGTGCAGGTTGTAGAACTCAATGCCCTCTTCTTTGGCATGGTGCACCTCTTCTAAGCGTGCAGGCATCTCTTCTTCCGACCGTCTGTACACAATCATGGCTCTTTCGGCACCCAATCTTTTTGCTGTTCTCACAGCATCCATGGCAGTGTTTCCGCCACCTATTACGGCTACCTGCTTGCCCATCCACACAGGTGTGTCGCTTTCTGGGTTGGCTGCATCCATCAGATTGATACGGGTTAAGTATTCGTTGCACGACATCACTCCATTTAGGTTCTCACCAGGTATGTGCATAAAATGAGGTAGCCCGGCACCACTAGCTACAAATATTCCTTTGTATCCCATTTCCATTAAGTCTTCTTGCGAAATGGTTTTACCGATGATGCAATTGGTCATAAACTTAACGCCCATTTTTGCTAGTACATCTATTTCTGTATCTACAATATAGTTGGGTAGCCTAAATTCGGGAATACCATAGCGCAGCACTCCGCCTAGCTCGTGCAGTGCTTCATATACAGTTACATCGAATCCTTTTTTCACCATGTCGCCAGCAAAGGATAGTCCAGCGGGGCCCGAACCTATTACTGCCACTTTTATTTCATTGGCAGGCTCTATCTCTGGAATGGCAATGTTGCCACTTTCTCTTTCGTAGTCGGCAGCAAATCTTTCTAAGTGACCAATGGCTACAGCGGGTTTGTTTAGTTTCTGTACGTAAAAGCATTGGCTTTCGCACTGACGCTCTTGTGGACATACTCGGCCACACACTGCTGGCAGTGCACTTGTTTCTTTGAGTGTTGTTGCTGCTTTTAGAAACTCTCCGCGTTCTATATTTTTGATAAACTCTGGAATGTTTATTTCTACAGGGCAGCCCGTTATGCAGGTAGGGTTTGCACAGTCTAAGCAACGTTGAGCCTCAGTAACGGCTTGTTCTACAGAAAGACCCAAGTTTACCTCTTGGTAGTTTTGGCTTCTCACTATGGGGTCAACCGAGTTCATCACCACACGAGTCATTT
>CAYVLC010000139.1:0-7223 GCA_964452155.1 uncultured Dysgonomonadaceae bacterium
TTTTAATTGGTTAATAAAATATTAGGTGATTATTGAAACCTCTTTTTTATAAAGGCAGTTTTTACAATATATAGAGGTTTGTTATAGTATGCTATTTTGATTTGTTTTTTTTGTTTTGTGAGGGCTTTTATTTATTAGAGATGGAACTTTAAATGGGATAGATTTCATACTGTTTGCCATTACAATATTTAACGTCATTTGCTGAAATAAATTCTACATTTCAATCTCTATAATGTTAACGAATAAAGTTTAAAAGATAATCAGTTTACACATCATATTCATTTTCAGTGACTATATTTATACAGTTTATCGTCTGTACATAAGGGTTTCTGAGGGTTTAAATTAACTTTCAACTACAAAGATAATGAAAAATTCATACTTAGCAAGGGTTTGGAGGAAGAAGATTATATTTATTTTTCTCTTACTAAGCTAAATGTTATTATATGAATTTTCGTTTTTTGCGGATTTATGGGTGTTCTGAATCTTGATTCAGGTGTTTAATTTTACATCCTTTTTTTTTGAGTGATTCTTCAAATAATACAATAGTTTTTTTAACTAAATCATGTGTCAATGATAATTTGTTTGATTTTGAGCATTATTCTATTATTTATTCAACCATAAATGTATCTCTTAATCTGATATCTTTGGATGATGCCCCTAGCATGATTCTAAAAACACCAGGTTCAACGACTTTTTTCATTTCTTTGTTTAACATTGAAAGGTCATCTGGGTTCAGTGTAAAAGTCACTTCTATCTCTTCTCCTGGTTTTAAGGTGATACGCTCGAAACCCTTTAGTTCTTTGATAGGACGCGAAACTGATGCCAATTCATCACGAATGTATAATTGAACTACTTCATCACCCTTCAATTTTCCTGTATTCTTTACAGTACATGAAATTTCAATAGAATCGTCGATACCAATAATATTTTTGCTAAACCTTAGATTTGAATATTCAAATGAAGTGTAGCTTAAACCATATCCAAATGGAAAAAGAGGTTGTCCGGTAAGATTATGATAATTGTCGCCCCGACCAGTAGGTTTGTGGTTATAGTACAAAGGGCATTGTGCAACATCAACCGGAAAGGTTACAGGCAAGCGCCCAGCAGGGTTTTCATCGCCAAAGAACACGTCTGCAAATGAATTTCCTCCGTTTTCACCTGAATACCAAGCCATCAAAATTCCATCCACCTCATTTATCCAGTTATTCATTGTGATGCCACTGCCACCAACCAATACCACCACTGTAGGTTTACCTGTTGCAGCTACAGCCAGTATCATTTCTTCTTGATGCCCAGGAAGTGACAACATAGCACGATCTTGAAATTCTCCCTCGTGAATACCTGCAAAAACAACAGCTATGTCACTATTCTGTGCTGCTTTTACAGCCTCTTCAATTTGTTGTTGCCATTTATTCTCTGTTGTTACATCCCATACAAGCTTTATGTTTGCATTACCAGCCGACTCAAAAAACTCTAGTTTTATGTCGTAAGTTTTATCTGCCTCAAAATAAAATTCTTTCAAAATAGTTTGTTCCGTTTGTTTTTTCCAGTTATCAATAATTAATTGTCCATCGAGGTACAACCTATAACCATCATTTCCTTCTACACCAATTTGATAGATTCCTGTAGAAGATGGAGCTTTTATTTTCCCAGTCCAACGTACAGAATACCAATCATAGGCCAAATCTTTGTGCGGAGAATAAAGTGTCCATCCAAACTCTATTTTATCATCTATACGGCTTTCTTTAGGATGACCTTCTAGCTTTATGTTGTCAAAGTACTCACCTTTTAAACCATTAACCAACAGCCCATTTTCATGTGTAAATAAAAAATCCGTTGCAATAGGTTCGTAAGCTTTCGGTTGAAGATCGACTCCTGGCGAATAGGTGACTTTCTCGTGACTTATCTTATTAATAATTCCGTCATACATCGAAACTAAATTATTCCCAGGACCGCTATAGCCTCCTAAGCGAGAGGCTTTTGAATCGAAACCTATAACAGCCAGCTTGCTAATGTTGCTTGATACAGGTAGTATATTGTTTTTATTCTGAAGAAGTACCATAGATTTAGCACCTGCTATGCGAGCTAGATCACGATGATCTGCGTGACCATTCCAAAAAGCTGCTTTGTCAGGATCGACATACGGATTTTCAAATAATCCAAGTTCGAACTTAGCTCTCAAAACTCTTCTTACTGCATCATCAATAGCCTCTTGCTTAATCATTCCCTTTTCGAAAGCTTCCCAAAACAACGGGTAATGGTTGTAGCTAGTTTGAAATATCACGTCGAGCCCAGCTTCTACAGCATCCTTTGTTGATTCGGCATAATCCTTTGCTGTAAAATGCAATACATTTGCTCCACCCGTTGCTCCAGCATCAGAAATTACAAATCCATCAAAGCCCCACTCTTCCTTTAGTTTTCTTCTTAGTAGCCATTCATTAGATGTGCAGGGAGAGCCATCTAATGAATTGTAAGCAGTCATTACAGATCGGGCTCCAGTTTTCTGAAAAACTGCTTTGTATGCAGGAAAATAAATCTCCTCAAGAATGCGTTCATTAAAACTTATGGGATAGCTGTCGCGTCCGCCTGCACCAACATTAGCCACAAAATGTTTAGGAGTAGCAATAACTCCGTTATTTTCAAATTGACTGATAAAGGCCATGGCCATTTGTGTTATCAGATAAGGATCTTCACCATACGTTTCTTCTGTACGCCCCCAGCGTACATCCCGTGCAACATTTAGTACAGGAGAAAGAATTTGCCTGATTCCTCGGCTTCTTGTTTCTTTAGTGATGGCTTGAGCTACTCTTGCAACTAAACTAGTATCCCATGTTGCCGCTAATGCAATTGCCTGCGGAAATGCCGTAGCACCATCGAGGGTCAAGCCATGTAGAGCCTCATTAAAAGGGATTATAGGTATTCCCAATCTGGTTTCCTCTACAAAGTAGCGTTGTATTTCATTGACTTTAGTTGTCATTTCTCTTGCAGAACCCGAAGGGCCATATTCCATAAGCTGTTCGGCAATGTTGGCTTCTTTAGCGCTAGAGGCAACTTGAAAACCAAATATTCCATTTTTATAACTCTCCTTCTTATTCGATAAATCGCCAGGAATCATGAACATTTGCCAAAACTTCTCTTCCAGAGTCATTCTTTTCAACAAATCATTCACCCGTTGTTCTATAGTTAGATTTGGGTTCTTGTATGGTATGACATTTTTTTCTGCTGTCACACTCATCGAGATTAAGAACATAATAGTAGTTAGCAGTAAAACGAAACACTCTCTAGTTCTTTGCATTTTCTTTCTATTTCAGTTTGATTTATTTTTAATGACTTTATTTCTTTAACAATAATAAAACGTTATCTATTGTTATGTATATTCCTAATATATATATAGGAGAACCTTAAGATTCGTGAATTAATATACGGTAGGAAGATATTCCTGCGTCATTGTTCATAACGACTTCTTGATAAACAGATATACGCCCGTAGTAATTTATCAAATTGACAACAATCCATTATAATTCTTTTTTTTTGAAAAAACGTAAGGGCTGTGTTGCCATCTAAAACACAGATTGTAGCTTTAAACAAAATAACTGTAGAGCGAATGCCTCAGGATTATACATTGGCATGCGCTTTTTGAGTGTAATCAATTCTTTCATAAAAAAAGAAACACTTATGCAAAGGTACATCAAATAAAAATTAGGTGAAAAGAAAAAAATTGAAGAAAAAAGATTAAAAATTGCCTTATGGTGATATTTTATTGCTTAAACACCTTACTGTTTTTTTTTCGGTATTCAATTGGAGTTTGTCCGATGTGTTTTTTGAATAAACGGTAGAAATAACTGATGGAATCAAATCCACAGTCGAAACAAATTGACTTTATGGAAGAGTTGGTCATGATTAGTTGTTGAGTAGCATAATGTAAGCGAGCTTTTATTACGGTTTCTGTTAGAGTCTGTTTCAGATGCTTCTGAAGAACTCGATTTACGTGTTCAACCGTACGGTTTGTTAGGGTAACAAACCCTATGCTTCCATTTTTGAATTTATCGGGTGTGTTATAGTTTTCGAGTGCAAAAGCGAGCCAGTGTGGTATGTGAAAGCTTTCTTTTTCAGTAGAAGTTACCATACGAAAAATATGGTTCATTATATAATCGAGGTGTAAAAAATTGCGGAGCTGAGAAATTAATCTATCAGTTAGAGCCGAAAGTATATTTAGCTGTTCTACATTAAGCTGAATAGAAAAGGGAAGTTTCTCTTTCGACCAAAAAAAGTCGTCAGAATCAGAAAAATATCTATGCTTAAAGTAGGTCAAGTTCTCTTCATTAAATGCAATATTGGTGACTACCAATCTTTCGGAGTTGTCAGCCAATTTAAAGGTGTGATTATCGTTGGGGCGTATCATACAAAGAGTTCCTTTTGTTATTGGAATTTCTTGGTTGTTTATTAAGTGAATCCCATTGCCCTCTTTAATCCAAAATACTTCTGCAAAAGCATGCCAGTGTATTTGAAGGCTGCTTTCGGAGTTAATTGTTGTGTGTGCAAGATGATAAGCTTCTTTTTCATCATTCAAGAATGTAGTTAAATGGAATTTTGTATTTGCCATGTCCACTTGATCTTTCATAATAATCAATGTTAACCATCTAACACCAAATCATACAATGTTAAACTCTTAACCGTTTCACTTGATTTCTAAACATAATTCTTAGTAAAAAAGTTTTTTATTTTTATGTTCAGTTGCAACATTTTTTTTCCAAGCTATTCATAATAAGTCGTATTGCTTATTAAATATATTTGCATTAATATAAATCTACAAGGCATGCTCTCTCTCTCACCACTCAATCTCAACCATTACACCTTCAGGACTATTTTCAAATTCAAACCAGCAGGTTTTGCTCTCTTCGTTCCAGTTGGTTTTGTAGTTTTCTATTTTTTGTTTCATATTATCAGTTATCGAAATTTCTGTTGGTGCAGAAGGAAGCAATACACGCATAGAATTGGTTGTTTCCGAGGGACTCTTTACAACAAGCGAGTAGCTGTTTTTCGTTGTTTTTTCGTTATAAACCCTAGATGCCGAAACAAGTACTTGTGGCTGTTGCATATCTTCTGTACGAGCAATGTTGTATAGAAATGCCTGTTTGCCGGGCTCAATCTTTTTTTCTGTAAGAACAGGTAGCAGGGGGTCGAATAAATCAATCAATAAGCCACTTACGGTATAAGGTTCGTTGCTTACACTTTCGTCCATTACAGAAACTATTTCGTAGGGGCCTCTTACTAAATGGAAGTTGTTCTTAAACACCAATTCACCACCAGCTGTCTTTTGCTCGTATAAATACTTTACTGTTTCAACAAAGTCTTTGTCTTTGGTTGCTTCAAGCACATATTCTTTTGGATCTTTGCGAACAACATACACAGTACCTTTTCCATAACTATACGCCCCCTCTGCAGGATATAACTCCAGTCCCATTTTCTCAAATAGATGCTCGGAAGGTGAGTTGTATTGGTAATCTCTGGTATTCCACCATTCCATAACAGACTGAAACGGGTCTCTGTCTCTTCCGCTGTAAACCAAAACGCCTCCTTGTTTCACCCATTCTGCTATATGTGTATGAGGTATAGGAGATAAAGGTTTCATATTTGAATAGCTCATCAATAAAACGTGCGTTTTTTTCAAAGATTCAGGATAAGTGGTGTTCTCTATGTGAACAACATTAATAGGAACACCGCGTTTCAAGAGTGGTAAAGCTTGACCATAGAAATTAGATAGATTGGGGTCTTCGTATTGTTCGTTTGCTTTAAAGTGCTGAAACATCATAGAGTTGGCCATCAACACACTTATTCCTTCAGAACCGCTTACTCTATTCTCAGATAATGGCATTTTATTTAGTGTGTTAATCATTACTTGCATCTGAGTAGAGTAGAAACGAGGAATTGTACCTTTCTCATCACTATCCATACTTTTTTGATAGAGGCCCTCGTAGATCCTGCTTGGCCAAGGCATTATTTCGTAGTTGGCAATTTGTGGATACAATAGCTGAGCTGTAAATGTGGCTTCATAATTCTTTTTAAAATCGCTCCAATCCCTTGGCCTATCTTCAATTGGATCGGTCAGGAAAAACATTTTCCTTCCAGTAGGTGCGGTCATTGATTCCATCGATCCATATTCAAGAAATGCTGTTTCAAATACGCGCTCTTTAACTATTCCATTAAAGTAGTTAGGAGCACGACTTGTACCTGTCCAAACTTGAGCAATATATCCATCTATGCCTTCAAGAGAAGCTAAACTTGCCTCGGGACTAACAATTTCCCACTGAGAGTAGTTAATTAGAGAGTGTGTGGGTACATAGCAACGGATATCCATTCCTTTACTTTTACCATAAGTTTTGGCAAAAGTAGAAACATCGTCTAGTGCATTATAATATAGCTGATACTTTAACTTGTTTGAGAGATAAGTATTTTCGGCCGATGTGTGAGGAGCTCGCCAATCAAATCCATAATATTTCTTCCATTCTCGTTTAAAAGCTTCGCTATATCCTGCACGTGCCCAAAATTCTGGTTCCTCCAAGTAAATAGCGTCTATTCCCGCATCTATTACTCTTTTTATGTGTGCTTCCTTTATATATTTGAGGAAATTTTCGGTTGGAACAATATATGGAACCATGGAACCGTGCCAAATGGTGTCGCCATTTTGTTCTACCTGCCCCTCATCCAAATGCCATTCTCCATCCCACTCTCCTGTAAAGTAGTCTTGATAATCTCCCCATGCTATCCCTGTCATAAAGTGGGTTGTGTAGCCTCTGTCTCTCCAGCTCTGCACGCGCTCTTCGAATGTCATGTTCGCTCTTTTCTCAGACGGATTTCCTCCAACTCCGTAAATAATGGCTACGTCGCCCCTCACATCTATGGTTGGCTTCCATGGTTGCGCTGTTTGGAATACTGTTTTTTCGGCTTGTTGTATTCTTTTGCTTTTTTGCATACTTTGTTTGCAGCATAGGAAGGATAAACTAAATGCAAGTACAAACGGGATAATATTTTTCATAATCGGGTGTCATTTAATTTATTATTTTCATTAAAAATGATGCTATATGTGGCATACTTGTTGCATTTTTGTGTAATAATTGACTTCAAAATCAAATAGTGAGGCTCACAAATTTACACATTATTTACTTTTTTCGATAATCTGGCTCTTGTTTTTTCTTTAATAACGTGAGTTCGGGATAAAAAAA
>CAYVLC010000140.1:0-6983 GCA_964452155.1 uncultured Dysgonomonadaceae bacterium
TGGGTGGGGTCTCGGAATGACAGGGAATTAAGAGTTAAGACCACACACCTCATACCTCACCCTGCCATTACATCATTTTGTTATACCTTGTTTTTGTAGGCTTCATCCAGCAGTGCCAGAAGTTTGTCGCGACTATATTTTTTGTAATCTATTCTCTCTTTACTCTTTGGTGTAGAAAACATACTGAGTAAGACTATGAGTTGCTGTTTATCAGAAATCTGATTTATTATTTCGTTGAAAGACTCTCTCCCTCCAACTTCGTATCTTATATAGGCCAATCTGAACATTGCTATAGAATACTCAGGGTCAACGGCTATTAACCGCTCTAAATATTCTCCAGATTTTTCGTACTTCTCCATTTCTAAATTTATCTCAGACAAAGTGTCCAAAACCTCTGCATCTTCTGGCTCTATTTCCAATGCTTTTATATATGCACGTTCGGCAGCCTCATAATCATCATTTTGTATAGCAAAATCGGCTTGTAGCTTATAATAGCTTGCGGTATTTTTCTCATCATCGGGTATTCTTGCATAAATCTCTTGCGCTTCGGCTATTTTATTTAAACGAAGGGTGTGGTAAGCCATTTCTACGAGCAAACCTTTTGGGCCAAATTTTTTTTCTTTCCTTTCCAGCACTTTCAAAATGCCTTCGTCTTGCTCCAGTCCCCAGTATTCTTCAAACGCTTTATATTTTTGCAACAACTCTTCATACAAACTTTCGTCATCTGGAGATGCATCTAAGCATTCATCAAGTACTTTCAACTCTTGCTCTAGATCAAAATTTTCGTTATGAGTAACGGCTTTCAGTTTTAGCACATTCACATCAGACTCTTTTATTGCTAGAGCAAAATCGTATGCCTCTATAGACAGTTCGTACTCAAAATTGTACATCTGCAATCTTCCCAAACTTACCCATGCATCAAAAGAGTAGGGGTCTAAGTCTATCATGGCATTTGTAATATCTATTGCCTTCTCCAAATTGTCGTTCATTTCGTATGCATAGGCCAACTCTATCAATATATCTGTATTGGTATTATCCACCTCTAGTGCTCTCTCTAACAACATCGTAGATGTATCAAAATCTTCTGCATCATTGTATAAATATCCTAGCTCCTTTACAAAAGTATAATAGTCGGCTCCACTTAATTCTCCATCCAAAATATATTTTAGATAAGGGTTAGCTTCGCTCCATCTTTGCAATTTTATTAAGCATTCAAATTTAAGGAGAAGCATTTCTACATTGGTTTCATCTTCAGCCATTGTTGACAAATAGTTGTAGGCAATTTCATACTTTTCTGAAACAACCAATGACTTAGCTTTTAGAATCATTAATTGAGTGCTATCTGGATGCATATCCAAACCAATATTTACAACACGCTCAGCTTCTACAGTGTTTTTACTCTTGATATAGTATTTAGCAATCATTGCAAACTCATCACCATCAAAGTAAATTCTTTTATTCATGTAACGCATCTGCTCATATTTTCTTACGAGATCAGTTATGTTTATGTTTTTATTATCCATTTCAATCAATGTGTTTTGCTGTGAATAACCGTTATATTATATTTTTTTGGTAATACCCTTTTTTCTTTTATTTCTATTAATAATTTGCTTTATTACCACATAGCCAATAAACAAAGCAATAAGGCCTAGAAACACATAAGAGAGCTCGTGGCTATACTTGTTTATCAATTCTTGCTGACCTTGAGCTACATACCCTACAAATGCAAGTATAGCATTCCAAATACCTGCCCCTAAAAATGTGTAGAACAAGAAACTTACAATATTCATGCGTGCAAGGCCTGCAGGAATGGATATTAGCTGCCGAATGCCAGGAATTAAACGTCCTACAAAGGTAGAAATCTTGCCGCGTCTATTGAAGTATAGTTCTGCTTTGAGCACCTTCTCTTGGCTTAGGAGAAGCAGATGCCCAAACCTGCTCTTTGCAAACTTATACACAATGGGCCTACCAAGATAAATGGCACCAAAATAGTTTATAAGAGCACCCAAAAGAGCACCTATAGTGGCAAAAAGAACTACCATATATATATTGAGGTGGCTGCCAGGCTGGCTAGCAATGTAGGCTGCTGGTGGAACCACAATCTCTGAGGGGAAAGGGATAAAAGAACTCTCTACAGTCATCAAAAGTGCTATTGTTGTGTAGTTCATGTTATCGCTGTACCACTGTTCTACTTTTTGCAGCAAGGATAGTTCTGTTTGCTCGTGATGTACAAGCTCATTAGTATTTGCTAACTCTGCAAAAATAGCTGTTGCCACAAACAGAGACAAAGCCAAAATTATAAGTTTCTTCATATTCTAAAAAAATAAAATTTGGAGCATAACGATAGCTCTGGTCTTTTTTTGTTACAACAACAGCAATAATTTTATTGTTTATAGGTGTTTTGTTGCTCTACGCAAAATATTAGTACTTGATATTTCTAAACAACACCCTATTTTCTCTAGCTTCGTTGAGTCTTATGAGCATTCTCTCCCTATTATAGTCAGAGTAATCTATCTCTTGACTACTTAGTAGTGCAAGCAGAGCCCTCAGCTCAATATCTGAGAACTGGCTCATAATTTCGTCAAAAGGTTCTTTTGCACCAATTTCGAAACGTAGAAATGCGAGACGAGCTTTTGCAGTGGGGAAATCGGGGTTAAGTAGCAAAAGGTGCTCTAAGTACTCTGCAGATTTTTCGTATTTATCTTGCTCCATGCTTATATTTGCCAATTTATCTATAATAATTTCATCGTCCGGAGAGTCAAACATGGCCAACATATAGGCCATTTCGGCAGTTTTAAAATCTTGGTTATAAATAGCAAGTTCACCTTCCAATACGTAGTAGTCAAACGAGTTTTTATCTACGTCGGGAATTGTCTCAAAAAGTTCTTGAGCCTCTTCGTACCTCTCTTGTGTAAGGTATATGTGAGCACGTTGCAGAGCAATTCCTTGTGCTCCAAATTTTTCTTCTTTTTGAGCTATCACTTCCAACATTTCGTCGTATTGCTCCATCACTTCATATCCCTCTAAGAGAGATTCGTACAGGGTTTCGTCGTCGGGAGAGTCTTTTAGGCACTCCCTAAAAATACGTACAGCCTCTCCCACATTGTCATTCAGATAGAGGGTGAGTGCCTTCATTTTCAACACATTTACATCGTCTTCGTTAATGGTAAGAGCAAAATCGAATGCCTCTATCGCCTTGTCATATTCTTGTATCATAGAGTGCAACTTTCCCAAATTTACCCATCCATCAAAAGAGTATGGGTTTATATCCAAAATGGCATTGTTTGTCTCTATAGCCTTTTCAAAATTATTCAACATTTCGTACCCGTACGATAAATCTATAAGCAGCTCTATATCAGAGCCATCTATCTTTAGCGCAGACTCCAGCAATATAATTGCCTTTTCATAATTATCTACATCGTTATATAAATATCCTATTTCTGTCAAGAAAACGTATAAATCTTCTTCATCCATGTCGTTGCCAGCCAATATTTTACCTATAAGTGCATTGGCCTCGTCCTCTTTATCTAAGTAAAGTAGGCACTCTATTTTTACTTTCAAAAAATCTACATTTCCTTCATCTTCGCCTATTATTTGTAAATAATTGTAAGCTTGCTCATATTGTTCGTCCACAACCATTATTTTTGCATTTATAATCATGAGCTGCGTACTACCAGGATGCATTCCTAGTGCAAGTTCTATAATATACTGTGCCTCGGAGATATCTCCAAAATCATTATAATAATCGGCAAGTGCGGCAAACTCGTCGGGGTCGAAATACATATTTTTTCCCATATAACGCATCTGCTCATACTTCTGAATTAAATCTTTGATGTCTATTTCGTTATCTTCCATTTATATAATATAATCTTGTGATTATGCTTGTATCTATTTCTTTTTTGCCCAAGAATCGCGCAACGGAACAGTTCTATTGAAAACCAAGTTGTTGAGGGTCGATTCTACATCTACATTAAAATAGCCAATACGCTGAAACTGAAAACTATCTCCTGGTTTAGCATCTTTTAAATAGGCTTCAACCTTGCAGTTGTTCAAAATCTTCAATGAGTCGGGGTTGATAAGTTCTTTAAAATCTTTCTCTTTTTCATTGGCAGGGTCCTCAACAGTAAATAGTCTGTCGTAAAGGCGCACCTCTGCATTGGCACTATGTGGCACCGATATCCAATGAATAGTACCCTTTACCTTTCTTCCTGAATCTGGCATACCGCTTTTTGTAAGTGGGTCGTACTCTGCATATACCTCTACCACATTTCCTTGGTCGTCTTTTTTGCAACCAGTGCATTTCACAATATAAGCACTCTTTAGGCGAGTTTCGTTGCCAGGTGTTAGTCTGAAATATTTCTTAGGAGCATCTTCCATAAAATCGTCGCGCTCTATGTATAGCTCTTTGGTAAAAGCAATTTCTCGGCTTCCCATGCTTTCATCTTCCGGATTGTTGATGGTTTGCATCATCTCCGTTACATCGTCTGGATAGTTGGTAATAATTAGTTTTATAGGGTCAAGCACCCCCGACACGCGAGCTGTCTTGGCATTCAAGTCTTCGCGAATACTATGTTCTAGCAGAGCCAAATCTATCATTCCATCATATTTGGTGTAACCAATTCTGTCAACAAAGTTGCGAATAGAGGTTGGCGTATAGCCACGTCGTTTCAGTCCTGCTAAGGTTGGCATACGGGGGTCGTCCCAACCCGACACCAAACCACCCTCTACCAGCTGCAGTAGCTTGCGCTTACTCATCATTGTGTAGGTAAGGTTCAGTCTGTTAAATTCGTATTGATGTGGGCGGTAGTCACTATCGGCAAGTTGTTCTATAAACCAATCGTAGAGGGGGCGGTGCACATCAAACTCAAGGGTGCATATAGAATGGGTTACGCCCTCAAAATAGTCGCACTGCCCATGAGCAAAGTCATACATTGGGTAGGCTTTCCAGGCAGTGCCAGTCATGTGATGCGGTGTATGTATGATGCGATAAATAATTGGATCGCGAAAGTGCATGTTGGATGCAGCCATATCTATTTTGGCACGTAGCACCATGGCACCCTCGGGCAGGTCGCCACTATTCATTTTCTCAAACAGTGCCAGGCTCTCTTCGATAGGTCTGTTGCGGTATGGGCTGTTTGTGCCAGGTTTGGTGGTGGTGCCTTTTTGTTTGGCTATCTCTTCGGCACTTTGCTCATCTATGTATGCTTTGTCTTCTTTAATTAGTTTTACTGCAAAGTCCCACAATTGAGGAAAATAGTCCGATGCATGTAATATCTTGCCCCACTCAAACCCTAACCAGTGAATATTGTCTTTTATAGATTCTACATACTCTGCATCTTCTTTTATAGGGTTTGTATCATCAAAACGAAGGTTGCACACACCATTATACCGTTCAGCAATACCAAAGTCTATACAAATTGCTTTAGCATGACCAATGTGTAGGTATCCGTTAGGCTCGGGTGGGAAACGAGTCTGTACCCTACCATTATTTTTGCCCTCTCTCAAATCTTTTTCAACAATAGCCTCTATAAAATTTAGGCTCTTTTTATTTTCGGCTGTAGTTGTGTGTTCTACCTTGTTCATATAAATATATCTTATTTTTTAATTAGTCGTTTTTATTTGTTGTCAAGTGTCTGTTTTCTGGTTACAATTATAGTCATTAATAATCAATCTATCAACACCTCAAATAGAAGTTCTTGCATACGGCGTTGCGCTTTTGTCGCAAAAATCGTTTTCCAAAAACTTGTAATAGCCAGTAATGGCTACCATGGCTGCATTGTCTGTAGTGTAGGCAAACTTTGGTATATATATGTTCCACCCATATTGTGTGGCATGGTCTTCAAACGAAGCTCGCAAGCCCGAGTTGGCCGAAACACCGCCTGCCACTGTTATTTCGTTTATCTGCAAATCTTTAGCAGCTAGGCGCAGTTTCTCCATCAATATATCTATAATAGTTTTTTGCAACGATGCACTCAAGTCTTCTTTGTTCTTTTCTATAAAATTGGCATCTTTCTTCAGCTCATCTCTCAAGAAATATAGGAACGATGTTTTCAATCCACTAAAGCTATAGTTATAGGCATCTATACGAGGTTTGTTAAATTTAAATTTATCTGCATTGCCTAGTTTAGCCAATTTGTCAACAATAGGCCCTCCAGGATAAGGCAAACCCATTACTTTGGCACATTTATCAAAAGCCTCTCCTGCTGCATCGTCAATCGTTTGGCCCACTATTTCCATTTCGCTGTGCGATACCACTTTTATTATCTGAGAGTTGCCTCCTGACACCAATAGGCACAAGAAAGGAAATTTTGGTTGATTGGTATCAAGGGTGTCTTCTTTAATGAAATGTGCCAATACATGCGCTTTTAGATGATTCACACTGATGAGAGGAATGCCTAAGGCTGTCGAAAATCCTTTTGCAAACGAAGTGCCCACCAACAACGACCCCAGTAGGCCTGGCCCCTGTGTAAAAGCTATTGCCGAGAGGTCTTCTTTTGCAACCTCTGCTTGTTTTAGTGCTTGGTGCACCACTGGTATAATGTTTTGTTGATGTGCACGCGAAGCTAGTTCTGGTACTACCCCGCCGTATTGTTCGTGCACCAGTTGTCCTGCCACCACATTGGAGCAAATTACTCCATCGCAAATAACAGCCGCCGATGTATCGTCGCACGATGATTCTATGCCTAATATTATTGCCATTTATTCTAAAATATAAGCTGCAAAGATACAGTTTTTAAATGAATTATGGAAAACGAAATAGTGCTATATAGAAGTATGCAAAGTGAGGTGCAATAATCTCTAGGTTCGAGACCCGAATTCTTCTTTTCGTTGTCAAATGCGGTTCCTAAGCGAAGTAGAAGGGTCAACCCTATTTAGGGAAGCTCATTCCGATACGTAAGTGAGGAATCTGCCTGAGTAATTGATAGTTGACAGTTGACAATGAAATGCGTTGGGTATGAGGTATGTGGTGTTAGGTTTGGGGT
>CAYVLC010000141.1:0-6951 GCA_964452155.1 uncultured Dysgonomonadaceae bacterium
CGGAGCACTGCTTGCTGTTTTATTTAGGCTTTGCTCATCATTGCTTCTGCAGGTTGTTTTATCGTTTATCCATAGGGCTTTACACATTGGATATCTTTGTCTAATGTCTAATAATAGTAAATCCAGAAAAAGCTCTGAAAGAGCTACCTCTCTGTAGTACGTCATTATTATCATTACTAAGAGCTTCGTAGAAGCGAACTGTTATTGTTCTGATAGAAAAAAGAATTAATTTGAACACATATTTAATAGGGCACAAGGATTACAAATCTGCGCGAGTGGGGGTTTTCTTTGCACCCTTTTGCGGTTACCTCTCGAAAGGCAAGCGAGAACATTGTCAACTGCCGTCTCTTTCGAAGGGTCAATTATGAACTGTCAATTTCTTAACCCCATATTCATTAAATAGAATCCCTCCCACTATAAGCACAAGACCAACAAAAGTTGTGAGGTATATTTGTTCGCCCAACACAGAGCGAATAATAAATAGAGAGATAAAAGGTGCTAGATAACACAATTGATTTATAAGTGCAGGGTTGTCTGTTTTTTTGAGTGCTAGCCCAAAGAATATAAATGGTATGGCCATTTCGAACAGACCTACATACACGGCAGATAGCACACCGCTTAACGAATACAACTGTACATCTACAAACAATAAGCCAATAAGCAGAAAGAACGAGCCAAAAAGGAAGCTTACAAATAGTGCCAACACGTTATCTATGTGTTCGCTCTTTCTGTTGAGTATCCAAAACGTAGCCCACACAAATGTACTTATAAATGCTAGAATCAATCCTGTTATTGAAAGTTGCACCCCTGCAAATGTTTCAGATCCAATGGAGATAAGTGTTACCCCACCCAACGATATAGCCATTCCCACGAACTTGAGCGCAGGTATGCGCTGTTTCATAACCACTGCTAGTAGCAGGGTAAGCACTATTGCCCACGAAAAATTGATTGATTGTGCTATTTGAGCTGGTAGCAAATCGTAAGCCTTAAAAAGAATGAGATAATATACCGCAGGATTCAGTAACCCGGTAATGGCAAACAGCACCCAATCTTTGCGTGTAATGCTTTTTAGTAAATGCCATTTCTTCTGAAAGCTTATTACCAAAGCAAACATTACCAATGCAGTAATGGATGCTACAAGCAAAAGTTCGTAGTACGAATAGTGGCGCAAGCCTATTTTGAAAGCCGATGCCACTGTGGACCAACTTGCTACTGCAATGGCTATGTGAAGGTATGATTTTGATGAGGGCTTCAACTATATGTCTGTTTTAATACAGAATAAATTTTCTATAGCATGCTCCAATGACCGTCCTTAATGTCACCAAACGAAAACAAAGAGAAACCTTCGGCTTTTGTCTGTCTTACCTTTTCTATAGCCATACCCAATTCATCGGGGGTGAGTGATGGAATAAACAGGCCCCCATAAACAGGAGCAGGATTCTTTAGATCAGCAATTTCTACTTCCAGACGTTGGCGCACCCAATCAATATCTTCATTGTAGAAGTTGTGATACAACATAGGGAAATAAGCATCTAAGTTCCACTGACTCCATTGCTGTCTTACACTTTGCCAATTTGGGAATACTGCAGCTGATGCCATTTTGCCTGCTTTTTTAATTTCAGGCGCTAGTAAATCGTTTACTACGTGCGTTACAGAGTCATACCTAAATTGATTCCAAACTTGGTTTTCTGCAGGCTCAGCAATATCTTTAAGTGGGTCTAAACCTGTTTGCTCTTTAAATTTGCTCCTACAAGTTTCACAATAGCAATAGTCGTACTGTGGATACTCTTTGTCTTGCACGATATTGTATGTTGGCTGTAGTGCTTCGGCTAGGATAACATCGGGCATGCGTATATAATCGAGATGAACACCCGAGAGGTCTTCAATGGCTGATAGCTCTCTTACATTCTTCACCAAAAAATCTTGCACCTCTGGGTTGTTTGGACACATAAATTTGTAGTAGTTTACATAAGCAGGGTGCGTGTGAGCTGCTTCTCCCAATCTATTGACAATATACCAATCTGGATGATTTTCTATATAAAAAGGGTTGTTATTGGGCATTGTCCACATCCATGCATGCACTTCCACACCATACTCTTTTCCGATTTTAATAAGTGGGGTCAATAAGTCTTGGTCAAAAGGAAGTCTGGCAGATGTATACAGGGCTTTGTGGCTACCATATACCTGAAAAAAGACACCGTGTATGCCATGCTCTTTCATCTTTTCGAACCTTGGTTTCCAATCCTCTACAGATTCGTCGAGACGTAAAGTACTCCAAATCCATTTTTTGAAACTATCACCACCAGCCATTGCATCTTTCGAAGAAGGCATTGTGCATGATTTTGTAATCATCAATCCCAGACCCGCTAATCCTACATTTTTAATAAAGTTTCTTCTTTTCATTGTATCTATATTATTTGAAGTTTAGTACCCTTATGGGTGTGATTGTTTTTTTAAAAGATATTCGCTCCTTATTGCACATTGGTGGGCGCTTTCCATATTTTACTATCCTCTCTTATGTACCACGCATTGCCTTTCTCATTAGCTGCACAGGAGAGTGTAAATCTATTGTTAACAGCATCAAATAATATTTCCCTGCCACGTAGTATCTTCCTGTCGGTAACAAGTTCTTCAAGAGTGAGAGCAAACCTATTGTGCTGGCGATTAAATTGGTGCTGTTGGTCGAACAACTCACGCAGTATAACTTTTGTTTCGAAGTCGGGGTCTTCTACATAGTTTTCTTTGCCTTCGCCAGCAGTAATTTTCGATAATTGCAACACGCCCCAATATTCTGGTTTGTGCATATCGATAACATGTTGAGGCGACCATACCCAATTGTCTTCTGGATAAGTCTTGCCTGTTTCAGGATTGATGGTTTTGGTGTATTTACCGTTCACCACATCGCGTTTCCACTCTACACGCGAAAAGTTTATTCTCCATTGTTCTCCAGTATTGGGTGCCGCATCTCTAGAAGCTGCCTCCATTATTGTTTTCCAGGGGAGGGCCATTTCAACTGTCCATCCAGTGTCTATATCCGAAGGGTCGTTCAGTGTGCCTTGCAAGTCGATACCAGTTTTGAGACCTGCCATGTCCCATGCATTTATGGGCAAACCGCCATAGCGATAAGGCTTTGTCATCATCAAGTCCCACTCTGTACCGAGTGCATTTACCTCATATTCATAATAGTTGTGGGTATCGCCATTGGGGTCTATGAATACTTCAAAATTGTTTTCGTGAAAAATAACCGATTCTCGCTGGGTGTATGTAGCCCATAGATGTGGCTCGTCTAATTGGGCTGCAATATAAAGATAATTGTCATCCCATAGCATTTTCACTCTGGTAGTATTGTAGGGCTGCGGTTGCTTATCGCCTTCTATATCCACAAAAGTATCTGTCCAATCTACCATGCTCCACTCTTTTTCGTTCAATCTTCCATCCATTGTCATCTCACCACCTGTGCGATAGCAAATATAGTGCTTGGGTGGTTGCTCCAGCAATATCATCTGAGCCGTGGCTGTGTGGCAGATAACATACAGTAGCATTGTTAATAGTGTTTGTCGCATATTCTTAGTTTTATTTAGTTTCAATTTCATCTACTACTTTGCAAAACAGCCCGTTGCTACTCCCCAATCGTTTCCGAAGAAGCCAGACACCTTTATACCTTCTGGATTATCTTTGATCCAATCAACATCAAATATCATTAAGTCCGGAAATCCTGTAATACCCGAGAAGTAATCGTTTGGGTACAAAGCTTTCATGCCTTCGTTGCCTGTACCTGCCACAACTCCTACCGATGCAGTGTTGCTGTGGGCACGTGGATAAATGAAATAGGTGCCTAGATTGGCTCCAGTAAATGTTTTGTTGCCAAATAGGATTTTATCGTTGGTTACCTTCACGGGGCAGTGGTTCAGCAATTGTTTCCATGCACTATTGTTGTCAGCATTTCCATAAAGGATAACATTTCTATGGCTATAGTCAGCAGCTTTAAACTCTCTGTCGGAGATAATATCTATTGACCCATTGCCCCTGTATAAGAATGTTTCGGCATCGAAGCGAGCCTTGTTTAAGTACCACTCGTTGGTCTCTTTATCTCCACCTGTAGCATATACAAATACCACATTGTTGTAAAACGACATTTTGAAACCACCTTGTCTTTCGGCATGTTTCTCCGATAAATCTATTGAGGGTACTTCCATCCACTTCTCATCTTTCTTCACCAAGTGTATGTTGTTGGTCGATGTAGGTTCAATGGATTGTTCGTCTATAACAATGGTTGTTGGTCTGTTCATCTTAAACTCACCAAAAAGCAAGCTAAAGCTGCCAATATTGCTAGGATAGACCACTGTAGTATCTCCTTTGATGTATGCTTTTATGTTAGAAGTCTCGTATTGTTTGTCTTGTTGGTTTACTTTTAGCCAATAGTTTGATGCTGATATTGCAGGTGCTGCAGTGGTGAAATTGATACTGTCAACCTCTGCAGTGGGTGTGATTCTATTTTGTTTGAAAAAATTGAACAATGGAGCCCAATCAACACTATGATCACCATACCAATGCGACCCCCCTGGATATTCGTAATAAACAAAATTGTTGTGAAATGCTCCTAACTCCTTTCTCATCATGCGTGCCTGTGCTGTTGGCACTACACCATCGGTGCTACCATGAAGCACATAAACACCCGATTGAAGGTAATTATTTAAAAGCTGTAAAGTTCTACCTCCCGAAGCTCCTCTTTGTATCATACCGAAGTGAGGATTCTGAGTGAGTGAACTGTCTGGACCCGATCGTCTGTACCTAATAATATCGGGATATCCGGCAGCTGGAGCTATTGCTCCCCATTTATCGGGATAGGTAGCTCCTAGATACCAAGTGCCATGCCCGCCCATAGAGTGCCCCGTGAGATATATATTCTCTGGGTTGGGTTTGTAAATGCTTTTGGCTTTTTCAAGCACTTCTATTGCATCTACTCTGCCCCATTCTTCCCAGTTGAAGCCAAATGGGCGACGATTGGTAGGAGCAACAATATTTGCCCAATCTTTTTGTTTGTATGCTCTAGCCTGGTTGGTTGCTTCTACAGATGCTCCGTGTACCGATAACACAAGGGCTTGTCTGTCTGCTTTCTTTAGAGAGGGTGCCACAGAATAATATTGTACACTACCATCTATATTGCTTACAAAAGTTCTTTCGTGATGTGCAGAGCTCTCTTTTACTGGCAGAGAAACAGCTATTGTGTCTAGCACCCTATTTCTATTGTCTTTGAGCACAAGCTTTGCCAAAAGGGCATTCTCGCTTGGCTTTTCTTTAAAAGCTGGAATGGTGTATTTTACTTTCCGTGTTGTTAGAGGTATAATGGGGCCAACTTTGCTTATAGCCACCTCTCCATCGGGCAAGTGGCACTCTATACTGTAGTCTTTCAATGACTGTTGGCTTGCATTAATCACTCTTATCGCTGCACAGCGTGCATCGTTTTCGTCGCGCAGGACGGAAGGAAGTGTCATGTCGCGAGCAGTAAATAAAACCTTTTTGCGTGGAACTATAATTTGAGAATTGTATCGCGCAAAACGTCCATAAGTATATACAAACTCATTCAATCCTTTCTTCATTTCGAAAGGGATGAGGGTGTAGCCAAATTCGTAGTGGTCGCCTTCGTGTGGTTGTCCGTTTATAATCACGCGTGTATGACCACTGGCATCAAGCAATGCTATTGTGTTTTGGGGCGAGTAGTAAGAGGTGTAAAGTATAGATTGACCAAGGCGGCCACTAAAAACTCCAGCCGAATCTGCTTCTATTTCATCCCATTTCAATGTTAGAGAATTGTCTTGATTGGCAAACCTATCTGTAACAGTCTCATTGTTGGTAGGCAATTTAAATCTGCTCGTGGCTATTTGCCAAAAAACCATATTGCGATTGCCCTGTAGTAGCCCTGGCTGCTCTCCATTGCGAAGAACTAGGCCATTTGTAAATTTGTGAACGATGGCTCCCTCATCAATACTTTTGGTTTTTTCTTTTCCAAATATTTCAACTATGTCACCTGTTTTCTGTGCCATTGCCGGAAGGGATATTGCAACCACAAGAAAAGGCAATAAAAAGGACAGTAATGTTTTCATATAATTCAAATTTAGTATGTCAGTAAGTATCATTTAGCGGCAAGTAGGTATCCAATGTATCAGTTGGATTGCAGATGTAACAAATTTATAACTAAAAATTTAAATATTCTAATATGTTTCATGTTTTTTATGCACAAAAGATGCATCTTGTAAGTACTGCATGTTCATTTCTTTTCGAAATGGTGGTCGTCCCAATATTTGCTAAAGGTATGACCCCATCTAAAGCCTAGTTTTCTGAATTCTTTCACTACAGAATGATTGGGGTGCAATGTACCATTCACGCATGTGTCTAGCACTGCACCAATTGGTTCGTTGGGCAAATCTTTTATCTTCCACCTCAGTGGGTTGAAGCGTGGGTTGATGTCTATTGCCATACCAGTGGCATGGGCAGAATAGGTGATGTTGCGGTAGCAAAAGCTATAGGTGTTGTTGTTTGCCATTGAAAGGCTGTCGCACCAGTTGTAAGCTACAATGGGAATTGCTTTTTCAATCACAAACTCTTGCTCTAACATCAAATGGAATATTTCTTTTATATCGGAGACTATTTTTTTGTTGGTTAATATTTGTCCGCGATGCACCTTTTTATCTGTAGAAATGTAGTTAACATCAATCAACTCTAGTTGTTCTATCACAGCTTGTGGAGCATTTGAGCCATCTATTGCCTCTGCAAAAGTGTAGCGACAATCAATTATTGTAGTATCTGGTGCTGCAATAACTGCTCCCATAGTTAGCTCTTCCTTCTCGCTTATATGATTACCATTGCTATGCTTTGTATGGCAGGCAAACAAAGCTACTACAGTAAACAGGATTATAAGAAAATAGCGCATAGTTCTTGTATAGTTTTTTA
>CAYVLC010000142.1:0-6932 GCA_964452155.1 uncultured Dysgonomonadaceae bacterium
GTACCCAGAGCCGGGATCGAACCGGCAAAGAAATTAATCCATTGGTGTTTGAGACCAACGCGTCTACCAATTCCGCCATCTGGGCATATAGACTTATTTTGAGACTGCAAAAATACACATATTTTTTGGATTGCAAAATAAATGATCACATCTTTATCATATAAATTGAAAATACTTTCTGAAACCACTGTTTTATGAACAACTAAATACTGAAGGACGTTATATAAATAGTTACCTTTGTGTATATATAAAAGAACAACGACAGTTTTGATTACTTCAACTCAGAATAAATTTTTATAGATGAGAAACAACAATTTCTGCATAATCATGAGTGGTGGTATTGGCAACAGATTCTGGCCATACAGCAATGAAAGAACCCCTAAACAATTTTTAGATTTTTTTGGTACCGGCCGCTCACTACTTCAATCAACATTTGACAGATTTAATAAGATAATCCCAAAAGAAAACATATTCATTGTTACCAATGATGGATATGCCGACTTGACAAGGGAGCAATTGCCCGAACTCGCCGAGGATCAGATTTTACTAGAACCCATAAGGCGCAACACAGCTCCTTGTATTGCCTACGCAACATTTCGCATTCAGGCTATCAATCCAGATGCAAATATTATTGTGGCTCCTTCTGACCATTTGATTCTCAAAAGCGATCAGTTTATAGCCGATATAAAAAAAGGACTAGAGTTTGTTGCGCATCATGATGTGTTGCTAACATTGGGTGTGAGACCCACAAGACCCGAAACAGGCTATGGATACATACAAGTATGTATAGACAAAGTGGATGGTGTGCACAAGGTGAAAACCTTTACAGAAAAGCCCAACAAAGAATTGGCGCAAGCCTTTGTAGATAGTGGTGAGTTTGTTTGGAACTCTGGTATATTTATTTGGAGTCTGAAAACTATACTAAATGCTTTCAAAATTCATCTTCCTGATATATCGAATAAGTTTAATGACGGAGTGCACCTATTTAATACTGACAAAGAAAAGGATTTTATTGATGCCAGTTTCCCCTTTTGCCCCAACATATCTATAGATTATGGTGTGCTAGAAAAGGCTGACAATGTATTTGTGATTATATCTTCTTTTGGATGGTCAGATTTAGACTCGTGGACCTCGCTTCACGAGGCATCTGAAAAAGATGAAAACAATAATGTAAATCACAACAACGAGGCTTTGTTCATAGAAAGCTCAAACAATGTAGTGGCAACATCTTCGAGAAAATTGGTTGTGATACAAGGATTGGAAGATTATATTGTAGCCGAGTCTAATACAACATTGCTAATATGCAAGAAAAAAGATGAGCATAGAATTAAACATTTTATGACAGACGCAAAATTTAGATTTGGAGACGAGTTCTGAATATAGCTCCCCATATAAAAGCAACTAATAAAAAACCTGCACATTGTGATATATGTGCAGGTTTCTATATATATGCAAGTCTCAGAATAAGATACAACAATTAGCTATTAACGAATTGCTTAGCTTATAAACAGCAACTCTCTGTATTTTGGCAATGGCCACATCTCGTTATCTACCACAAGTTCTAGCTTATCTACATGATAGCGAATTATATTAAAATAAGGTTCTACAGTGTCGTGATATGCAATTGCTTTTTCGCGAGCATCTTCTATCTTATTAGCTACTTTGCGCGCTTCAACCATGGCATCTACATCTCTTTTGATAACAGAAATATGTGTAGCAATCTCTTCAATAAGTGAGGCATCCTCTTTAGACATAGTAGCTGCTACAGAATCTTCAAAAACCATTTTCATTTTGTACAGATTGTCCAACAATGCGGACTGATACCTTGTAGCTACAGGTATGATATGATTGATAGACAAATCGCCCAGTACACGCGATTCTATTTGCACTTTCTTTGTATATACCTCCCACTTCACTTCGTTGCGTGCATACAGCTCTGTGCTGTTTAGCACGCCCACACTTCGGAACATCTCTATGGAGGCTACCGATGTGTATGCATCGTATATAAGAGGTACACTTGTTTCACAATCCAATCCGCGCTCTTTGGCCTCTTCTTTCCACTCTTCGCTATATCCATTTCCATCAAAACGGATAGATTTAGACTCTGCGATATAGCAGCGTAAAGTATCAAAGATGGCTTGTTCTTGATTCATTCCCTTAGCTATTTTATCAGCAATTTCTTTTGAAAAAGAGTTGAGCTGTGCAGCCAATATCGAGTTTAATACCAACATGGCAGCAGAACAGTTGGCTGATGAGCCTACGGCACGAAACTCGAATCGATTGCCAGTAAAAGCAAAGGGAGATGTACGGTTGCGATCGGTATTATCAATAAGCACCTCGGGCACGTGGGCTACACCTAGCTTCATACGCCTAAGAGCATCCATTGTAATAGCATCGTTTTGGGAGCTATCTTCTATTTTGTCTAACACTGCAGATATCTGTTTGCCAAGAAACACAGAGATAATAGCAGGGGGCGCTTCGTTAGCTCCAAGACGATGGGAATTGGTGGCCGAAGCAATAGATGCTTTGAGCAAGCTATTGTGCTTGTGAACAGCAATCATTGTGTTTACTAAAAATGTGATAAACTGTAGGTTCTCATCGGTAGTTTTGCCTGGTGTAAACAATCCTACTCCTGTGTTGGTTCCCAACGACCAGTTGCAATGTTTGCCAGACCCATTAATGCCTTCAAATGGTTTTTCGTGCAATAGTAATCTGAAATTATGCTTATTGGCAATTTTCTTCATCAACGACATTACAAGCAAGTTTTGATCTACAGCCAAATTGGTCTCTCCGTATATGGGTGCAAATTCAAATTGATTGGGGGCTACCTCGTTGTGGCGTGTTTTTATTGGAATACCGTAACGATAAGCCTCAAACTCCAACTCACGCATAAATGCAACTACCCGTGGTGGAATAGCACCAAAGTAATGATCTTCTAGTTGTTGGTTTTTTGCACTTTCGTGTCCCATGAGTGTTCTGTCGGTCAACATCAAATCGGGGCGAGCCGAATAGAGGGCCTGATCTACTAAGAAAAATTCTTGCTCCCAACCAAGAAATGAATATACCTTTTTCACATTCGGGTCGAATAGCTTACACACCTCTACGGCTGCTTTATCTATGGCCGAAATAGATTTTAGCAAGGGCGTTTTGTAGTCAAGTGCTTCACCTGTGTAGGAGATAAAAACAGTGGGAATACACAATGTATCCTCTACAATGAATGCTGGCGAAGAGGGGTCCCATGCGGTGTAACCGCGTGCCTCAAATGTGTTGCGAATACCACCACTAGGAAAACTAGATGCATCGGGTTCTTGCTGTGCCAACAGCTTACCAGAAAAACGTTCTAATATTTCGCTGTCGAGTGGATTTCCATTTATGTATTCTATAAAGGAGTCGTGCTTTTCGGCAGTGCCTTCTGTAAGGGGCTGAAACCAATGCGTGTAGTGTGTAGCTCCCATTTCCATGGCCCACATTTTCATGCCAGCTGCTACGTGGTCCGAAATGCTACGTGGTAGCGTTACCCCCTCATCAATGGCTTTGACAAGAATACTCATTGTGTCTTTAGATAAATACTTAGACATTTTTTCACGATTGAAAACATACATGCCAAAATATTCTGAGGGGAACTCTTTGGGTACTACAATTGGTGTGGCTTCGCGCTTGAAAGCCTCTTCTACTACTTTAAATCTTAATGTGGACATAATATGGAGCTGTTGTGTCTTTTATTATTATACGCATTTGCACGAATAAGTTGCAAATATACACATTATGACACTTATAGGATAGTTTTTCATGCTTTTATTTAACATTGAGTTCGCAAACGGAACAAATTAATACTTCAAACACTATTTAAATGGATAAACAGCTCAATGCTGCACAAAAAATAAGTCTTTCTTAAAACAACCTATTTTGATTTAAAAATAAGCGGATTGATGTTTAATGACACCCAACCCCAATCTTGCCATCTAGCATAGTCGCCCCCTTTTGCTGCACTAAATGCCTCTGTGCCAAACATAGTGGAGTAGCCACCTTGCAAGGTAACATAAGGACGTACTGCAAAAGTAAATGTGAAATCGATTTCTGAACCTAATCCTTTCTTATTCGTATTATCTACTACTATAGATTGAGACGAAGAGAAATGATGGTAAGTTAAGTCTAACGTTAGCCTGTCTGTTGGTTTTAGAGTAACTGAAACATGTTTATCAAATAGCCCATAATTTGGATAGGGCGAAGCATAAAAATAGTCCATGCCACCATAAAACTTATGATGTGTTCCATAAAGAGGGTCAAATGCGGTAGATTTATCGGAGCTGTCTTGTCCAGACAAATAATCGAGCCCTGCCGATAGAGATACTTTTGAATCAATTGCATAAGCACCTTTCACTGCCCACATATAAGCAGCAACACTTTCATCGGTTTTGTTAGTGCCGGTTTGGTAATAGAAAGTACCAAGCAAACTCAACGCATTCAATTTGTAAGAAAGATTGGTACCCAGTGTTTGCATATAGGCTGTAGCGCCTACTGCATCTTTACTGATAGAGGCTGGTGTACCCGTTTCGAAGCCCAAATTGAGAGCAAGAAAAGAGGCCATAAATCCTTGATTGCTATTATACTGATACCACAACGTTTGCAGGCGTTTATAAGGCTGTGCTCCTGCAAAATATTGTCCGTTGCGGATAGTTTCTGCAGAAGCGTTGTAACCTAGTATAAGGTGCAACTTATTACTGGTGTCTTCAAAACCTAATTTGAGGACATCGTGCCATCTTCCAGACTGATTCCAATCTAAAGTTCCTAATATGCGATCATCGTCGTAAGCCAATTGTTGACGACCAATTTGAGCGAAAAAGTTGTGGTGTCTCAGTTTTGCCCAAGCTTCGTTGAGCATAAAATCGCCTTTGTTTTCTATTTGAGGACGACTACCCCACACCGATACATTTTGGCCAGATAGGCCCATAGATAAAAACTGATTATCGAAACCCATTGATATACGGGCTCTATTGGATACAAAGGACGATGGCAAATCTCCCTCGGAGCGAGGCATCAAGACTCCATTTCTATACTCTGCACGGGTGCGTAGCTGAGCTTTTATTGTAAAATATCCTTCAGGATGTTGCGAAAACACAGCAGTAGTGCATACAAGCATAAGTAAAAACACAAGTATTAAATAGATATTTTTCATAACAATATAATTTAAGTATGTTCAACTTCGAAGAATAAGTAGTTAGCTACAACATTGGCATTTTCTCATTAAGAATAAACATGAATACTCTGCTGAGCCGAGGGTAAATAATTGAGTCCCCACCAACAAATTTGAAGTATTACAAAAGAGATAATTATTACAATCATAGCTGTGCGGTAGCTAACACCTTTTTTTAAGCGAATGTGTATGTATATGAGATAAGATATCCACGTGGCGGCGGCCCAAGTTTCTTTGGGGTCCCAACTCCAATAGTGCCCCCAAGCCTCCTTGGCCCAAATGGCGCCCAGGAGCATACCCATAGTTATGAAGGCAGTGCCTACATATACTAGATTGTCTGTCATCTCCATCAATTTATCTTTATCGAAAAGTTTTTTTTCCTTGAATAGATAATAGATAGCTATAAGTGTGACAGCTCCCAGTATGGCATACGAGAACATATAGATAATTACATGAGGCGAGAACCAAGGACTTTGCAAAGCTGGCATCAACACCTTATTGTGAATATCAGGCTTAGCAATGTTGATAACAATAAACACAGTAGAAAGCATTGCACTAAAAGATAGCAACCATTTGTAGCGCCAGCGTTCGTAAGTGATGAGGCCTACAACAGGAAGAAAGAAAGAATACCACAGACGCGTTTCTCCCATTGTGCGTAAAGGAGGTCGCTCAAGCGATATCCAGATACCTACGATAAAAAGAAAGAAAACAATGAGACCCGCAACTGTGAAGATGGTAGGAACGAGTCGTTTGTTTGTCCTAAATGCTACAACAGCTCCTATTACCCATAGTATTACGGAAACAGACGAAAAATATATAAAATAGTCCCAGCTCATGATTTTTTTGTTTTTGGACCTACAATAAATAGATAAAACGAACCAGCAAGAAGCATGATAATGCCTGTATATACAACGGGCAACCAAGGATCTCGCACTAATTCAAAAATACTTGTTTCGGAATACTTCCCCTTTGATTGGTCGTAGCTCAACTGATAAATGATCCAGCTGGCAATTCGTAGAGGTTTGTTCACTTCTATAACTGCACTTGTGCTCTGGCCATCTTCGGTAAAAACTTGTACATGTGAACTGTATTTTTTTACTTCCTGCATAGGCATTACCAAAGCCACATCTTTATTTATATAGACCACACTTTGTGGAAACATAAAGCTGCCATTGCTAACCCATCCTACTACAGGATCAACCATATCTTCGTTGCTTACCCTCACCCTTATGGCATGAGTATTACCCTCTGAATGATAAGCAACTGCAGATGTTCTTAAAGAATCGCGAATAATAGCGGCATTGGGTAAGTAAGACAATATATCGATGTTATAATCCAACAATTTAGTCGATTTCCCCTCACCCTCATACAGATACGATACAGGTTTTTTTAAAGGAAGAGCCTTTCCACTTTGTAAATCAACCAGCATTAGTTTTGGCGGATACTCTTCAATCATAAATGTATCTAACTGAATAGCTATAGGGAGATCTACTAGGTTTTGCAGTTCATTTTGTGCACGCCACTCCATTTGTCCTTCGGCCACAGTCATGCGCATACGCATCAAATCGGCACTACCAAGCATGCCTCCCATAAAGGCAAGAAATAGCCCTACATGATTAAGATAAAACCCAATATCGCGCCACGTAAATTTTCTTTGAGTTCTCTTTAGAATAGTAAAGCCAAGAATAACAAGTGTGTAGTAGCTAGCAAAGATAAAGGTCCACGAAGTAGTCATTTG
>CAYVLC010000143.1:0-6907 GCA_964452155.1 uncultured Dysgonomonadaceae bacterium
TTCTTAATTCTTAATTCTTAATTCTTAATTCACGATATCATCTTTCCTCAATATCATCATCGTGTCTTGAGCAATAGTAAGCTCCTCGTCGGTAGGAATTATGACCACTTTCACCTTAGAGGTGGGTTTGCTTACCACAGTTTCGGTTGCCCGCGTGGCAGCATTGAGCTCTTTGTCGAGCTCGATGCCCATATATTCCATATTTTCACAAACAGCTTCACGCATGAGAGACATGTTTTCGCCAACACCTCCAGTAAATACCAAAATATCTAACCCTCCCAAAACGGCAGTAAAAGAACCTATATATTTTTTGATTCTATAGTTATACATTTTCATTGCAAGCTTTGCACGCTCCTCGCCACGATTGACAGCATCTTCTACTTCGCGCATATCGGACGAGATGCCCGAAATACCCAGCACGCCAGAAAACTTATTAATTAAAGTAGAAATACCTTGTGTGCCCAAATGCTCTTTTTCCATGACATACGATATAACTCCCGGATCAATATCTCCAGTGCGAGTGCCCATCATGAGGCCTTCTACAGGGTTCATACCCATACTTGTGTCGATAGACTTGCCATTTTTGATGGCAGCCGTAGATGCTCCGTTTCCGATATGTGCTGTTATGATACGTTGCGAATTGTAGGGAACACCCAAGACCTCGCACACACGTTGCGATACATACCTATGGCTAGTGCCATGAAAACCATACCTGCGAATATTGTGCTTCTCATACAATGAGTAGGGAAGTGGATAGAAATAGGCATAATCGGGCAGTGTTTGATGAAAAGCAGTATCAAAAACAGCCACTTGTGGCGTACCTGGCATCAACTCGTTGATTGCATAAATACCCTTGAGGTTGGGCGGATTGTGCAAAGGGGCCAAGTCTATACACTCTTCAATCATATTTGTGACCTCATCGTCTATGAGCACACTCTCGTTAAATTTTTCGCCACCATGAACTACACGATGCCCAACAGCCTCTATCTCCTCTAAGGACTGAATGCAGCCATACTTTTTGCTTATCATTACACCCAGTATGTACTCTATTCCGGCGCGATGCTCTAGCACCTCGCCTTCTAGCAACACCTTCTGCCCATTGGGCTGTGTGAATTTCAAAAACGAACCAGCCAATCCTATTTTCTCTACTCCTCCTTGTGCCAGCACATCGTGTGTGATCATGTTGAAGAGTTTATATTTAATAGACGAACTTCCGCAGTTCAATACCAATATCTTCATTATTCTATTTTTTTATTTCAGACTAAAAATTGCTTTATTAACACCAATGGGCTTATCTCCGTCGTAAAGGTAAAATCCTTTTCCGGTGCGCACACCTAGTTGTTGAGAGCGGTATAGCTTCCAGAGTATAGGATTGGGTTTGTATTTTTTATCGCCATAGTCGTTAAACATTGCTTCCATGAGAGAAACAAGTCTCTCAATGCCAATTATATCTGCCAAGCGGAAAATTCCAAACCGTTGTGCATAAACCACCGTGAAGGTTCGGTCTATGTTTTCCATAGAGGAGACACTCTCCATCAATATTTCGCAGGCTTCATTGAGCATTACTGTCACCAAACGAAGACTAACATTGCCGTTGCTTTCGTTTATTTTGTGTGGTGTGTAGTGTATAAGTTTTGCAAAAAGCACTACCCTCTCATACACCTCTTCTGATGTGTACATGCCACTCACAATCTCTAGCACATTGGCACCAGCATGCGATACTGGGAAATATAGGCTCACACATCGATCTTTGTGTTCGAGCTCGGCTGCCAACTCGCTTATAATTACTGTGGAGCCATTGGTAGCAATAATAGCATCTGACTCTAACACCTCTTCGAGTTTCTTGAAGATGTTTTTTCGTAATTGTGTACTTCTTTTTCCTTTTTCGGAATAACGACTACACTCTACCACAAAATCGCATCCCTCGAAATCTTCGTACGACAATGTTGGTGTGATGCGATTCATAATGCCTCGTTTCTCGGCTTGCGTTAGGCCCCAGTTTTCCACTTTGGTAGTCAAGCCATCGTTGAGTTTGCTCATCACATAGTCTATACGTTCTTGAGACTCCTCCATAAATACCACCTCAAGTCCTGCATTGGCAGTCAGATTTACAATGTTTCGTCCTTCTTTTCCGCATCCTACCACACCAATCTTTGAAAACAAGGATCGTTTGGTATCTTTTGCTGTGAGGCTCAATCCATACTGCTCAAGCGGTTCTATAATTAACTCACTCATCTGTTTATTTTTATTTATTCTTTTTACTTTCAATTGCTTGGTTGGCAGTTACGGCAACCATGCGGTATATATCCTGTACAGAACAACCACGCGACAAATCATTTACTGGCGCGGCCATTCCTTGCAATATAGGCCCTATGGCCTGGGCCTTGCCCAATCGTTGCACCAGTTTGTAAGCAATGTTTCCTACTTCCAACGAGGGGAAAACCAACACATTGGCATTTCCGCCCAACACACTATCGGGGGCTTTGGTGCTACTTACAGATGGCACTATTGCAGCATCTGCTTGCAACTCTCCATCGATGAGCAAATTGGGATTCATCTCTTTGGCCAGTTTGGTTGCTTCTACTACTTTGTCGACCATTTCGTGCTCGGCACTTCCTTTTGTAGAGAAGCTAAGCATGGCTACACGGGGCTTGTCTTTCATGAGTGCGCTCCATGTTTGTGCAGAGGTGATGGCTATTTGAGCCAATTCGTTTGCATTGGGGTTTGGCAACACGGCACAATCGGCAAACAGTAAAACTCCTTGCTCGCCCAGCTCTGTCAGCGGGGTAAACATCAGAAATGCACCAGACACAACTCTTATGCCTGGCGTTGTTTTAATGATTTGCAGCGCGGGGCGCAACACATTGCCTGTTGTGTTTTGGGCACCTGCTATCTCACCGTCGGCATCGCCATTCTTTATCATGAGGCACGACAGATACAAGGGATTCTCTACCAACTGCTCAGCTTGTTGGGCAGTCATTCCTTTGTGCTTTCTGAGGTCTATGAGCAGATTTATGTAGGCATCTCTTTTGCTGTGCTTTGTTGGATCTACAATGGTTGCTTTGGCAATATGGTGTAGATGCATAGATTTGGCTTTCTCTTGTATTTCAGGTGCATTACCAATGAGCACAATTTCTGCCACACCATCTTGTATCAAAGCATCGGCAGCTTTCAGCGTACGCTCCTCCAAGCTTTCGGGCAACACAATACGTTGTTTATCGCTCTTGGCACGAGCAATAATTTCGTCTATTAATTTCATAGGAACTTATTTTGATATTTTTTTCTGTATTAGTAGCTAATAATAAAAGAATAAATTGCTCAATACAATTCGTTTCACACAAAAATACTAAAAAAAATGGAGTTGGCGTTTATTATAACAAAACAATAAACTATTTACTAAGAATAATAGATTAATCGTTACAAAAGTTGCGAGAGTTTAGAGTAAACTACTCAGAGCAAAAGCCCATTGAGTATTCAGTCTGCTAGCACCGATTTTGGAAATTGGCCAAGCGGGTTATAAACTTGAGCCGTACGAAATACTTTACATACTTTTCAACGTTGCTGTGGGCAAAAAGCAAGTGGCATAAGTGCATTTCATCGTTAAAAAGGGTCCACAGCGACCGCCTTTAGTGCTTTTCGTCGTTAAAAGGGCATAAAGCGACTGCCTTTAGTGCATTTTATCGTTGAAAAGGGTATAAGGCGACTGCCTTTGGTGCATTTTATCGTTGAAAAGGGTAAAAGGCGACCGCCTTTGGTACATTATAACACTGAAATGCTTATAAAACTAATACTTTGCACACAAAAAGCTGACAAAACGATACATTTTGTCAGCTCTCATATTTCTACTATCTGTGTTTTATAGAAACCATTCAGATAGTAAGGAGTAAATAAAACCTCACAACATCAAGAAAACATCTCTACCACTCGCTTCATCTTCTCTTTTATCTCTCTTGTACACAAATTACCAATGCTACCTTGGTGCGTATGATTTACCTGTTTGTTGGAGACAAATTGGTTGTTTTGGACCTCTTGGCCCACTTCTTTGTAGGCATCGCGAAAAGTCATTCCACTCAATACGCGATTATTTACCTCTTCTACTGTAAAGAGATAGTCGTATTTTGGATCGGCGAGAATGTTTTTGTTAACAGACACATGCTCCAACATAAAACAAGTCATACTCAAAAGTTCTTGCAAAACTTCAATTGCGGGAAACAAGACCTCTTTCAGCAATTGATAATCGCGGTGATAGCCGTGGGGAATGTTGGTGGTCATCAATGCCAACTCGTTGGGAAGGCTTTGCAATCTATTGCTATGCGCTCTGATAAGCTCCCACACATCGGGGTTTTTCTTGTGTGGCATAATGCTAGAGCCGGTTGTCAACTCTTTTGGGTATGAGATAAATGCATAGTTGCCCGACAGGTACATACAATTGTCATCGGCCAACTTATTCAATGTGAAAGCAATGTTGGCCATGCTTTGTGCCAATATACGTTCTGTTTTGCCTCTGCCCATTTGCGCCGCAATCACATTGTAGTTCATGGTGGCAAAGTTGAGCTCTTGGGTTGTCATCTCTCGGTCGATAGGAAAAGAGCTTCCGTAACCGGCAGCAGAGCCCAGTGGATTCTGATTGGTCACATTCCATGCACCCACCAATGTGTGCATATCGTCAATAAGTGTTTCTGCATAAGCGCCAAACCACAAACCAAATGATGAAGGCATTGCAATTTGTCCATGTGTATATCCCGGCATTAAAACATCTTTGTGCTCTTCGCTCAATGCTTGCAATAGATCGAAAAGAGATACAACTCCCTCTTTTATGTTCAATATTTCGTCTTTCAAGAAAAGTTTCAAATCTACCAATACCTGATCGTTGCGCGAGCGTCCCGAGTGGATTTTCTTGCCAATCTCTCCAAGGCTGTTTATCAACATAGACTCTATTTGAGAGTGAATATCTTCAGCATCGTCATCCAAAGAGAAGTTACCTTTCTCTACTTCCTTCAATATGCTCTGAAGTTCGGCTCGCAATATCTCCTCCTCCTGAGGTTGCATCAGCCCTATTTTGGTGAGCATCTTGATGTGCGCCAAGGAGCCAATTATATCGTATTTGGCCAATCGCAAATCGAGCTCTCTGTCTTTGCCAACGGTAAAGTTGATAACAGCCTTGTCGGCATCGAAGCCTTTGTTCCAGATTTTTGACATTGTGTGTGTGTATATAGTTTAAAATAATTTCTACTGATTGCTCAGTGATGATTCTTTGTAAATAGTGGTCAACTCATTGATGAAATTGATATAGCCATCAATTCCCTGCTCTAACTCTTTGATAAAAACAAACTCATCAGACTGATGAGAGCGCTCCGACTCTCCCGGCCCCATTTTAATGGCAGGACAATGGAGGCGCATCCAATCTGAAGTGGTGGGCGATACATACGTTTCTGTTTGCAACCTACGCAAGCAGGTCATCAGAATATGATCATGTGGTGTGCCCGAGCTTTTGTTGGTAAGGGATCGAGCCCTTAACTCACTCTTTGTAATGGCTTGCAACTGCTCCATAATCTCTGTATTGGTATAGCAATCGGTTGGGCGGATGTCCACAACAAACGTACAACTATCGGGCACCACATTGTGTTGCGAGCCAGCATTTATTTGTGTCACGGTAAGCTTCACATGGCCCATTGTAGGCGATACTTTCTGGAACCTTACCGACCGAAGCGCCTTGATGTCTTCTAAGGCAATATATATGGCATTCACCCCTTCGTTGCGTGCTGCATGTCCACTTTTTCCTTTTGCTTCGGCGTCTATCACCAGCAAGCCACGCTCTGCAATAGCAGCAAGCATGCCTGTAGGTTCTCCTACTAGGGCAAAATCTACATAAGAGAGTTCTTTTGACAATAGGCGCATTCCATTAGCACCCGAGTTTTCTTCCTCGGCAGAGAGCACCAATATAAGATTGAAGGGTAGTTCTTGCTTGTAGAAATGCAAGAATGTTTGCAACAAACACACAACACTTGCTCCGGCATCGTTGCTACCAAGTCCGTAAACATTTGTTTCAGACAAAGGCGCATCGAAAGGATGGAACGTGTATCCCTTAGCTGGCTTTACGGTGTCGATATGCGAATTGAGCATCAGGGTGGGCCTGCTTGAATGGAAGTGAGGCTGCTTTACAATAATGTTGTTGGCTATGCGCTCTGTTTCTACTCCTCGTTCCGAGAAGTAATTGGTCAAATAGTCTGCACGCAAATGCTCTTCACCAGAAAAAGATTGTAGCGACACCAGCTTGCGCAATAAGGCTGTAGCCTCATTCAGATATTTACTTTGCAACTGTTTCATGACTACTTGTTAATCTTGTTCCCCTTCCGTTTAGTATGTTTCTAGCATGCATAATCAACACTTCCGAAACGCCCTCGTCTATGGCTTTAAATGAGTTGTAGAGCTTGGGTATCATGCCCCCAGCAATAATTTTTTGTTCTTGATAAGCTGTGTACTCTTCTCTGGTCAACGACAAAAAGATACTTTCTGGGTCGTCAACATCTTTGAGTACTCCTTCTTTTTCGAAACAGTAATAGAGGGTAGTTTTGGCCAATTTAGACAATGCTACCGATATTGTATAGGCAACAGTATCTGCATTAGTGTTGAGCAATGTACCATTTTCATCGTGGGTGAGAGCACAAAACACAGGCACAATATCCTTGTTCAACAAATCGCAGATAAAAGTAGTGTTTACCTTACTAGGAGTAGTATCGCCAACAAAACCGTAATTGACAGGAAAGGTAGAACGCTTGGCTGCAGGAACGCTGTTGGCATCGGCTCCCGAGAGCCCAATGGCATTGCATCCATCTTTTTGCAACAAGGCAACAATGTTTTTATTGATCCATCCGGCATACACCATGGTCACCAGCTTCAATGTCTC
>CAYVLC010000144.1:0-6687 GCA_964452155.1 uncultured Dysgonomonadaceae bacterium
TATTTAGCTTCGTTTATGTGCATTTCCCGGTCGGCTGCCGTTTTGTAAAGCATGTAGTGAGGGTCTATTCCAAATACACCAGGGTGATCTCCTGAGACCTCCTTGCTGTCTGAGGTGCTCAAATTGTTGCGAGTACCATTTAGTTTGAATGATAGGGGAAATTCCTGACCAAAAATAAATTGATTGCTATGCGCAATTTTTGCTAAGTTGTTGAATAAGTTTTTAGTAGCTTGTGTGGCATTTCCATCTACAGGTATATAGGTGCCCATTGCTTGTATGGTTATACCTACTTCATCTGTATGTATTAATCCAAAGTTGTCTTCCACTGTTAGTGTTATGGTATGAACACCCAACGATAAGTTTACTGCCAATTTTTCGCCCTCTCCAAGTAGGGTGGTTCCTTCGTGCCATTTGAAACTAACAATTTCACCGTCTTCGTCGTTTGACTTTGATGCATCCAATTCAATAGTTTTGGATGTTTCTGGTGCAAATAAAGAATGAACTTGATCGGGACCTGCATTTGCAATTGGTGCAATGTTTTCTTCTTCCTCTATTGTTACTTTATAGCTTTTGGTCTCTCCACTTGTGTCTTTCAAGGAATACTCAAGAGGTTGTGTGAAATTATTTTTAGTTTTCTCAGATACCTGCAGTGTGCTTCCAACATATAGTTGCGCTCTGTTGGTGAGTGAGAATTGAGCTGTCAGATTGCTCAGATTGGTTCCATGGGGTACTTTGGCCGATATGTTTAGATTTTTTATTTCAAAGACAACATTAGGCAGTTCTACTATTTGATAGCCTAGCACTTTAGCGTCTTTGGCTACAATAACAGTGTAGCTGCTTTGTGTGCCATCTTCAGCTTTTACAGTATAAACTACGTCATTATTGAAATTGTTCTTGGTGTATCCCGAAGACTGCACTTTTGCACCTGCCAACAGCGTGGCACCTTTAGAAATAGTGAATATCGCAGTCAGATTGCTTAGGTCTGTCTCTGTTGCTACTTTTGTTGTTATGGTGTTATTGGTATTAATTGTGAAGCTTTCGGTTAGCTCCTTTATCGAGAAGCTCAACAACTTTGCTTCGCTGCTTTTGATATCTTCATCTTTGCTACAAGCCAAAGCAATTATTATCAATAAGACTAAACTAGCTATTTTTTTTATTCGCATGGTGTTTTTTAATTATTAAAACACAGAGCGTAAAGATATACGCTCTGTGTGTTTTTGATTTAACTCATAATTGATGTTTAATTATTGTATCTAGGTCCTTCTGTAATGACCATTTCATCTATACTCACACCTACATTGTTTTGGTCGTTTTTGCCTATTATAATTTCTATTCGGTCAATAGCAGCATCGGCATTCAAACGTTTCAGAGATTTGTAATGTTTTCCTAAATCAGTTGAGTCGTCACTCCAGTTTTCTAAATCCGATTGGAATAAACTGAATTCGAAGGTTTCCCATTTCTCAAAAGTGTTTGGCATAAGCTTCTTCACCATTTGAAGTTGCTCATTATATTGAAAAATACGTATCATAACATACTGGTTTTCCGAAATTGTATTGAGTGCAAAAGAGAGATATGGGTTGTCGAAAACTGTGAGGTCTTCTTTTTTTATCTCTTTCGAAATGGTGCTATTCCAATAGGCTCCCCAACCGCCCAACGACTTGTCATCGGTAAAAGTAAAGAATTCTTTACCTACAAAGGGTTGTACTTCTTTTCTGAAATTGAGAGAGCCTATTTTGTTGGTGCCATTATATATATCGGGCCACTCACTAGCTGTTTCAAAATCCATAATTTTTATAAGGTTAGGTTTAGATGTTCCACCAATGGGGTCGCCTACTTCTACACTTCCATCATATTTCCCTTCCGTTATTTTCACATAGGCAACATCAAGGTCCATTTTCTTACCCGCATTACCTGCTTTAAAACCTAATACTGGCATAAAGCCTCCAGGATTAAAATCGCCACCTTCCCAACCCTCGTTGAGAGGTTTTGAAATGATTATCCACTCACCGCCTGTGTCAAAACCATAGCCAAAGTGTCTCCAAGGACCGTCTTTGTCTTCTACCTGGAAATAACCTGCACTTCCAACGGGTGTTCTAATAGCGAAAGTTAGATATGGATTGATGAGTCCGCTTATATCAGGTGTTTTGCTAGCTTCCATAACACCTGTAAGTTTGTCCCAACCATAACCTGTGGCTCTTAATGAAAAGTAGTTGGCCTCTTTGCCCATTACCTCTCCTTTTTTCACAGTAGCTGTTGGCTCACCAACATACTGATGTGTTCCGTCTGAGAAATCCCAAATAACTACCTCTTGGTATGAAATAAATGGATGTATAACATCTATTTTCTCAAAATTAGGAATCTCGTCTTTTGCTAACGATTTGAATGAAACTGTAGCAAAAGTACCTGCTCTAAGACCAAGACCAGCAGCAGAAACTGTAACTCTGTCTATACTTTTACTTATAATTGATGCTTGCTCACCATTAACTAATATTTCTGTTAGTAAATCCACATTTGTGCCTTCTACTGTAAAGTTTAGGTCCTCTTGTATGTCGCTTATGTATGTAACAGTTGTAGCAGGTATGATAGGAATAAACAATTCAGGTGTTTCAAATCGTTGTGAGTATTCGTTTACTACCACAATAGGAGCACCCTCTGGATCTATAGTTCGAGGCACAACAACGGTCAATGATTTTCCGTCGTCAGCAACCTTTATTTTCTCGCCGGCTACTTTACCAAAGTGAAGGCTTCTGAATTCTAAAAAATTTCCTTTCAGTGTAATTGTGCTTGAAAGGGGCTGCGAATAGGAACTTACTTCTGTTATTTCTGGTTCTGGCCAGTTGATATCATATTCTTGTTTATCATCACAGCTATTTAAAGTAGAGATGAATAAAACAGACAATATCGTATAAAATAATATATTTTTCATATGCTTGTAGTTTAGAGAAACCCTGCTAGCGGTGCAGTTTTATGCACTGCCATAGTAGTTTCTTCTTGTTTGTTTATTTTATTAATATCCTTTGTTTTGCTTTAATCCAAAGCTATTTACATCAGCAACGGGCAGTGGCAAAAGACCATCGTGCGCTTGGTATGCAATTGGATTAGACAATAGGTTGTGTCGTCCTGTTCTGATAATATCAAAATATCGGATTCCTTCCATTGCAAGTTCCATTCTGCGCTCTTTCCATATATCTTCGAGTAGGTTATTGCCTGTACTGGTTATGGGAGGAACAGATGCACCTGAATACTGGTCGTATGTAAAGCCCGAGGTTTGACCAACTTTTGATCCTAATGGATAAGTTGATTTTTGTGCTCTCTCGCGTACCATGTTTACATATTTTCTTGCTTCGCTTTCCAAACCCTTATAATAGGCCGCCTCGGCGTGCATCAGTAAAACATCGGCATACCTTATAACCCTAGTGTTATTTGGTTGGTTGTTATGATTGCCATCTCGCAATGCTGGTTGCAGTGCATACTTTCTATTCAGTCTGCATTTTGTGACAAAGGCTTTTGTGCTACTATGATCTAATGTCCATTTTTGTTTTTCCCACGTCTGTTTTTCACCATATAAGATGTCAAACTCTTCTCCATATATTGAGCTTTCTCTACGAGGGTCTTTGTTAGAGTAGGTATTGTAGAGTGCATCAGTGGGTAAGTTAAAACACCAGCCCCAGTCGTCTCTATTTCCCATTTCAACGATGGTGCTATTTCCTACACTTTCTCCCCAATCTAAATTGGTAGTAGTATATTGTACTTCAAAGATAGATTCTATATTGTTCTCGCCCTCTTGTTCAAAAATTGTTGCGTAGTTGTCTGCCAGTTTGTATTCTCCTGAGGCTTCAAGGGCTTTGGTAAGTTCATATACTTCGTCCCAGTTGGTTTTTACATTTACTGTAACTCCCTGTGCAGCTAAAACAGAGTTGTATTGGTAGCCAGTTTCTTGCATCAAAACCCTAGCTTTAAGAGCTTGTGCAGCTCCTTTTGTAGCTCTACCTAAATCGGCTGTAGCATATTCGCTTTTTAATGGTAGGGTTTCAATTGCATCGTCTAAGTCCATCTTTATTTGAGCATATATTTCATTTTCAGAAGTTCTTCCAATATTTAAATTGTCTGGGTCTAAATCTTCTAAGACCAATGGCACTGCTCCAAAAAGAGGAACCAATTTAGAATAACAATAAGCACGCAAGAATTTAGCTTCACCTATTATACGCAATCTTAATGGCTCATCTATTGTAGTTTGGGGTAGTGTGTTGATAATCTCGTTGCTTCTAACAATGCCTTGATACAACAATTGCCAGGTATCTGCAACCACTCCATTACCAGAGTTAGCCTCAAAATCTTTTAAATACTGACGATCTACCCAGTCAAATAATTCACTTCCTCCTTTTAGAGCATCATCCGACATGATATCACCAAACACATAGATTTTGTCTTTCGACATTGATGAGTAGGCTGAGTTTAATGCACTTAACGCATTGTCGGGGTCGTTGAAATAGACCTCTGCTGTTTGAACACCTAAGTTATCCAAGTCGAGTAATTGGTCGTTACAAGAAGCGAGTAGTGTGAAAGGGATAATTAGATAAATATATTTTAATAGTTTCATATTGTTTTAGTATTAAAAATTAATGTTTAATCCGAATAAGAATAATCTGGGTTGTGGATAAGTACCAACGTCAACACCAATTCCTAAACTTTTTACATCGTCAGCTGCATCTACTTGTAGGTCGCCAATTTCTGGATCAAACCCTGAGTAGTTTGTAAATGTGAGCAAGTTTTGCGCAGAGGCATATACTCTTATGTTATTGATACCTCTTATTAGCTTATCTGGAAGTGTATAACCAAACTGAAGGTTCTTCAATCTTAAAAAAGATCCATCTTCTATATATCTATCAGAAAAACGTGTATTGTTGTTGTTATCCGATAAAGTTACTCGTGGTTGTGTTCCACTAGGATTGTTTTCGGGGTGGAACCTATTCATCCTATTAGCATAAGCATTTCCATAGTCTTTTATTTCAAATGTGCGAGAGCTTACTCCATTTACAATCTCGTTTCCTTGTGTTCCGTAGAACAAAGCAGAGAAATCAAAACCTTTGTAATGTCCTCCAACATTAAATCCGTACGTAAAATCGGGTTGAGCCGATCCTAGATAGATTCTGTCTTCAGCGTCTATTACTCCGTTATTGTTGTTGTCTTTAAAGCGAATATCACCCACTTTAGCACCTGGTTGAATATGTACTTCTTCTCCTTCTGCATTTATACCTTTGTGTGCATCAAGCTCTTCTTGTGTCTTGAAAATACCATCAGTTTCGTGCCCATAGAAATAGGCAATTTCTCTGCCAGCTTCGGTTCTGGTAGTATATCCAAGTTTCAGAATATAACCCCCATCGAGAAATGCAGTTGGATCTGAGTTTAGTTTTTGAATTTCATTGGATATAACACTTATGTTTGCACCAACATTAAATCCAAAATCTCTGTACTCTTTTCTGTAATTGGCAGAAAACTCTAATCCCTCATTGTGCATAGTACCTATGTTTGCATTTGGTCTGTCCTTTGGATAATAACCCGGTAGGGATACTCTCGTAATCATGTCTTTTGTATCCTTAATGAAGTAATCAGCAGTTATGGAGAGGTCGTTGTTCATAAAACCCATATCCAGACCAATGTTCACAGTTTCTATAATCTCCCATTTTAAATTTGGGGTGGGTATATTTGTTGTGATTCCACCTTTATAAGGAGTATCGTTAAAAACATAATACATACCATAGTTACCAATGTTGGCTGCGTCTGAACCACCTTGAGCACTAGCCTGGTTGCCTACTCGTCCCCAACCAACTCTAGCTTTCAGATTTGAGAAAATATCTAAGTTTTTGATAAACTCTTCTTCATCTGCTCTCCAAGATGTACCTATAGAGGGAAATAGACCCCACACATTGTCTCCCGAGAATTTGCTAGAGCCATCATATCTAAGTGTTCCTGTAACCATATATTTATCTTTAAATGAATAGAATGCTCTTCCAAAGAAAGACGAGGTTCCATTCTGACCTTGCCATGCACTCAGTTTGTCTTTATATTCTGAGGCAATATTTAGGTACCACAAATTCTTATCGTCGGGGATGTTGAGACCCGTACCGCCAAAACCCGCACTTTCTCCAAAAGAAGCTTCATAACCCAATGTTCCTATTAGTTTATGATCCTTCTTGAAAGTTGTGTTGTATGTCAAAACATTGATAGAAGTCCAGTTGAACCACTCGCTTCTACCTTCATATAATTCACTTTGCGAACGGTAAAAATTTACACTTTCATAATACTTCTCACGGTACGATTTGTCGTGAGAAAATCCTTTTGACAGGTCGAATGTTGTTCTAAAATCTAATCCTTTTGCGAGGTTAAAATCTAAGTAAGATATTACTCCATAAGAATCTGTTGTGTAGTTTGAGTTTTTCACATCTCTGAGGCTTCTCATGGGGTTGGCTGCAAACTGCGATTGGAGGGCAATAATGTTTCCATCCGAATCGTAAGGAGAGTCTATGGGGTTGTTTTGTAGGGCCATAGGTATTGGGCCATTATACATTCCGAGGCCGCTCCTAGTATTTGCTTTATGAAAGATGTTGGTTTGAAGGCCTAGTTTTACTCTACTATTGAATTTGTACTCTGTTTTTGAATTTACGATAAATTTATTGAAGGCTGTTT
>CAYVLC010000145.1:0-6641 GCA_964452155.1 uncultured Dysgonomonadaceae bacterium
GTCTATATCACAACCTTTTTGAAGCTTTTTTTATCCCGAACTCACGTTACTAGGTAATGACAGTACCAGAAAATCAGTTTTGGAGCACAACTCGGTAAGTGCAACAAACGAACATCTGTTAAAGTCATTACTTGTTTATGGCCATAACGGAGCATCAGTTTGCACCAAAAATAGGTAATGAGAGCAATCGCTCCCTAAGAAAGTATTGATTTAAAATATAAAGAGCTTCTTAGGCCTATTTTGGTATAGATTAGGAGCAAAAAAGACCGTACCCTTCCTATTTTAAGATAAATAAAAAGTAATACTCTTGCAACACTTGTCGTTTTGGATAGAAATAATTTTATAAGACTGTGATGGATGTACTTTTGTATTGATTTAAAAATTATATGTCTATCCAGTGCCTATTATAGCTTCAATAAAACTTATCACTCACATCTTATACCTATTTTGAAGAGAAATAAGATAAATAAAGACTTTCTACTTGGTTTTTTGTCTGCTGTAAAAATAGTAGATGGATTTGTCTCTCATTTTGTACAAATGAAAATAATGGGGAGTTGATATATGAAAAGGCTGCCATGTTTTGGCCTGCGCCTCCCATCAAAAGCCTACCCCTGGTATGTTTTCTGCTATGCAACACACGGATTACAAATCTGTGCGAGCGGGAAGTGATAGCTATTCTATTTGTTTTGTTAAGAACACAAACGCAGGGGGTGTCTAACATAAGAATACTCTTCCCTTTTTTAATTACTCTTCTTATAACTCAATACCGCCCAGCCATTAAACACAAAGGCAAAGGCAACCAATATTCCTATTGGTTGAAGTAAATCAATAAAAGAGTTTGCTTTTAGGTATATCAATCGCATGATCTCTATGAAATGAGTTAGAGGGTTTACGTAAGCAATTACTTGTGCCCACATAGGCATACTAGATACTGGAGTGAACATACCACTGAGCAAAATGATGATAAGAATAAAAAACATTACCAAAAACATAGATTGCTGCAAGGTGTCGGAATAGTTAGAAATGACAATGCCCAATGCAGATATACCCACAATGAAAATAATAGCTGCTACATAAAGCCCAACCATACTTCCCGAAGGGTACAATCCGTAGATAGACCAAGTAATTAGAATAGAAATGGTGAGTATAATAATGCCTATAATCCAATACGGAATAACCTTAGCAACAATAAAGTTGAATTTGCTTACAGGTGTAGTATTGATCTGATTTATTGTTCCTATCTCTTTCTCTAAAACCACATTGAGTGAGGGTAGGATGCCACATATAAGTGTAATCATGAGTACAATAAATGCGGGTAGCATAAATACTTTGTAGTCCAATGTTTCGTTGTATCTGTAGCGAGGAACTATTTCAAGTTGTTGAGCTTGCTGCACTTTTAGAATAGGTTTTATTTCGAAACGCAAATCTGATGAGAAATCTGAAATAATTTCAGTTAAGTAATTGTTCCCTAGGAGGCCTTGTGTTGTATTTACTGCGTTGGCAACAATAGAAATATTGGCTTTTTGTTCTTTCACCAGCTTTTCATCGAATGACGGAGGAATAACTAGAATGATGTCGCACGCGGCATTGTCCATGTCTTGCAACGAAGACTCGTAGCTGTCGGTAACATCATTTAAAATAAAATAGGCCGATGCATCAATTTTATTTGTCAGGCGTTGCGAATAGCCACTTCTGCTTTGATCAACTATGTTTACTTTTATATTTTTTACTTCGAAATTGATTGCCCATGGAAAAATAAGTAATACCAATATGGGGTAAAACAGTATCATTTTTGGAATAATAGGGTTGCGCCATATCTGTTTAAATTCTTTTTCTACAAGATATTTAAGTGTTTTCATTCCATTCTGGGTTTTATGTTACGTATGCTCAATAGAACTAATGCAATAACCATACTTATCAAAATTGCAATCTCTTTGGCTACAGCCATAATGCTCAAACCTTGAATCATAATTTTTTTTACCGCAGTAATATACCATCTGGCAGGAACTAATGTAGAGAGCCATTGAAGAACAAGGGGCATATTGCTTATTGGGAAAATCATACCCGATAGAATTAGCACAGGCATCATCAATCCAATTCCAGAAATAATTATGGCTGTTACTTGTGTTTGTACTAATGTTGATATTAGTAAGCCTAGCGAAAGTGAAAGGAATATGAATAAAACCGACACAAAAATGAGCAAGAGCAGGCTTCCAACAATGGGTACCTTGAGTACATAAAAAGAGAGCAACAGTATTGTAGCCAAATTTACGATAGAGAGCGCCAAATAGGGGATTGTTTTAGAAAGAAGTACAGTTGCTGCGTGCAGAGGCGATGCCAAAAGCACTTCCATTGTACCCATCTCTTTTTCTCTAACAATGGAAATGGATGTCATAATGGAGCATATTATCATCAATACCAAACCCATAATACCAGGAACAAAGGTATATGCCGATTTCATTTCTGGGTTGTAATGAAGTTTTGTCGTCACACTTACTTCATAGGGTATTTGCTGCAAGTTCATCCACTCTTTTTGCTGTTGGCCAATAATTGCTCTGAGGTAGTTGGTAGCAATAGACCCAATATTTGGGTCGGAGCTATCTGCAATAATCTGTATTTGCGACTTGCCAGCGTGTACCAAATTGTTATGAAAGTTGTTCGGAAAAATCAGCGCCATGTCTATCTTGCCAATGCGAAGCAGTTCGTCAATCTCTTGAATAGAGTGGGGTGTAGCTGTGAGTATAAAATATGGATTAGCTTGTACTCTTGCTTTTATGTCTTGCGTGTAAATATCTGCCTGAGGTTCGTAAATAGCAATACGGATGTTCTGCACCTCCATATTTATGGCAAATCCAAAAATCAGCATCTGCACTATTGGCATTCCTAGTAGAATAAGCATAGTTCTTCTATCACGTAAAATGTGGTAGAATTCCTTTTTTACAAATGCAAGAAATTGTTTTGACATTTAGCTTTAACGTTACATTTCACACCAATAAAGAACAAGATTATTCTTTATACGAAGATATAAAATGTTTTGAAGAATAGTTCTTAAGAATTGATTTATCCAAATGCAACTACAAATATTTTTGTGTGTTTAGTAAAATTATTAGGCTATTTTGTTTTGTTTGAGAGAAGATAAGGCTAGGCTATTATATAGTTTGTCATTTTTAAGTGTTTCATGCGTCTTTACGCTGATACCATGCGAGTCTATTTTATGATGAATTTGATCATCAATTTCCGATAAATAGATTTGATTGATAGAGTTTTGGTTTAACCAATTTACTATAGATTCTTTGTTTTGCTCTTCTAAAGTTGTGTTTTCCACACCAACAACTTTATCTTTTTCCATATTGAATATAACCACACGAATTTTCTCTTCATGCAAAGCAGTTAATTCATTATTTTTTATAAAAATTGCTACTTTCATAAGTTTATTAGTTTTAAGAGGGTTAATTGTTTTGGTTCTCAAAACACACTGAAGAAATCAGGCTTAATACACATACCTATCCGCAGCTTTAAGTCGTATTTCTTATATTCTAGCAAACTATCGCCTCTTCCATTGTAAAGCTCAAAGAACAGATATTGGTTGAATTTTTTTGAGACTCTATAAGCAGTACTCAAAGTTGTATTCATTGTTATAACATTACGCCTAGGTGTAATGTTTGCATTAAACCACCATCTTTCGTTTTTTGTTCTGTAGTCTATAGAAAAGTTACCATATCCTTTGTAGGAGAGCAAATCTGTGTTGGTATCATCCATTAATAGAACTAACGGAAGCCATGCTTTAGCTCTGAAGAAAAGTCTGTCATTGAAATAGTATTTCCCTGAAATACTCGCAAAATCCCAAGAGCGCGAGTTTAAGCTATCTTTTCCGTTCGACTCATGTTCTAATTGAAGAAACACACTACCCATATAGTTGTTGTCATCCGAAATGAGGTATCGTCCAAATCCTATTCCAGGATTGAAATTAGTATCTCGAAATGGTGACGATTTTTTATAAATATTCCAAAATGATTTCTGCGTATAGGAGATGAAAACAAATGTGTTGAATGGCAAATAGCTATTGCTTAAACGTTGTCTGAAACTAACTTGATATTTAACATCTGCATTATCTACATTAATTTGTTTGTTTAATGGATTGCCAGTAATGAAATAATTCTCCTTTAAGATGCCAAAAGAATGTGTAGAATCTAATTTTCTTCTCACCTCCTCTTCCGATATTTCTAAAGAACTCTTTTCTTTCAGCACTCTTTCCTTGATTATTAAATCTATTCTTTTTGCAGGTTCGGCAACAGTATCTATTTCATGTTTCTTTTCTTGTCCATTTATATCAAACAAACATACGGAAACAGCTATAAATAAAAATATTATTCTCAAAAGATACTTCATTATTCTTATGTCTTATTTCAATTATTACTTTTGCTATAACTCAGTACTGCCCACAAGTTAAATCCAAAAGCAAAACCTAAAAGAGATAGTAGTGGAGCAGCAATGCCACTATACGAACTTCCCTTGAGATATATCATGCGCATAATTTGCATGAAATAGGAAAGAGGATTGCTATGTGCTACTATTTGCGCCCATTTGGGCATACTCGCAATGGGAGTGAACAGACCACTCAGCAAAATGATGATGAGAATAAAAAAGAACGCTAAAAACATGGCTTGTTGCAATGTTTCAGAATAGTTAGATATAATTAATCCAAGTCCTGATATTCCAATTATAAAAATAAGCGAACTTACATATAGCGGCAAAAAACCGCCTGCAGGCCAAATTCCGTACAGCAATCCTACAACTACAAAGGCAATTGATAATATAATAAATCCAATTATCCAATAAGGGATAAGTTTGGCTAAAATAAATTGATATTTATTGACGGGAGTAACATTTATTTGTTGAATGGTTCCGTTTTCTTTTTCGCTCACAATGTTCAATGCAGGTAATATTCCACATATCAATGTAACCATCATTACCATAAGAGCTGGAATCATAAATACCTTATAATCTAAGTTCTCATTGAATTTGTATTGTGGAATAACGCTTATAAAACTCATTTTCTGCCTTGTAGGCGTCCCCTTGTATGCTAATTCTGAACGAAGTTCTGAAGAGTAATCGTTAAGAATTTGCGACAAATAGGCACTACCCAACAAACCACGCGTACCATTCACCGAGTTGGCCGAAAGCATCACTTCAGCCGTTCTGTTTTTTACAATATCCTTGTCGAACGAAGGTTGAATTTCAAGAATTATATCGGCATCCGATTGTTCAATGTCAATCATAGCCTCATTATAATTAGCAGTAATGTTGTTGATAATGAAATATTTTGATGCATCTACCTTTTGAATCAACCGCTGTGAATAGGAGCTGTTGTTGTGATCTACGACACTTACCTTTATATTTTTCACCTCAAAATTAATTGCCCACGGAAAAATAAGCATTACCATTATCGGATAACCCACTATCAGTTTAGGTATAATAGAATTTCGCAGTGTTTGCTTAAATTCTTTCTCTATAAGATATTTTAATGTGCCCATTGTCAAAGTTTTGTTATTGATTTGTTATTCAAGTCGCTTCTTAGTATTTACCATACTAAGAGTTAGTATCAACCCCGTCATTCCCAAAAGAATGCTCAACTCCTTTATGATAGAACTAAAGTTGAGCCCCTGAATCATTAGTTTTTTTATAATAACGATATACCATCTTGCTGGAACTATGTGGGTAAGTTTCTCCAATACAAAAGGCATATTTTCTATTGGGAAAAGCATCCCCGAGAGTAGCATCACAGGCATTGTGAGCCCTATACCTGACATAATAATTGCCTCTACTTGTCTTTTTGCAATGGTTGATATCAACAAGCCAAAGAGTAGCGATAAGAAAATATAGAGGGTAGAAATGAATACAATTAGAAATAAACTACCCCGCATGGGAACCCCTAATAGATAGTAAGCCAAATAGAGAATGGTAACTAAATTGATAAATGAAAGCGATAGATAGGGAATGGTTTTGGCAATTAATATTTGACTCATCTTTAAAGGTGATGCCAGCAATACCTCCATTGTGCCGCGTTCTTTCTCTCTTACAATAGATATGGATGTCATCATGGTACTAATTACCATCAGAATTAAACCCATTACACCTGGCACAAACGAATAAGACGATTTCATTTCAGGATTGTACAGCAACCGTGTGGTGGGTACAATTTGATAAGGAAGAGGTCCAGAAATATTATTAATTTCCTTCTGGTAATCTGCAATTATGCCCGAGGCATAGTTTACAATTATGGTTCCTGTATTGGGGTCTGACGTATCTGAAATTAACTGCACTTCTGACTTCCCCGATTGTATGAAATCTTCATTAAAGTTACTGGGAAATACAATGGCCAAATCTATCTTGTTTTGTTTGAACAGATCGTCTATTTCAGTTTGAGAATGAACTGTGTAATCTACATGGAAATAGCTGTTCGCATCTACTCTTTCTACAATTTGAGTGGTATATGTATCGGGACTAGGATTTAGTATTGCTACAGCAATATCAGTTACCTCCATGTTGATGGCAAACCCAAAAATCAATATCTGAGCTATAGGCATTCCCAAGAGAATAAGCATAGTTCTTCTATCACGAAAAATGTGATAGAATTCTTT
>CAYVLC010000146.1:0-6590 GCA_964452155.1 uncultured Dysgonomonadaceae bacterium
AGATGAAAACCTAATTCACCGCCGTAGATACAATTTTCATGACATAAACCTCAAATCCTACGTGGAAGAAAAGATTTTCATTTTCAAGAGCCCTATAGCTTCACAAACGCAATCAGTTATACAATTTTAAGTTGGCCCAGCAACAAACAATTTATTCAATATGCACGAACTGTATTGTTTTGTATTATCTTAGCTGAATGTAAATTCAACTCAACTAATAGAAACATACAAGAATGAAGAAAATTAGCTTATTTGCACTCCTGCTGTTATTTGGAGTGGTAAACAACTTGTTTAGTCAAACCACACTGGTTGACAAAAATAAATCTAGTGCTCGCATCGTTCTCATCACAGATGATGCAAACTCTCAATCGGCTGCAAACATATTGCAAACTTTTGTGGAAAGAATAAGTGGTGCTAAACTACCTATCATTACACCAACAAAAGTGATAAAGAAAAATGATGTAGTTATTGATAATTCAAACAAGGAATACTCTTCTGGCAAAGAGAGCCAAGTGACAGAAGATGGATTCTATATTTCGTCTAAAGACAATATTCTGAAAATAGTCTCGGGCAAAGGCAAAGGTGTGATATATGGCGTAGTCACATTGCTCGAAGAGTATTTGGGTGTAGATTATTTTGGTGATAACGAATATAGTTTCAAAAAGCAGGAAACAATCAATATTCCTTTCATTGATAAAGTGGACAATCCTGCATTTCGTTATCGACAAACACAGTCGTATGCAACCCGAACAGACTCTTTATACAAATTGTGGTTTCGTATTGACGAACCTTCAGAAGAGTTTGCCAATTCGTACTGGGTACACACTTTTGACAGATTGCTACCATCGGCAGAGTATGGCGAGGAGCACCCCGAATACTATTCGTATTTCAAAGGTAAACGTCACCCCGGAAAGGCAAGTCAGTGGTGCCTAACCAACCCCGAGGTTTTTGAAATAGTAGCAGCAAGAATAGATTCAATATTCAAAGCCAACCCCGATAAGAACATCATATCGGTAAGCCAAAACGATGGAAACTACACCAATTGCACCTGCGATGCATGTAAAGCAATTGATGATTATGAGGGAGCGCTTTCTGGATCTTTAATTACATTCCTAAACAAGCTAGCTGCAAAGTTTCCAGATAAACAGTTCTCTACCCTAGCCTATCTTTACACAATGAACCCTCCCAAACACATCAAGCCACTACCCAATGTGAACATCATGCTGTGCGACATTGATTGTATGCGAGAAGTATCGCTTCCTGAAAACGAATCGGGACAAGAGTTTATGAAAGCACTCGAAGGATGGTCTGAGATAAGTAACAATATCTTTATATGGGATTACGGTATCAACTTTGATAATTTTGTAGCACCATTTCCCAATTTCCATATTTTGCAAGACAACATACGTCTCTTTAAAAAGCACAATGCAACCATGCACTTCTCACAAATTGGAGGAAGCAAAGGTGGAGACTTTCCTGAACTTCGCGCCTATTTGGTTGCAAAACTTATGTGGAACCCCGAAGCTGATGTAGATTCTTTGATGATTCATTTTCTTGACGGTTATTATGGAGAGCAAGCAGGACACAACATCTATCAGTACATAAAAATTATGCAAGGTGCATTGCTTGGTAGTGGAGAATCGTTGTGGATATACGACTCGCCTGTAACTCACAAACACGGTATGTTGAAACCCGAACTAATGAGGCGCTACAATCTATTGTGGGACAATGCAGAAAAAGCCGCTGCAAACAACCCAACGCAACTAATGCGTGTGCAACGCTCAAGATTGCCTTTGCTATATTCTGAATTGGAAATTGCACGTACCGAAACAGAAAAAGACCTAGATGATATAAACCAAAAGCTCAATTATTTTGAGAAAAAAGTGATAGAGTTTGATATACCCACACTCAACGAGCGCAACAATTCGCCTGTAGAGTATTGCAATTTGTATAGAGAACGCTACATGCCACGCAAAGAAAAAAGTATTGCATTGGGAGCAGAAGTTTCTTTTGAAATAGAACCAACAGGTAGCAAATACAAAGAGATTGGCAAACATGCCTTAACTGATGGTTTGTTTGGTGGATCTACTTTTGTGGAAAGCTGGGTTGGATGGGAAGGCATTGATGGCTCATTCATCGTAGATTTGGGTGAGAACAAAGACTTTCATAGTGTTGAAACTGATTTCCTTCATCAATTGGGACAGTGGATATTGCTTCCAGTAAAAGTAGCGTACTCCTACTCGCAAGATGGTGAGAGCTATACACATTGGGAAACTCACAACCTACCAGAAGACCGCTCTGTGCAAGTAAAATTCAAAGGTGTGAAGAGCAAATCTGAAAAGGCCATAAATGCTAGGTATATTAAGGTAGAGATAGAAGGCACCAAAGTATGCCCTACATGGCACTATGGCGTGGGACATCCCTCGTGGTTCTTTGTTGACGAGGTAACGGTATTGTAAACATTACATTAATCTTTATACAGCATTACTCATCGCATTTTTACTAAAGTAGTGCGCTAGCGTTTAATAATCAAGGCTTTATTCACTTGCAGTGTTTTCGAATACTATGACCCAATTGTGGGTAATATTCGTTTTTTATATTTACGCATCTGGGGCGGCAGCAAACTCCTTGAAATAGTGGCCTATGCCTGCAGAATTCGTTGCCCCAGCATCTACGCAAAGCTAAAAATGTGAATAATACGGGCTATGACAGCCTCCCCCTCATAAAAATAAAAAAGCGAATTGCACTTTTTGCAATTCGCTTTTTTTATTTCTTGGAAAAAAGAGAGGACACAATCAACCTGCATTTTTAGTCTGGCTATTGTGTGTGTCTGTATATATATGTCTCTCTCTCTCTCTCTCATATAATGTGCTTGAAGCCAGAAATCGTGGCCCTATCAATATGAGATTATAGGCTCACTTTACATTAAAAGCCACTCTCAAATCTTCTATTTCATCGTCTCCCATAGGACATAGCTCTCCTATTGAACCTGCCATGACCAATGAGTTTGCCGAAAACTCAGCTACTTCCAAATAGTCAAACGTATTCAACAATTTGTCTCCCGTTACGAAAACACTATCGTTCTCTACCAGAATTACTCTGTTTTTGCTAAACATTTTGGCAACCTTTTCGATATCATTGTATATCAACCCAAAAGGTATTGAGGGAACATCCTGCAAAAATATCCAACTCTCGGGAATGGTTCGCACATCAAACTTAGTACCACTTACGGCATGCGCCATCAAATTGACAGGCTGTGTGCAAATAATAGAATTGATATGTGGGTTGAGTTGATAAATGCGTTGATGCAAAGCAACAGAGCGACTGGGAGTTTTTCCAACTTCGGCCATTCCGTTTCTTATTTGCACTATATCAGATGGAACAATGTCCCAGCGTGCTACATCGGTTGGTGTGATTAGGAAGTCGTCGTTTTGCCATCTCACAGAAACAGTTCCGTAGGTCGAAATCATTAATCCCTGATCGCATGAGCGACGAATAATATTTACCATTTCGGTACGCAAAGCTCGCTCATCCGATGGATGCAACACATCCATAAAATAAGAATTGATGTCGGGAATATGATCTACATATTTAGCAACGTCATCATCTGTCAAATAGTTTACATTTCCCAATCGCTTTGCATTTACAATAGTGCGCGAACAAAATTCTAATGTCTCAAAACGCTGATAAGCATCCATCATATCAGTACCACCCAACACTACACCATGGTTTTCCATAATCACGGCTTTGTAGTGAGAATCTTTGAACTCATTGGCTATTTTCTTTCCTAAATCTTCGCTACCAGGTGTGCCATAGGGTGCAAAACCCACATCACCAATAATGCTATGCGCTTGAGGTACAATTTTGGTGTCGGGTATCTTACGAGCAATACTGAAAGCAACTAATGCAGGAGGGTGAGCATGTATAATGGCAGTGAGTTCGGGACGCGCCTCATAAATAGCCTTATGAAAAGGATATTCCGATGAAGGTTTGTGCAAACCCACAATGGTTCCGTCTTTCTTTACACATACTATATCTTTAGTAGTAAGAGCACCTTTATCTTCTCCTGAGGGTGTTATCCAAATATCGCCGTTAGTATCTCTAATAGATACATTGCCTCCAGTAGTGGTAGTCATTCCACTTTTGTATATACGTCCGATAATCACATTAATCTGCTCTACCGGATGCATTAATTTAACATCTAACTGTTTCATAAATAAATAACTTAATTTAGTTTTAAACTAGTTTACCCGAATTCTCAAGCAAATATGTTTCTGCTTCTACACTCCACAATCCTTTATTCTTATCACAAATAGAAGCAAGTTGTTTGAAAACATCGTTCGTTTCGCCCAATTTTGCAAAATCTGATATGGGGGTCAGTGGCATTGTAATATGCGTGTAGATTAGTTTCTTTCCACCCGGAATGTCTGGCAAATTATTAGTTGCATCTGCTACAGCATCTAAACCACCGATATGAGTAATCAGTCCTGCCGGATCTAGTCCTTTGCCCATCATATCTAAAGCTTCCAGCATGTCTTCATTGTTGCCTCCACTTGTACCTACTATGTGTGTGTAAGCATAATGAACATTGTAAAAATTAAGCTCAGCTTTGAAAGTAGGGTCATTGGGACCTGCAAAAAAGTTGAGACATCCGTCAAAACCAAGAATAGCATCACCTTGTTCAACTACAGGCCTAACAGGTGCAAAAACAAACACATCGTCGTATCCCTGTCCATCGGTTATCTCTCTCAACTCGGCATTTGCATCTTTCATTGTAGATGTATTGATATAGCGTAAATCGATACCACGAGATTTAGCAAAATCGACAGTGTATAGAGTTGCTGCCCTATCGAGACGAGTCTGGTCTATATCGGTAATCACCAATAGTGAGGGACGACGGTCATCTCTATTCAACACATAATTAATAGCAGCCAATCCCATTGGCCCAACGCCAGCAAGTATTGCCATTTTTCCGCCATCCACTATTTCCATTTTATGAACGTAGCTTCCAGGTGTTGTGTGATAATTGGCATGCATAGCACCAATAACACACGACAAGGGTTCGGCCAAAGATGCAGGATAAAACCCCTCGCCGTGATAAGGGAGCAAACAATCTTGCTCCATCACTTCGTTGGGGATAATTACATAAGTAGCATTACCTCCAACGTGAGGATAACTATACCCTGGCGCACTTAATATACCCACTGGGCCATCTTCATAGTTTATAGCAGGTTGGATAGAAAATTTATCTCCTGCTTTAAATTTATCTTGCCATTTAGAACCAATTTCTATCAATTCACCAGCAAACTCATGACCAACAATAATTGGATTTTCGGCAACATCGTCAGGAATACGTTTATGATCTGTGCCTTGAGAGGAAGCTTTGTAAGATGACATGCACAATGAATCTGAAACTACTTTTGCCAGTATCTCATTATCTTTAATAGGCGGAAGATCAAACTCCTCCAAACGTAAATCTTTTTTTCCGTAAAGTCTAACTGCTCTTGTTTTCATATAAAATAAATCCCTTTGTAGCTTTTTCTTATTGAGTTTATGATTCTTAGAAAATAAACTTTATGCGAAAAGGCTTGCAGTGAGACAACTGCTATTTAAAAAAGTTAATAATCTAATTCAACATCACTTGCCCACCTGTTATAGGCAAAGCCTGCCCTGTTTCGCCAGTTTGATCTATGAGATACAATATAGCTTTAGTAACATCTTCGGGCGAACACCCTTTTCTCATTGGCACTTGCGCCAAGTAAAAATCTTTCACATCTTCTACTGTTTTTGCACCAGGCACTTTACCCGCTTTGAGGTATTGTACAAACAATCCGTTTTCGGGATTGCTCCAAAGTGGACCATCGTAATAGTTGCCAGGACAGATAGAGTTTACTTTGATGCGAAAAGGTGCCAACTCCAATGCAAATGATTGTGTGAGGCCTATACCTCCAAATTTACCTCCAGCATAGGCAAAGTTTGCTTTGCTACCTCGCAGACCCGATTTAGAGTTAATTTGAATGACATCGGCAAAGTAATCAAGTGATGCATATTTGGTTTGCAATTTCATAATTCGGCTTGCTACCTTAGTGCAATAGAAATATGCGTTGTAGTTTATGCGCGTTACAAAATCGAAATCTTCGGGTGTAAGATGTTCCAAATCTCCTGCACGAAGAACACCTGCATTGCTTACAAAACAGTCTATGGCGCCAAAGTTGCACACAGTGTGGTGCATCAATTGTTCGAGACTTGGAATATTGCTCACATCTGTTTTCACAAAAACAACCCTGTTGTTAGTTGCCATTGCGTTTAATTCTTCAACGGTTGCTTTTCCGACCTCTTCGTTTAGGTCTGCAACCACAATATTGGCACCTTCATCTATTAAACAGCGCGCTATACCTTCGCCAAAACCTTGAGCAGCACCAGTAACAATAAAAGTTTTATTTTGCACCCTGCCAGAAGTTTCTCCTTTGGCAACACTTCTACGGTAGTTTTCGACTTCCCAATTGTCGATAAAGTCTATTTGACCTTGCGTCAAAGGATGTGCTCCACCAAAAGATTGCGATAGGTAGGCTGTTTTCATAGCATCTTCA
>CAYVLC010000147.1:0-6528 GCA_964452155.1 uncultured Dysgonomonadaceae bacterium
AAGCAGGTTCCCGATACACGCAACGTGGGGAAAGATGCAATGAAAGCCGATGGAACAGTAAATAGAGCAGCATTGCCAGCTATTTTCAATCCAGAAGATTTAAATGCTTTAGAACAAGCATTGCAAATAAAAGACAAACATCCGGGCTCGAAAATTACTATACTAACAATGGGGCCCGGCAGAGCAGCCGAAGTAATTCGCGAAGGATTGTTTCGTGGTGCTGATGATGGTGTATTGCTTACCGATAGGGCTTTTGCAGGAGCCGATACCTTGGCTACTTCCTATGCATTGTCTATGGCAGTAAAAAAAATTGGTAGCTTCGATATCATTATCTCGGGCCGACAGGCCATAGATGGCGATACAGCTCAGGTGGGGCCTCAAGTAGCAGAGAAACTTGGAATACCTCAGATTACGTATGCCGAGAAAATAGAGTCTATTGCAACCGATAAAATAAGAATTAAGCGTCGCCTCGAAAATGGTGTAGAAACCGTAGAAGCTCCACTTCCAATTTTGGTAACAGTAAATAGTTCGGCTCAACCGTGTCGTCCACGAAATGCTAAATTGTTGCAAAAATACAAACATGCAAAAACAATTACTGAACGACAAGTAGAAAACCTAGACTACATAGATATTTATGACGAAAGGCCTTATCTAAACCTAATTGAATGGGGTGTGGTAGATGTAGATGCTAATGTGGCATTGTGTGGTTTGTCGGGTTCTCCAACCAAAGTGAAGAGAATTGAAAACGTGAGTTTTCAGGCAAAAGAAAACAAAAAACTAGGTGATAACGATGAGGACATCAACGAATTGATGAAGGAGTTGATCGAAAATCACACCATAGGATAGTCTGTATTACCCATAAATGATAGAAAACAATTAATTATGAATAACATATTTGTATATTTAGAAATAGAAGACGGAAAGGTGGCCGATGTCAGTTTGGAACTACTTACAAAGGGTAATAGTTTGGCAAAGGAACTCAATTGCAAACTGGAAGCTATGGCACTGGGTGCAAATTTGAAAACTGTTGCCGAACAAGTGTTTCCTTATGGAGTTGATGTGCTTCACGTTTTCGAAGACGACCGTTTGTCGCCTTACACCACACTGCCTCACTCATCGGTATTGATAAACCTCTTCAAAAAAGAGCAACCTCAAATTTGTTTGATGGGGGCCACTATTATAGGTCGCGACTTAGGTCCTCGAGTGTCTTCAGCATTAGGAAGCGGCTTGACAGCCGATTGTACATCACTAGAAATTGGTGATCACGAAGACAAGAAACAGAACAAGGTATACGAAAATCTTCTTTATCAAATTCGACCTGCATTTGGGGGCAACATTATTGCTTGGATTATCAATCCCGACCAGCGTCCGCAAATGGCAACAGTGCGCGAAGGGGTTATGAAAAAAGAATTGGCACTTAATAGCAAGCAAGGTGAAGTAATTGAATATAACATAAACGATTTTGTATCGGAAGAAGACTTTGCTGTAACCGTTATAGAAAGACACATCGAAAAATCTAAAGTAAACATCAAAGGTGCGCCCATTATCATTTCGGGTGGCTATGGTGTAGGATCTAAAGAAAATTTCGATCTTCTTTACGAACTTGCTTCAGTAATTGGTGGAGAAGTGGGTGCTTCGCGTGCGGCAGTTGATGCAGGTTTTGCAGAGCACGACCTCCAAATTGGTCAAACTGGTATCACGGTACGTCCCAAACTATATATTGCTTGTGGAATTTCGGGGCAAATACAGCACATTGCGGGTATGCAAGAGAGTGCAATTATTGTAGCTATCAATAATGACAAATCTGCCCCTATCAACTCCATTGCCGATTACATAATAACAGGTGATATTGAGAAAGTTATTCCCAAAATGATAAAATATTACAAACAAAACACTAAGTAGGATTTAAGCTATCAATACCTTTGAAGTTGAACAATAGAAATCTATTTGGAAAGTAGAATAATGTATTATTAGCTCTATTCAATTTTAGAAGTATTGATAAATCACTCTTAAAAAACAATTAAAGATATGGCAAACTTTTATACAGACACTCCTCAACTAAGACATCATCTGAATCATCCTCTAATGAAGCGGATAGTTGAGCTGAGAGAGCGTAACTACGAAGATAAAGATAAATATGACTATGCTCCGCAAGATTTTGAAGATGCTATGGACAGCTACGACAAAGTTTTGGAGATAGCAGGCGAGGTTTGTGGCGATGTCGTTGCACCCAACGCAGAGGGAGTTGATGCAGAAGGCCCTTCGGTTGCAAATGGACGTGTGACTTACGCAAGAGGAACCCAAGAAAACTTAGATGCTACACGCAACGCCGGTTTGATGGGGTTGGCACTTCCACGTAAATATGGAGGCCTCAATTTCTCAATCGTACCCTATATTATGACAGCTGACATTGTGGCACGTGCCGATGCAGGTTTCCAAAACTTGTGGGGATTGCAAGATTGTGCCGAAACATTGTATCAGTTTGCTGATGAAGAACAAAAAGATAAATACTTGCCAGAAGTAACCAAAGGTGCAACCATGTCGATGGACCTTACGGAGCCAGATGCGGGTTCAGACCTACAGGCAGTGATGCTGAAAGCAACTTACAATGAGGAGGAAGGAACATGGTATTTAAACGGTGTGAAACGTTTTATTACCAATGGCGACTCTGATATTCACTTGGTATTGGCACGCTCCGAAGAAGACTCTACCGATGCACGAGGTCTCTCTATGTTTGTGTATGACAAACGCGATGGTGGCGTAAATGTGCGCCGTATAGAGAACAAAATGGGTATAAAAGGATCGCCTACATGCGAGCTAGTTTACAAGAATGCAAAAGCCGAATTGGTTGGATCGCGCCGTTTGGGTCTCATCAAGTATGTGATGTCGCTCATGAATGGAGCTCGCCTAGGTGTTATGGCACAAGCTGTAGGTATTTGCGAAGCAGCCTATCGCGAGGCTTATGACTATGCTATTTCTCGTCGTCAGTTTGGAAAAGCTATTATTGAGTTTCCAGCTGTTTACGAAATGATTGCCAATATACGTGCCAAAACAGATGCTTCAAGAGCCATGTTGTATGAGACGGCGCGCTTTGTAGATATGTACAAGGTGTTGGAAGATATCTCTAAAGACCGCAAACTCACTCCCGAAGAGCGTGCCGAAATGAAATATTACTCTCGCTTGGCCGATGCCTTTACGCCACTAGGCAAAGGTATGACTACCGAATATGCTAACGAAACCACGTATGATGCCATACAGATTCATGGTGGATCGGGTTTTATGAAAGATTATGCATGCGAAAGACTCTATCGCGATGCGCGCATCACTAATATTTATGAAGGTACAACCCAATTGCAAGTAGTTGCAGCCATTCGTCACGTAACAACTGGCACTTACTTGAAACGCATCAAAGAATATGAGGAAATGCCCATAACTCCAGAGTTGGAAGCATTGCGCAGACCTCTTACTAAGATGACCAAGATGTACGAGAAATTGGTGGAAATAGTAACAGAGCCTAAAGATCCTGAATATCTCGACTTCAATGCCCGCCGGTTGGTAGAAACTGCTGGTCACATAGTGATGGGATATCTATTGCTGTTGAGTGCAAATGACAATCCAGAACTGTTTCGTCGTTCAGCAGAAGTATATATTCACTTTGGTCAAAACGAAGTAATCAAAAACTACAATTTTGTTACCAAATTCCGAATCGAAGATTTGGGTTACTACAAACCAGTAATGAATAAATAAAATAGTTTTGTTTCGTTATTGAAAAGAGAATTTTTTAAAGTAAACGGATATCTTTAATATATAAGGGTATCCGTTTTCTTGTGCTATTACAAATAGTGCGCAATAGCCAGTTCATGCACATAAATGTTTTAAATGCTTGAAGCTCGGATAGTCTTAGTATGAAGATATGCGGTGTGAGCGTCGGGCATATTCAATATACAGTATTGTGCTGTATGTTTTTGCATGCGTATCACAAACATGCTGAATATAATCAATATCGCTCTTCCTCTTCGTTTATTCAAAACTCTTACTTATCTTTGTTTCATATACAGATTATAAATACAACTATTATGAAAACATTTAGTGAAAAGGCTATTGCTATTTTCGACAAAGCCACAGCAGATTATCATTTAACCAATGAAGTGAATACACCCATCAATAATTCGTATGACGAAGGAACCATTGAGAACTTCTTGTATGAGAAAAATTGGATAGATGTTGTTCAGTGGCATTTAGAAGATATCATTCGCGATCCAAATATCGATCCTGTAGAGGCGTTAAAGATAAAACGCACCATCGACAAATCAAACCAAGTGCGTACCGATTTGGTAGAACAAATAGATAGCTATTTCCTTTACCTATTCAAAGATGTAGCACCCTTGCCAACAGCTACTATCAACACCGAAAGTCCAGCATGGGCACTAGACAGATTGTCTATATTGATTATCAAAATATACCACATGCATGAAGAGGCTACTCGTATCGATGCCGATCCCGATCATAAAGCAAGCTGTCAATTGAAACTAAATGTATTGTTAGAGCAACGCACAGATTTATCTCGTGCTATAGACGAGCTATTGCACGAGCTGAAATTGGGCAGCAAAGTAATGAAAGTGTATAAACAGATGAAAATGTATAACGATCCGGCTTTAAATCCAGTGCTATACGCTAAGAAATAGTAGTGTGAAGAAGAAAGAGAAGGTGTTAAATATACTCATAATAAGGTTTTCGGCCTTTGGCGATGTTGCTATGACATTGCCAGCCGTTTATTCGGTTGCAAAGGCATATCCCAATTACACGTTTTATGTGTTGACCTCGAAATCTTTTGAGGGTTTATTTACAAATCAGTTGCCTAATATAAAGGTCATTGGAGTAGATTTGAAGCAGTATAAAGGTGTGAGAGGGTTGATGCAGCTGGCCAAAAAGATTCGCATCCATTACAAAATAGATGCTGTTGCCGATTTGCACCATGTGTTGCGCAGTCAAGTCCTTCGTACTTATTTCTTATTGCATGGCAAACGTGTTGAATATATTCGTAAAGACAGGTCTAAGAAAAATGCAATTGTCAAACACAAAGCTCCACTCACTCCAATAAAGCATTCAATAGATCGCTATAGAGATGTTTTTTCGAAATTGGGTTTGCAATCAGACATGAGTTTCTCTTCTTATTTCGAAAACCAAACGCCCGACGCGTCTCTACTGAAGAGTTTGTCTTTCAATACAGCTGCAACTAATCTTGGCATAGCACCCTTTGCTATGCATGCAGGGAAGATGTACCCAATTGATAAAATGGAAGAGGTGTTGAAGAGCCTAGCTGCTAAGGACAATGCCCATATTTATCTTTTTGGAGGTGGGCGCAAAGAAAAAGAAAAACTGGAGGAGTGGGAAGCAAAATATAGTAATGTAACTTCGGTGGTGGGTAAACTAACGCTGAAAAATGAACTATTGCTTATTTCACAGCTGTCAGTACTGGTGTCTATGGACTCGGCCAACATGCACTTGGCATCGCTGGTGAATACTCCCGTGGTTTCTATATGGGGTGCAACGCATCCTTATTTGGGGTTTTATGGCTACAAGCAATCGCCAAGCAATGTTGTGCAATTAGCTGACTTAGATTGTCGCCCATGTTCTGTGTTTGGCAATGTGCCTTGCTGGCGTGGCGATCATGCTTGTATGAATTGGATAGCTCCACAAACAATAGTTGAGAAAGTGGAAGCAGTGATTGAGGTAAAAACTTAGAGATAGTGGAGAACGTGGAGTCTTGGATAGCTCAAAGGTTTTTTTTGAGCTTGTGATTAGTGGGGCATTCTTGTACCCTTCATTTGAAATAGTTGCACCATATTAAACCATTTATCAAACAATATGTCTATATTTGCAGAAGCTTAAGATGTAGAAGTGTTGTTATTATACACTTTTGCACACAATCTACAAAGCATACAAAACGGGGCTGACCGGTTTTGACAGCGGGTAGAAGTGGTTTGTAAGCATGCAGTGCGTTGTCGAGGGGCACTATAATCACAATCGTCAAAATTTTAACTGGCAACAATAATTACGCTCTTGCAGCATAATCGAAGTATAGTAGATTATAACGCTTAATCTCTGGCACTAGGTGCTGAGACAAGACATCACCCGGAAGCTGTGGCTTCGAAGCGTACCGATCAGGTGGTGCAGATAACTCGAAGATAGAATAAGTTAAGCCTTGGGGCTTATTCGAAACTAAAAGGATAAGGATAGAGTTCGGTGGCTTTAGTCAGGCTCTATTTCGAAAACTAAAATAAAGCTAAGCATGTAGAAAGCGAATTAGTTCCTCGTTTGGACGAGGGTTCGAATCCCTCCAGCTCCACTGGTCGCATAAGACATAAAGCGACAAAACATAGACAAACCGTTCAAGTTGAGAGATTTGAGCGGTTTTTTGTATGTATATGGCTGACAGAAAAGACAGGGAAAAGACAAATAAAGTCAGTTTGTATTTCCCAATTCGTACCCCCAAACAAAAAAAGCCATTAGGGGGTACGAATTGTC
>CAYVLC010000148.1:0-6464 GCA_964452155.1 uncultured Dysgonomonadaceae bacterium
GAGGTATGCGGTATGCGGTAAGGGGATGACGTAAAAACAATGTCATACTGAACGGAGTGAAGTATCTGTTGACTACTTGCAGGGTTTTTGAAACAGATTCATCACTTACGTATCGGAATGACAGGATTTTATAAAGTTTTCGTTCTTAATTCTTAATTCTGTGCGCTCTGTGTTTAAAGTATTTGGCCGTAGGCCATTAGGGCCCATATTTAAAAGCTGACTGCTGACTGCTAACTGCAAAAGAATCCATACCACACACACCACATTTATCTAATATTGGCAATAGAAATAATATCAGCAAACACCCCCGCGGCTGTCACTGCTGCACCAGCGCCATATCCCTTTATCACCATTGGGTGTTCGTTGTATCGTTCGGTGGTAATCATGATGATATTGTTGCTCCCCTCTAGGTCGTAAAATGGATGGCCTCTTTCCACCTCGCGCAATGCCACATCGCACGCGTAAGTGTCAGATGCTCCAATGGCATAAGTGGCTATCAGTCGCAGGCGTTTGTGCTCAAGTTCTAGTTGCTTGCGGCGCTCCTCGAAGCTCTCGTCCATTTCCGATATTGTCTCCCAAAACGTGTCCAGCGAACCCTCGAAATACTTTTCGGGAATCAGAGGAACTATCTTCACATCCGCTTGCTCAATGCTACCGCCTGCTTCGCGCGATAGGATAACCAACTTGCGCACCACATCTAGTCCGCTCAGGTCGGTGCGAGGGTCGGGTTCGGCAAACTTTGCATCAACCGATAGCTTAATGGCTCTACTAAAAGGCACTGTTTCGCTCAGTGTGTTGAATATGAAATTGAGTGTGCCCGATAGCACTGCTTGTAGTTTCACAATTTTGTCGCCCGAGTTGGTCAGCGAGTTCATTGTGTTGATAATGGGTAGCCCAGCACCTACATTGGTTTCAAACAAAAACTTCACCCCATTTCTGCGAGCGGTCTCTTTCAGTAGGTTGTAGTTCTCATAAGCCGATGAGGCTGCAATCTTGTTGGCTGTAACAATAGAGATATTGTTAGACATCATCTTCTTGTACAGCTCAGACACCTCTTGGCTAGCCGTGCAATCTACAAATACCGAGTTGAAGATGTTCATCTCGAATATCTCGTTGCGTATTATTTCGGGCGAGCTTTTGACGCCGTTTGTCATCAGATTGTTGTAAAAGTCATCCAACTCAATCCCATCTCTATTGAACAATGCTTTGCGCCCGTTGGCAATACCAACCACATTTAGGCGCAGTTTGTTTTGCTCTTTCAGGGTTTCTTGTTGGCGTTTTATTTGGTTCAATAAGTTGCTGCCCACTGTTCCTGTGCCCACAATAAATAGGTTCAACTCTTGGTAGGCCGATAGGAAAAACGAATCGTGGATGACATTGAGTGCTTTGCGCAAATTGTCTTTGGCAATGACACACGATATATTTGTTTCTGATGCCCCCTGCGCCAATGCCTTTATACTAATACCGCTTCGGCCCAGCGAATCGAAAAACTTGCCAGCCACACCAGGCACATTCTTCATGTTTTGGCCCACAATGGCTATGGTAGAAAGATTGTATTCTACAGTAATTTCGTTGATACTTCCCATTGCTATTTCGTGGGCAAACTCTTTGCTCAATACTTTTTGAGAAATAGCAGCATCGGGCGTGCTTACACCTATCGATGTGCTATTCTCTGACGAGGCTTGCGAAACCAGAAACACGCTGATGCCATTCAATGCCAGTGTTTGAAATATACGATGGTTCACACCAATGATACCCACCATACCCAATCCTTGAATGGTGATGAGGGCAGTATCGCTGATAGACGAAATACCTTTAATTACTTTGCCATCGTTTTTGGTCTGTTTGCTGAGTATAAGGGTTCCCTTCGATGAGGGGTTGAAACTGTTTTTAAGCCGAATGGGTATATTTTTATGATATACGGGGAAGATAGTGGGCGGATAGATTACCTTTGCCCCAAAGTTGCTCAGCTCTATGGCTTCTATGTAGGTAAGCTCTTCTATCACATAGGCCGATTGAATAATCTTTGGGTCGGCTGTCATAAATCCGTCCACGTCGGTCCATATTTCCAGAATAGAAGCATCCAATGCTGCCGCTACAATAGAGGCTGTGTAGTCTGACCCTCCTCGGCCCAGGTTGGTTATATCGCCTTCGTCTCTGCTAGCAGCAATAAATCCAGGCACAATGGCAACACTCTTTACCTCTTCGAGGTGCTCTTTTATCAACCTGTTCGACAAGGGTATATCGGGAATGTGCTTGTTAAATTGTTGGGTAGTTTTTATAAACTGGGTAGCGTCGAAGAGCTGTGCATTGGGTATTGCTTTGCTAAGGATAAGGCTCGACAGGCGTTCGCCATAGCTAACAATCTTGTCGGAGGTCTTTTGCGACAAATCGCCAATGAGGAACACTCCACGCAATATGTTTTTTAAATCTTCGAAGAAGGGCTGCACCTCTTCTTGTAGTTTCTCTCGGGTTTGCTTACATTCTATTGTTTCATCAATAATTTTGTAGTGACGATTTTGCAGCACATCAAATATTTCTCGGTAGCGCTTGTCGGCATTGAGGGCACAGTTGGCCGCTTGCAAAAGCTCTTCGGTAACACCATACAGTGCCGATACTACTATTACTACTGGTTGGCTTTCGGCACCAATTATATCTTTTACTTTATCTATTGCATCGGAAGTTCCCAAAGAAATTCCGCCAAATTTCATCACTTTCATATTATTGTTGATACGTCTCCGTTTTTTAGTTTGTTTTTTGTATATATCAGTGTAGTGCGTGTAGTAGTTGTTTTTTAGTAGTCACTCGGATAACAACCAATTCCTTTTGCCATCACGGCAAGTGCAACGAAAGAAAAAAAATTATTTGTCCCCCAGGCGGGGCATCAGGTAGGCCGATGAGTAGGTGGAATAAAGATATGTCATATTTCTTTGCAACTTATGTCTCTATTATAGGGTTATAGTATTACAAAGATAAAGTTTTTATCTAAAAACAAGAGCAAAAAGATAGGAAAAGAAGTGTTTTGGTTATTATACATGTTTTAAATAGACCGACACCGAACCATCTTTCACATTAAAGAAGCCTTTGCCATCTTCGCCAATGACAATCTCCTCTTCTATATGGCCCATCTTGTCGTACCACGCCGAGCCGGCATAGTCTGTGCCAACAAACATTGGTTTGGTACCTCCAGTGCCGTTGCTCATTATTACTACACAGCCATCGGGGTGGTCTTGGTCTCCTTTGCGCACCCAGCCTACCACATTGGGGTGGTCAAAATAGTCGTCTTGCTGGCCATAGGCAAAATCTCTGCGCACGTCAAGCAATTGGTCTATGGTCCATTGGTGGTCTTCTTGTGGGCTCTCGCCACCAATGCCGTAGTAGTCGCCCAAGAATAGGCATGGATAGCCATCCTGTCGCAACAAAATTAGCGCATAGGCCAGTGGTTTGAACCATCTTTTCACAAAAGACTCTAGCGCTTGCTTGGGTTGCGAGTCATGGTTGTCAACAAAGGTAACAGTTTTCAGTGGATGTTCTGCAAGCACACTGTTGTCAAATATCTTGCGCATATCATACGCCTCTCCCTCTTCCGATGCTTGCTTGAAATTGAAGTGTAGTGCCACATCAAATAGATCTATATTGTAGTTTACGCTCCGCAGGTATTCATTTATCACCATTTTATCGTAATACCAATATTCGCCCACGGCATAAAAATTATCGCCAAACTCTCCTCGCAGATGTTTTATGAGGTCGTCTATAAACCAATCGTTTATATGTTTTATGGCATCTATTCGCACCCCATCTATGTTGGTCTGTTTTATGAACCAGCTAATCCACCGTTTGGTCTCTTCCTGTACATCGGGGTGCTTATAGTCTATATCGGTAAACATAAGGTAGTCAAAATTGGCATACTCCCTACTCACCGACCTGTCGTTTACATCTATACCTTTGTTATCGCCCATTATGATATAGATAGCCTCTTTATTGTCTCGATGGTTGTAGTCGGTTGCCGAAAAGTGTTCCCAACTCCACTTAAAGTCCGAGTATTTATTGTCTCTTCCCGCAAAAGTAAACCTCGTCCACCCTTCTATCTCATAGGGTTCGGTAATTCCTTTGTTTCTATCGTGCGGGTCCACCTCTATTACCCTAAAGGTTTGCAACTCATCGCCACCAGCTTTGTGGTTCAGCACCACATCGGCATACACCCTAATACCGTTGTGGTGCAGCGCATCAATGCAATCGTGCAGCTCTTGTTTGGTGCCATATTTGGTGCGTACAGTTCCTTTCTGATCAAACTCGCCTAGGTCATACAAATCGTAGGCTCCATATCCCACATCGTTAGAGCTAGTTGCTTTGTAGCAGGGCGGTATCCACACAGATGTTACCCCCACTTCGCTCAGGTGTTTTGCATCGTCTTTGAGTCTGTTCCAGAGATTCCCATCGTTTGGCAAGTGCCACTCGAAATACTGCATCATAAGTCCGTTTGTTGCCATAGTGCTCAGTTGTTATCTGTTTCAAGCTATAACATTCAACAACAAGCTGGGTTCATGCAAATCATCTTATTTACCACTTTCTGTGCCCAATTATTGTTGTTATTCATAAATTAATCAACCTTATTGATTATAAATCATCAATATAATGTTACTTTTGTAATAGCAGTCGGTCGGTTTGTCGCTACACACCTAGGTGTGTAGAGGAAAGTCCGGGCAGCACAGAGCACCATATTTCCTAACAGGAAGCTATCTGCGAGGGTAGAGCAACGTAGCAGAAAACAACCGCCCCCATCTTTTGAATAAGGAAGGAGGTAAGGGTGAAAAGGTGAGGTAAGAGCTCACCGGGTTTTGCAGCAATGCAGAGCGCCGTACGTCTTATGGGTTGCAAGGTCATGTATATCGGATATGTAGGGTTGCTCGCCCGATGCCGAGGGGTGGACCGCTAAAGAGCAATGGCGACATTGCTTGCAGACAAATGACAAGCATTTTCTTTTGTTATAGAAAACACAGAACCCGGCTTATAGACCGACTGCTTTTTTTATTTTTTCAAGAAAAGAATATGGAAGAGAAAAAACACAAACAGAAGAATGATGAGAAAAGTAATTTTAGTAAGCTAAAAGAGAATATCTCTCGTCTCATCAATTTTCTCACAAACGATATTTGGCGCTTAGACTCGCAAGACGTAAGCGGCAAGCGCAACATTTTTTACAATGGTCTCAAGGCTATTATCATGACCATTCGCAACTCCATGGAGTTGCAGCTCAATGTGCGAGCAGCCTCTCTTACCTATCGTACATTGCTCTCGTTGGTGCCTGGGCTAGCGGTACTGTTTGCAGTGGCCCGTGGATTTGGATTGCAAAACATGATAAGGGGCCAGATGTCAACCTACTTTCCTGGCCAAGAAGAGGTGCTACTGCAGGTCATAGATTTTATAGACAACTCCCTAGAGCATGCACAGGGAGGTGTGTTTGCGGGCGTTGGTGTTATAGTTCTTCTATACACTGTTTTTATACTCTTCTCCGATATCGAAAACAATTTCAACACAATATGGCAGTTAAGCAAGGGCCGCACTATACAGCGTAGGGTGTCAGACTATTTTGCACTCATTTTTATTATGCCCGTTTTCATAGTGTTCAATAGTGGTCTCACACTCATGATTAGCTCCTCTACCATGTATTTCGATGCATTTAGCTACATCCTCAATCCATTGGTAACCCAGGTGCTCAATATTCTCCCGTTTTTCATCATTATTTTGGTGCTCACATTGCTCTATAAGTTTATGCCCAACACCAAAGTCAAATTCATAAACGCACTTATTGCAGGCCTTGTTGCGGGCACGGCATTGCAGATATTCCAGTTGATATATATTAGTGGGCAGCTATGGATTACCAAGTACAACGCCATTTATGGTAGCTTTGCTGCCTTGCCACTACTGTTGCTATGGTTGCAACTGTCGTGGAACATTGTCCTTATGGGGGTAGAGTTGTCTTTTTCGCTCCAAAACATTCGCAAGTTTTACTTCGAAAAAGAAACCAAGAACATCAGTAGGCGCTACAACGATTTTTTTACCATCCTTATCACCTCTTTCATAGCCAAGCGCTTTGCCGCAGAGCAACTACCACTCACTGCCGATGAAATCTCAGAAAAGCATGCCATCCCTATCCGTCTGACCAATCAGATTCTCGATCTGTTGGAAGAACTGCATATTATATCTCCTACTCCTTGGAGCGAGGACGATGAGGTGATGGCCTTTCAGCCTGCTTTCGATATCAACCTGATGAGCGTAAAACTCCTGATGAGTAAGATTGACACCTACGGTTCCGAAAACTTTAGAATAGACAAAGAAATAGAGTTTAGTTCGCATTGGGATGCTTTGATGCGCTCTCGTGAGAGTTTTTATAGCGATGGGGGAGATCAGTTGTTGAAGGATTTGTGAGAAATCTTTTTTGAAAGGGACTAGGAACTAGGGACTAG
>CAYVLC010000149.1:0-6356 GCA_964452155.1 uncultured Dysgonomonadaceae bacterium
AAAAAAAAATAAAATCACATACTACTCTTTCTATGATTAAAAGAATAAACCAGTTTAATAAAAAAATATGAGAAGAAAAGTTTTAATAAGTGGAGGTGCAGGCTTTATAGGATCAAATATAGCGATTAAACTCCTGAAAATGGGTTACGAGGTTACCATTTTAGATGTCTTGTCTCCACAAATACATGGAAAAGACCCCCATAGTGATTCTTATACTTTTAAGACAATCTTATCTTCTAATGCTCATTTTATAAAAGGTAGCGTCACAAATCGCGAAGATTGGAAAACGGCTCTTAAAGGCCAGGATATGGTTATTCATTTAGCAGCCGAAACAGGAACAGGCCAATCTATGTACCAAATTAAAAAATATAATGAAGTGAATATCATTGGTACCGCCATCTTGTTAGATATACTAGCAAATGAACCTCATAACATTCAAAAAATTGTAGTTGCTTCAAGTCGAGCTATTTATGGCGAAGGCAAATATTATTGTAAAATACATGGCGAAGTATATCCCGAGGCAAGAATTGAATCTGACTTGGAGAAAAATGATTTTGATTGCAAATGCCCACACTGCAATGGAACTGTTAAACTAATGCCAACTGATGAACAATCTTTGTACAAACCAACTTCTATTTACGGCTTGACTAAACAAGCACAAGAACAAATGGTACTCATTGCTGGTAAATCCTTGAATATTCCATCTATTGCTTTTAGATATCAAAATGTATATGGGCCAGGACAATCATTATCAAACCCTTATACAGGTATATTGTCTATTTTTAGCACCCAATTGAAAAACAACAACCCTATAAACATATTTGAAGATGGAAAGGAAAGCAGGGATTTTGTATTTATCGATGATGTTGCAAATGGAACAATTGCCGGAATGCTTAGTAGTGAAGGAGATTATAAAACAATGAACATTGGCTCGGGTGTAGCCACAGATGTATTTACCGTTGCAAAACTATTGAAAAAACAATACAATTCTACAGCAGATATTAAAATAACAGGAAACTACCGTGTTGGAGATATAAGGCACAACTTTGCCGATATATCTTTAGCAAAAAAACATATTAATTTTTCTCCTCAATATATGTTCAATGATGGGTTGTCTTTGTTTTGCGAATGGGTTAACCGACAGGAAATCCAAAATGATAATTCACAAAGCACTTTTGCAGAAATGAAATCTAAAGGTTTATTTAAATAACTTTTCTAATAATCAAATTATGACTACAAAAAAAACATGCCTCCTTATTGCACCTCTTTCTTTTTATTCATATTCAGAATATATCAAAAATGAACTAATTAGAGTTGGCTATAATGTGACTATATCGAATGATGAATATCCAGCAAATGCATTAGGAAAGATAATGGGTAAACTTAGAATTCCACTACTTCTATGGCTTACCAAGCCCCGATTAATTAATCATTTTCTTAAAGGAAAGGAGTATGACATTACCATTATTATAAAAGGAAGAGGGATGAGCCCATCGCTAATTAAGGAAATAAAAAAAGTTTGTCCCATTATAATAGGTTATACATACGATTCATTTAAATTCCATCCTCATCCGATAAAATGGTTTAAGGATTTGGATGCATTTTTCACCTTTGATTATCGTGATGCAGAAAAATATAATCTTGAAGTTGTTGAACTCTTTAGTTCTTTTCCTGATAAAATCAACCCAAAAAAAGAAACACATGAAATAAGTGCCGTTCTCAGAAACCATTCTGAGAGACTTCAGTTTGTTGACAGCGTACTATCATCTCTTTCCAGCTCAAAAAAATTTATTTATATATGGGAAAAGAATTTAGTTTCCTTCACTCAGAACTTTTTTAAAAGCCCTCGATTATATTTCAAATATAGAGAATTTATTTACTTCAAACCTTTATCTTATAATAAATACATCGACATTCTAAACAACTCAAACTTTGTTATAGACTTTGCTCATCCCTATCAGTCTGGCAATACAATAAGATGCTATGAAGCTAGGAGTTGTGCTACAAAGATCATCACAAACAATCCTTTTATTTTTAGAGATAAAAAATCTACTAGCGAAAACACCATTTTGTTGAGAGGAAAGAATGAGACATCAGCAATGATAAAGGAATATGATAGAATTAAAAACACTGCTACTGAAAAAAATAACAGATCAATAAAAGATTTTGTAAATGATCTGTTAGAAAAAGGAGGAGCAAAATAACGAAAAAGCACCATTTCTATTATCAACACCTATCACTATCAATACTTATAAAAGTGTAGATAGTGACCAATTTAGAATGGATACCCTATAGCAAAGTGTAGTGCAAACTTATCTGTAAAGTTTGGCTTGAACAAAACAAATTTTCTTTCATAGTCAGCAGGATCATAAGCCTTCATACCCGCATCAAGTCTTAGGAGCAAGAAACTTAGATTCACTCTTAGTCCCAATCCATAGGAAACAGCAATTTGCTTGTAAAAATCGTCAAATTTAAATACCCCACCTGGCTGCCCCTCATAATCTTTAATTGTCCAAATATTACCAGCATCAATAAAGGTAGCTATTTCAAAAAGCTCTGTTAGTTTATGCCTGAATTCAGCACTTAAATCAAGCTTAATATCTCCTGTTTGATTCACAAAATCCGATCGCAGCGTGTCGCTCCTTTGGTATCCACCTGGACCCAGAGTTCGAGTACTCCATCCCCTTACACTATTAGCACCTCCACTAAAATATCTCTTCTCAAACGGAAGCACAATAGAGTTTCCGTAAGGTACGGCTACGCCCAATCCAAAACGCATAGCAAGACTATTTTCATCGTCGAAAGGGAAAGTAATTGCAAAATCAAAATCTGTTTTTACATATTCTGCATAGTTAATACCAAGTATTTCTTGATATCCTTCCGAGTTTCTTTTACTTCCACCTAAAGAGGTAGCCAAACGTGGTAAAAGACCAGCTAAATCTATACCTGCACGAATTCGAAAAGGATTTTTAGCAATTTTTCTTAACCCAGAGTTTGTAAACAAAACACTATAAGCTGTACGAGCAATTAATTGGTCTTCATAGCTTTTACGCAATATAGGGTTACTATTGTCGCCTAGATATTGTTTTATGAAGAAGTCTGACTTCCAAGGCATTCTCACATAGTTTATATCAAGAGGTTCTACAGTATTGGTTAGTTGCCAATCCATACGAGACCATTGTAGCTTTGAAGACAAGTTGAAAAATTGACGCAAATACTCAGGACGCTTTTGAAAGTTGAGACCAATCGAAAATTCGGTAGAAGCAGATGGTTGTTCTTTCAAATTCTTTAAAAGCCAAGGTAAAAGAAGTTGAGGAATTGACAAAAAAGCTTCGGCACCATATTCATAATAGTTCTGATCGATTAAGTTAATAGAGTCGGCCAGTCCTCCTGTAGAAATAAACTCATAGGCTCCGTTAAGTCTTAAACGTAAGCTCTCGGCACCTTTAAAAATATTTCGGTGCTCATAAGTAATATTTGCGGCAACTCCTAGATCGCCTGCCGAATTAGTCCCATCAACTCCAAATTGCATCCAATGTAGATTGCCAGGAGCAATGGATATACGTGTGTCAAGAAAGTTTGAATCGTTACGAACAATTGGATACAAATTAATATTAGTTTGGCTTACTGCACCTAAACCGTTTAGAGAGCTATAAGTACGATCTACCAATCTATCAGCATAGATTCTGTTTTTGCGTAAAAAGGTATTGTAATAAATAGCGCGAGGACGTAGAAATTCTTTTTTATCTTGTACGATGGTTAAATTTCTAAATTGAATTGTGTCTAACTCATTATGTCTAGTACTGTCTTCAAGTTTTGCAATATCTATTCCATTTAAAATAGTAGAATTGCCAATATAATATTGCTGATGCAAGGTGCTATCGGTAGGATTTAGTAAATTTACCGTTAAATCTACTTGATGAGTCCCAACTGTAGTATCAGCCAAAAACTGGAAGTTGTCTTTAGAAAAGTCATAATAGCCCTTGTTCCTTAAATAGCGAGCCATTTCTACACGACCCTCTTCCAAGACTTTCAAATCAAAAACGTCATCTTTATTTATAAAATAAAGCTTCTTTTCTTCTTTTAAAATTCTTAAAATAGTAGTGTCTTGAATCGTATCCCGATAATTCAAAATACGGTAAGGATCTTTACCATTAACGTCATATGTAACGCTTGCTTTTTTATTTTGAAAATCCAAAAGTGTATCAACTGTTGCGTTTAAATAACCTCGATTGTTCAACTCTAGTTTAATTTGCTCAGCAGAAATCGAGGTCAATCGTTCACTATAGAGTACGGGTTTCTCACCCAATTTACGCAACTGCCTATTAAGCCATGTAGAATCATTGGCTGCAATGTTGTACAAGTGTAGTCTATATTTACCAATAAGCGGGATTGAAGCATTTGGCTCTTGTCTTAAGAAAGGCTCAAGTTCTGAAGCTTTTACAGACTTAGTATCCGTATCAATTTTCACTTTATTCAACAAGTAGCTCCCATCGGGCACCCGTTTAGCTGCATCACATGCAATAAACATCAAGAAAAAGAACAAATAATATATATATTTTGTCATCAGTTAATACTCAAATTTTTATATGCGATCAAGTTTTTTGAACTAATTTTATGTGTTGCATATTTTAGTAATTGTATAAATACAAAACTAGTAATTTTTTCGTGAATAGCAGGTCTAAAAACATATTTGTGTTTAGAAAGTATTTTATTTTGAAATAATATGAATATTGAAAACTATAGAACATAGACATTCTTGGAGGATAATTTCTTTCAACTAAGACGCTATGGTGACTCTTGTAAAGTACAATTTTGTGAGAACTTCTTTTTCTTTTTGATAAATATTTTGACCGTTAGAGCCAAGAATCATTGTCTTGACCAACCCTTTTATATACAATCTATTCCTATTATCAAGAACACCTAAATCTCCTGTTTTAAACCAACCGTCGTTGGTGAAAGCGGCAGCTGTTGCTTCTTCGTTTTTATAATAACCAGCCATAACATGAGATCCCTTTACTTCAATTTCTCCAGGTATTTTGGCAGGTTCTTTTGAATTAATTCTAGCACTCATTGCCCCTTCTACAACTGTGCCACATGATCTTGTAACAAACACACTATGCTTGTCAATAGAGATAACAGGTGCACATTCAGTCATACCATAACCAACTGAAAAAGGAAATTTTATTTTATGAAGAAAATCTTCCATATCTTCATTTAAAGATGCACCACCTACTAGCATTTCCCTATGGGCACCTCCAAAAGTTGCAATTAAAGATTCTCGGAGCTTCCGATAGACAATCCTGTTGAGTAGAGGGAGCTTAAGTAATAATTTATAAGATGGCTTCTTGAGAACTTGTTCTTTTTCTCTAAGTACTATTTTCTCTAAAATAAGTGGAACTGTGCTTATAAGTTTTGGCTTAACTTGATTAAAAGCATCTAAAAGCATTTGAGAGTTGCGTATTTTGCTCAATATATGAATGTGTACACCTACAGTAAGCCCATACAAGAAGTCGAACGTACAGCTAAAAGCATGTGCCATGGGAAGAAAAACAACATTCTTCTCTCCTTTAAATATAAGATTCTGTTTTTGAATTGACAATATATTGCTAGCAAAGTTATTGCCAGTGAGCATCACTCCTCTAGTAAAAGTAGGAGTACCAGAAATATAATTTATACAAACAACAGACTCATTGCTTACATTGTGGTATTTTACATCTTCAGCGTTAAAACCAGTGGGATAAACAAATCTGAATTTTTTATCAATGGTGGCATGTAGGTTTTCCAATTGGCTTTCATCTCCTTGTACCATTTGCAGAGAAGGAAGCGCAAAAACAGAATGTGTGATTCTATCTTTATTAATACTTTTCCAAATACTCTCGTCTATGAAACTAATTTTAGCATCAGAGTGTAGTATGATGTTCTCCACGCTTTCTGGATGAAAATCTCGTAAAATAGGGACAATAACTGCACCATAAGTGACAGTTGCCATAAACACCTTCACCCACGAAGAATGATTCGGACCAACTAAAGCTATTTTATCACCTTTCTTTATCCCCATCTCCTCAAAAAGAATATGCAGTAAAGCCACTTCCTTGGCCAATTGGCCATAAGTATAATGAGTAGTCTCGTTTAAATCTGTTAGAGCATCCAAGTCCCAGTTTTCTTTGAAACTTGATTCATACATTTTTATAAAATTTGTGTTTGCCATACCTGCTTTTATTTTAATGTGCTTTAAGTTATCTGCATTCTACATGTTTATAGAACTAAATTAATTGAAAAAAAATAAACAATGCTTCTCACTACTGAAATATAACAATAAATAGAATGTTTTGTTTTTGTTTTTTTTGGATTAA
>CAYVLC010000150.1:0-6292 GCA_964452155.1 uncultured Dysgonomonadaceae bacterium
CAAATGTAGGGCTACAGTTTGAGAAACGCATTGCAAAACGACAAATGTAGGGCTACAGTTCGAGAAATGCAATGCAAAACACCAAATGTAGGGCTACAGTTTTGAGGAATGCATTGCAAAACACCAAATGTAGGCCTACGCAACCCCTCCCCTTTTGTGTTTTTGATGAAATAATGATACTACAATAGCAATCAAAAAAGGAATACACAGCACAAAAATGTTTTAAATTAATCTTGCTTGTGTATCAGATGTAAATTTCATGCTCCGTCTATCTATCTTCTGCGCGCAGAAGGAGCTCCACGGCCCCAAGAGGGAACTATCCATATTTATCTGCATCAAGTTGTTACGTCAGTAACATCGATGTTTATTTCAAAGTTGAGCCTTGGATATATGAAAATTATTCAACTTGAAATTATACAGGAATATCTAAAAACAGAAAAACGTCTACCCATATACCAATATATGAATAAGCGTTGTTATTGAAAGTGACCCCCGGAAGGAGTCGTTCCCTCGTCCCGATGATAAAAAGAGATTTGTTGTATCAACCAAGCCTGTGGAGTCATTTTATATAAGAGTACAACCGTAATGTGTTTTTGCAAACAAAAAATGTATTTAATAACCCAATTTCTATTTAAATGCAAAAAAGGAACAAATTTTGCATTTGCCCCCTTTTACAATGAGTTTTTAAAAAAGTCAGTTCTTATAAAGCGCCCAACTCTGAGCCAGCTTTAAATTTCACCACTTTTTTAGCAGGGATGTCAATAGGTGCTTTTGTGCGAGGATTGATACCTTTACGTGCACTTCTTTCGGTAACCGAAAATGTACCGAAACCTACTAGAACAACTTTACCGTCATTCTTTAGTTCTTCACCAATTGCTTCCAATACTGCGTCTAATGCTTTTTTAGCATCAACTTTTGTTAGCTCCGCTTTTTGAGCTACTGCACTTACTAATTCTGATTTGTTCATAAGAAAACTATAATAAATTAAACATATAACATTAAGGCTAAGCCTTATTCGAGTGTCAAATATAGATTATAATTCAATAACAATCAAGAAATAAGTGAAAAACTATCGTGAAATTCAAAAAAAAACTCAATAATGCCCCAAAACGACGTGTTTAAGGGAAATAATCTGTATTTTTGTGATTTAAAACACACAAAGAAAACAACGAATGCAACAAGCTCGAACGAGTTTTTTCAGCGGAATCCCGAATGTATGTAAGAATATACTAATCATCAACATAATTGTATGGTTAGCACAAATGGTTCTTATGCAGAGAGGAATTGACCTTTCTGATTACTTAGGACTATATTATTTCGAATCGCCCAATTTTAGAATATACCAATTTATAACGTATATGTTTTTGCACGACCCGCACTCTTTTGGTCATGTGTTTTTTAATATGTTTGCGGTATTTATGTTTGGCAGACTATTGGAGCAAGTATGGGGGCCCAAAAGATTTATAATCTATTATTTTATAACTGGTCTGGGGGCAGCCTTAGTGCAGATGTTGGTAGTGGGCATACGTATATATGCTGTAAAAAGTGGCCTCTCTATAGACGCAATAGCAGACGTAATTGCACAAGGCGGACAACTACTTGAGCAAAACATGAACTATACCGATGCAGCAAAAGGCTCTCTAAATATATTGTTGCACACAGGTACAATTGGAGCATCGGGTGCAGTGTTCGGAATATTGCTTGCATTTGGCATGCTCTTCCCCAATATACCTCTTTATATTATACCATTTCCGTTCCCTATCAAAGCCAAGTGGTTAGTGATTTTGTACGGAGTTTCGGAGCTGTTTTTCGGGTTGGCCTACTTGCCCGGAGATAATGTTGCTCACTTTGCACACGTAGGTGGCATGTTTTTTGGTATATTTGTAATATTATACTGGAAAAAGAAAGATAAAAAGAATGTCCAATTTTTTTGATACGCTAAAACGCACTTTTAATAAAGGCGATGTGCTTATGAAATTCATTTTCATAAACATTGCTGTGTTCCTATCCATACACGCTGTTGGGGTAGTGGCTACATTGTTTCGCTTAGAATCGCTCAATCCGCTACCTTTTTTGGCAGTGCCATCGGCACTGCATGTACTCTTAATTAGGTTTTGGACGCTCCTCACCTACATGTTTGTTCATGAAGGTTTTATGCATATTGTTTTCAATATGCTTTGGCTCTATTGGTTTGGAAGAATATTCTTAAGCTATTTCAACCAACGCACACTTGGTAGCCTATATGTATTAGGAGGATTGGCGGGTGCACTGTTGTATATACTGGCCTTCAACACCATACCCTATTACTTAGACCTCGGTCATGGCATAATGATTGGGGCTTCGGCCTCGGTAATGGCAGTTGTAATGGCCGCAGCATTTTATAGACCCGATACCACGCTCAATCTTTTTTTGTTTGGCCGTGTGAAAATAATTTACATTGCTTTAATTGTATTTTTCATCGATTTCTTTTCGCTCAGTAGTGGCAATAATCCGGGCGGACACGTGGCCCACATTGGTGGAGCTCTTGTGGGATACCTATTTGCCAATCAATATAAAAAAGGAAAAGACTTTACATTGCCAATTAGCCGATTTTTAGATACCATAGCCAATTTGTTTAAAAAAAGGAAGCACAAAGGCGCACACAAAGTGGTGTATAAAAGAGCCGAATCAGACTACGACTACAATTATAGAAAAACAGTAGAATCCAAGAAGATAGATGCAATACTTGACAAACTAAAACAATCTGGATATAACAGCCTAACGGCAGAAGAAAAGCGTCAGCTATTTGATGCTGGCAAGAAATAAAAAGGAACAGTCATACTACTATGATCAAAAAAATAATAAAAGCAATTCTCCTTGCTGTCACTATTATATCCATCTTTCTGCTTTTGCTCTCTTTCCCTGCATGGTATGTATCGCCACTTCGTACGGCATTCTTCTCTTTTATGGGCATAGCGTTCCCTGTTATTCTACTAAGTACTATCCTCTGCCTATTAAGCTGGATAGCACTCAAGAAAAAGAAAATAGCAATTGTTATTGGCATTGCACTTATTTTGTGCTACAAACCTATTACTACATTTTTCCCTTTAAATATAAAGACGCAATCCATTCCCGAAGAAAGCCTTAAGGTGCTTACCTACAACGTGATGGGGTTTATGCGCGAATCGAGAAAAAACTCGGCGCATCCACTTTTAGAGTACATTGCCAAGACCGATGCAGACATAGTATGCTTGCAGGAATATATGATAAGCAAAACAGGCAAATCGTTGCTCACACAGAGAGATGTAAACAAGATACTTAGCAAATATCCCTATCGATCTATTACGGGGTTGGAATACTCTGGAAAGTATCATACGTATGGACTTGCCTGTTTTTCTAAATTCCCAATCACAAACACACGCGAGTTCACATTCGACTCTTCCTACAACGGTGCTGCAGTTTATACCCTAGATGTGAATGGAGAGACCTACTTAGTTGGGAATAATCACTTGGAATCTAACAAAATATCATCATCTGACAAAAAGCTCTACAACGATTTTTTGATGAAAAAAGATTCACGCACCGCTTACGAAGTAACTTCTAATATTAGAAAACGCTTAGGACGCGCCTACACCAAAAGAGCCAAGCAAGTGCAACAAATAACGGACTACATAGACCGACAAGAGTATGATAAGCTGATAATCTGTGGCGATTTCAACGATACACCTATCTCTTATGCCTACAAGAAAATGATGCGCACCGACCTAATAGATGCTTATGCATCTACAGGCTTTGGACCAGGAATTACCTATTACGAAGATTTATTTCTGTTCAGAATAGATTATATAATGCACAGCAAGAATCTGAAGGCGCACAAAACCACGGTGGATAGGGTAAAATACTCCGATCACTATCCTGTTTTGACATACCTCACAGAACAATAGATTTGCACTTCTTGTTTGAATAAGCAAGCTGGGACATCTCTACTCTCTTTTATCTGCAAATAAACTTGGTATAATAAAAGGTGAAGAATTTGCATTCTCTACATGGGGCTTGCTTCCTAACTTACAACTATAGAAACAAATAAAGATATACCGAAAAGAACAAACCAGTAAATGACACCATTCAACATCCAAATATTAGGCTGTGGCTCGGCCTTGCCCACTACCAAGCGCAACCCCTCATCTCAATTGATAGATGTGAATGGGAAATTGTTTATGATAGATTGTGGCGAGGGTACTCAGCTGCAAATGCGGAAATTTGGTGCGCGCATGAGTAAACTGCACAGCATATTCATTTCGCATTTGCATGGCGACCACGTATTTGGGCTTCCCGGCCTTATATCTACTCTCAATCTATTGGGGCGAACAGCAGAGCTAACAATTTACGCACACCAAGAGATGGAAGAATTTTTGAATCCTGTGCTCAATTTGTTTTGCAAACACATATCATACAACGTAAATTTGGTGTTATTAAAGAGAAAAGGACACAATTTGATTTATGAAAACAAATCAATCTCTATTTACTCATTCCCACTAAAACATCGTATCGCTTCTACAGGGTTTCTCTTCAAAGAGAAAGAGAAGATGAGACACATCAAGCGCGAAATGATTGATTTCTACAACATACCCATTAGAGAGATCAACAACATCAAAAACGGGGCCCATTTCGCAACTCCCCAGGGAGAGACAATACCCAACGAGCTACTGACCACACCACCCCACCCACAACGCAGCTATGCTTATTGCTCAGATACTGCTTTCGACGCATCTATTGTCACTTACATAAAAGAGGCAGATGTGTTGTATCACGAAGCCACCTTTGCCGAGTCGGAAATAACGAGAGCTACCAAAACAGCTCATTCCACCGCAAGACAAGCAGCAGAGATAGCAAAGCTGGCAGGAGTTAAGAAGTTGGTTATTGGCCACTTCTCATCGCGATACACAGACCTAGAGCCACTGCTAGAAGAAGCCAAAGAGGTATTCTCGGCAACAGAGTTGGCGTTTGAGGGAAAAGTGATTGAACTATAGAAAGGAGGGGGTTCTGAGCAGTCACTAAATAATCAATTAGTCCCCTATTTCACTAAATAATTAATAAAATGATACTTATCGTGCAATAAAACTGTTACATTATTTACTAATTGAGCAGAAAGTTGCTATTTTTGCAACGTATAAAACGATAAGACTTTTCAAACCACCCAAATAATAAACCATAAGAATGAAAATAGCAATTGTAGGAATCAGCGGAGCTGTTGGACAAGAACTTTTGAGCGTATTGACCGAAAGGAACTTCCCCGTAGAAAGTTTAAAACTGTTTGGATCGGGGCGTAGCGCAGGAAAAAGATATACCTTTAGAGGAAAAGAGATAAAAGTAATAGAATTGCAACACAACGACGAATTTAAGAACATAGACATAGCTTTTGTTTCGGCGGGTGGCAGCATATCTGTAGAATTTGCTGAAACTATTACCAAACATGGTGCTATTATGATTGACAATTCGAGTGCATTTCGCATGGACAACGATGTGCCATTGGTAGTACCCGAATTGAATGCTGCAGATGCACTGAATCGTCCACGCAACATTATAGCCAACCCCAATTGCACAACTACTCAATTGGTAGTAGCACTTAAAGCAATTGAAGACCTATCGCACATCACCAAAGTACACGTTTCCACCTATCAAGCCGCATCGGGTGCAGGTGCATCGGGCATGGACGAATTGAAAGAACAATACGCACAAATAGAACGTGATGAAGAGCCAACGGTAGCTAAATTTGCTTACCAACTGGCCTATAATTTAATTCCTCAGGTGGACTCATTCACAGACAACGGATACACCAAAGAAGAATTAAAAATGTATCACGAAACGCGCAAGATTATGCACTCTGACATCAAGGTAAGTGCTACTTGCATTCGTGTGCCCGTGTTGCGTGCACACTCAGAGTCGGTGTGGTTGGAAACCGAAAGGCCAATATCTGTTGAAGAGGCAAAGAAAGCTTTTGCAAATTCACCCGGAGTAATATTAATGGACAATGCCGAGAAGCAAGAATATCCAATGCCACTATTCTTGGAGGGAAAAGATGAGGTGTTTGTAGGACGTATCAGAAAAGATTTGTCCAACGAAAATGGATTGACTTTCTGGTGTGTATCCGACCAAATAAAAAAAGGTGCAGCCCTCAACGCAGTGCAGATTGCAGAGTATATAGTAGAGAAAGAGTTTCAGAAATAATAGCTTTTAAATAAACAGAGGCAGCAAGCCACTAACAAAAGCTCATAACGTGAGTTCGGGATAAAAAAAAGGTTGTGATATAGAC
>CAYVLC010000151.1:0-6174 GCA_964452155.1 uncultured Dysgonomonadaceae bacterium
AAAAAACTACATCTAAAATCTATTATATACGAACTGCTATGGTTTTTGAATGGCGATACCAATGTGAAGTATTTGCAAGAAAATGGAGTGCGTATTTGGAATGAATGGGCCGACGAAAATGGTGACCTTGGCCCCATCTATGGAAACCAATGGCGCTCGTGGCCCGATTACAATGGAGGGCACATCGATCAAATATCTGAAGTGATTGATACAATCAAAAACAATCCGGATTCACGCCGCATGATTGTAAGTTCATGGAATGTGGCCCAATTGCCACAAATGAATCTTGCACCCTGCCATGCTTTCTTTCAGCTATATGTGGCAGATGGAAAATTGAGCCTACAGCTCTTTCAACGCAGTGCCGATATATTTCTGGGTGTACCTTTTAATGTTGCCTCGTATGCACTCTTACTAAAAATGATGGCACAAGTGACCAATTTGGAAGAAGGCGATTTCGTGCACACTTTTGGCGATGCACATATATACGCTAACCATATTGAGCAGGTGAAGCTGCAACTAAGCCGCGATGTAAGACCTCTGCCAACTATAAAAATAAATCCTGATGTGAAAGATATCTTTAAATTTGAATTTGAAGATTTTGAACTCATCAACTACAATCCTCATCCACACATAAAGGGTGAAGTGGCTATATAAAGACAGACGAAAATGAATGACAAAATAAATACCAACAGACCTATTGCATCCATTGTTGTAGTAATAGACCAGAAGTACGGAATAGGCAAAAACAACAACCTGTTGTGCCACCTACCCAACGACTTAAAGCATTTCAAGAATCTTACACTGCACAACACCATTGTGATGGGACGCCGCACACTTGAAGCAATGCCGAGGGGCGAAGCCCTGCCAAAACGAACAAATGTTGTACTAACGTCAAACAAACATTTGCAATTTAAAAACTGCGTAATGCTTCACTCACTACCTCAAGTGTGGGAGTATTGCAAAGATGAAGAGGAAATATTCTTTATTGGTGGTGGACAAATTTACAATGCCGTGATTGATGATGTGGACAAACTGTATCTCACCCAAGTACATCACACCTTTGAAGATGCCGATACATTCTTTCCTAAAATAAATTTCGACGATTGGAATTTAATAGAAGAGGAGAAGCATGAAGCCGATGACAGGCACGATTACGATTACACATTTAAAACATATCTACGAAAAAAGAAATAATATGTGCAAGACATGAGAAAAAAAACGCTCCTCATCTTGTCCTTAATTGTGCTAACAACTACAGCACAAAACACAACACCTTGGTTGAAACAAAAGCTGTCGCAAACCCTTGCTTCTATCTATTTGCAAAACATGAAGCAATCAGCTATAATAAAAATAGACAGTATTGATATAGACTACCGTGAGAAAAAGATTGATGTATATACAAGCGTAGCCCTTTCTTATATGCCAATGCGCGAAGAAACTGTAAATACTATTTACGACAGCATTCGCCACTATCTTCCTCAGCAACAAAAGGATTATGCATTAAGTCTCTTTACCGATCAACAAGAGATTACCAACCTTATTCCCAATTTCTACAGAATAAGCACTGCAAAAGATTTAGATAGAGCTCAAGCACACAATGTTACAGAGCCTCTCACCAAGAATATATCGTTACCTATTGGCTCATTCTCAAAAGGATTGCACCATAATCATATTGCCCTTTGGCAAAGCCATGGTTGGTATTACGAGCAAAAACTGAATAGATGGGAGTGGCAACGTGCACGCATTTTTCAAACAGTAGAAGATATTTATACACAAAGCTATGTGGTTCCTTTTATTCTTCCGATGCTCGAAAATGCAGGAGCCAATGTACTATTGCCACGTGAACGAGATTACAACAAAGTTGAGATTATTGTCGATAATAATAAGACAATCAACTCAACCTCAACATACAAAGAAACAAACAATAAAGACTCTTGGTGCAACACCCCTCTCCCCGGATTTGCTCATACAAAAGAATACTATTTAGATGGAGAAAATCCTTTTATACAGGGCACAGCACGTCAAGCAAATACAATAACCGATGGCATAGAGAGCTTAGCTGAGTGGATACCCACAATACCAAAGAAAGACAAATATGCTGTGTATGTTTCGTATCAATCGTTAGATAACAGTACAGAAGAGGCACACTATAGGATATATCATGCTGGAGGCGAAACAGATTATTTGGTAAACCAGAAGATGGGTGGAGGTACTTGGATATTTCTAGGACATTTTTTATTTGATAAAAACAAAAACCATAGAGTCGTATTGTCTAACAAAACTCGCTCTGCTGGAGAGATAGTAACAGCAGATGCCGTGAAAATTGGTGGTGGCATGGGCAACATTGCACGACTACCACACCCCGATGGTTTTGAAAAAGAAAATGTCAAGAGTTCTGATAAACTATCTACTCTAAACAAAACTGTGAGCAATATAGCCTACACACCCGAAGCAAGCAGGTATCCGCGCTACACTGAGGCTGCACGCTATTGGTTGCAATGGGCAGGAGCACCCGACAGCATATACAACCTAAGTGAGAGCAAAAACGACTACACAGACGACTACCAAAGTAGAGGTAGGTGGGTCAATTACATTGCAGGTGGCTCAGCGGTATTGCCAAAGGCTGAAGGCTTAAAGATTCCAATTGATTTAGCTTTTGCGTTTCACAGTGATGCCGGAACTACAATGAATGATTCAATCATTGGAACATTGGGTATCTACATGACCCACCACAATAAAGAAAAGTTTGAAAATGGAGCTTCAAGATGGGCATCTCGCGACTTGACTGAGTTGATCATGCAAGAAATAACCAACGATATTCGAGCAGATTTTGAACCAAACTGGACACGTCGGCATTTATGGAACAGGTCTTACAGCGAAGCCCGAGTGCCCAATGTGCCCACTATGCTACTGGAATTGCTGTCGCATCAAAATTTTGCTGATATGCGCTATGGTTTAGACCCCACCTTCCGTTTCACTGTTAGTAGATCTATCTACAAAGGGATGCTCAAATTTATTGCCTCGCAATACAACAGAGAGTATGTGGTGCAACCATTGCCTGTACAAAAATTCAGCACAGAGTTTAGTAGTCATACACAAGTTGAATTGAAATGGGAAGAAACATTAGATGATAAAGAACCAACGGCAAAACCCAATAAATATATTGTATATACACGCACTGAAGACAATGACTTCGACAATGGCTTTGTTGTAACACAAACCAATGCAAAGATAGCAATAGAGAAAGACAAACTATATAGCTTTAAAATTGTAGCTACAAATGAAGGGGGCATGAGCTTTCCTTCTGAAATACTATCAGTATATCGTAATAGCAAAGAGAAGGGTACCGCGATGATTGTGAACGGATTCACACGCACATCAGCTCCTTTTAGTTTTTCTGCTTCCGATAGTATTGCAGGATTTGTAGGCAGAGAAGATAATGGCATTCCTTACATTTCTGAACATCAATTTACAGGTCAGATGCACGAATTTAGACGACACATACCTTGGATGGACGATGACTCGCCTGGATTTGGAGATAGTGATGCCAACTATGAAACTACTTCCATAGCAGGCAATACTTTTGACTATCCAGCCCTGCATGGCAAAGGATTTGCAAAAGCTGGCTACTCCTTTGTATCAACATCTGAAAAAGCTGTAGAACATAAAACGATATTGCTCAGTAACAAATACAAAATTGTAGATTGGATATTAGGTAAACAACGCGAATGGCCAATAGCTCGTGGAGTGATGATGGCAAAGCACAAAACTTTTACTAAGGCACACCAGCAAATCATTACAGACTATTGCAACAACGGTGGCAATATAATAGTAAGTGGTGCTTTTGTTGGCACCGATTTGTGGGACAACCAATTTGCTGATAACGCTGACAGAGAATGGGCCAAAAACACCCTTAAATATCAATGGAGAAACAATTATGGAGGAGTAACTGGTAGGATAAAATCGGTGATATCGCCTCACAAGTCAATTACGGGCACCTACAATTACTTCAACCATCTAAATAGTGAATCGTATGTAGTAGAAAACCCCGATGCTATTGAACCTGTGGGTAACAATGCCTTCACAATATACAGATATACTGAGAATAACTTTAGCGCAGGCATTTTCCATAAAGGAGCCAAGTATAACACATGCATACTTGGCTTCCCCTTAGAATCGGTAGTAGAAGAAAGCAAACGCAATGAACTGATTGGAGGCATTGTGGAGGCGATGGAAGAGTGAAAAGAATAATAAAATTATAGAATACACAAAAACAGTAATAATCTAACCAACCATTATACATAAATAACAATGAAAAAAATTGACGCTTTTATCTTATACACACAGCCAGAACAAGCTGTAAAGACAGTAAATCAACTAAGACAATCTGAATACATAAACAACATCTACTTGCTTGCACCACAAAAAGGGATGCAAAATATAGATGGCTGCGAAATAATTGAAATTGACAGCATACAAAGCTCCCAGACAGTGCAAAAAATTGCCTTAAAGAGTAAAGCTGACTATACACTTATTTATCAAAAATCTACCGTATTGCAATTGGGTTATTTTGCTTTGGATCGCTTTATAAAAATTGCTGAAGATGCAAGCGCGGGGATGGTGTATGCAGACTATTATGCTATAGCCGACGGAAAAAAGAAAAACAATCCTGTTATAGACTACCAGAAAGGAAGTTTGCGAGACGACTTCAATTTTGGTTCACTCATTGTTTACAGCAGCGAAGCATTGAGAGTTGCTGCAGAAAAGATGAAAAAGCAAAGTTACAGCTTTGCAGGATTGTATGACCTAAGATTGAAAGTTTCTCAAAACAATGATATCGTACACATCAACGAATATCTTTATACCGAAATAGATGAAGACACACGTAAATCTGGAGAGAAAATATTTGACTACGTTGACCCAAAAAATCGTGAGGTGCAAATAGAGATGGAGCAAGCCTGTACACAACATTTAAAAGATGTGCATGCGTACCTAGAACCTAAGTTCGAACCAATCGCATTTGATAAAGAAGAGTTTGAGTTTGAAGCTTCGGTTATTATACCTGTTCGCAACCGCATTAAGACTGTGAAAGATGCTATTGAATCTGTTCTAATTCAGAAAACAAATTTCAAGTTTAATGTCATTGTTGTTGACAATCACTCAACAGATGGTACAACCGAGGCAATTAAAGAGCTTGCCAAAGATCAAAGGCTGATACACGTAATACCCAATAGAGACGACCTCGGTATTGGTGGATGTTGGAACATGGGTGTACACAACAAGAGGTGCGGAAAATTTGCCATTCAACTAGATAGTGATGATGTTTATAGCGATGAAAACACGCTCCAAAAGATAGTAAATGCCTTTTATGAGCAAAATTGTGCAATGGTAGTTGGCACCTACGAAATGACAGACTTTGCCATGAACACAATTGCTCCAGGCATCATCGACCACAAAGAATGGACTCCCGATAATGGACGCAACAATGCATTGCGCATAAATGGACTAGGTGCACCACGTGCATTCTATACACCCGTATTGCGTGACATTAAAGTTCCTAATACTAGCTATGGAGAAGACTATGCACTGGGATTGAATATCTCTCGCAATTATCAAATTGGAAGAATATACGATGTTTTGTATCTATGTCGTAGATGGGAGGACAACTCTGATGCATCATTAGATATTACTAAAATGAATGCACATAACACCTATAAAGATAGGATTCGTACATGGGAGTTATTGGCAAGACAAAAAGATATGGCTATTCCATTTTAAACAATTAAACATTAGAAAACATGACAGAACCTCTAATTAGCGTAGGCATTATGAGTGCCAAAGAAATAAAATTCTCCCTTTTCGATTCATACCAGACTAAAGATGATACACTTCACAAAGGTGATTATAGTGTAAAGATATCAAACGGAGAGATAGATTTTGATGGAAAATTGTATAACGAAGTTCTTTTGGAAGCCAATGATATTCATTCTGATTCTTTTGAGCTGAAAGATGCAGTAATAGGCATCAATTTCCATTGGGAAAGAAAAGAAGACCAACAGTTTCAAGGTCACCTCAAGTTTATTGTGGAAAATGAGATGATAACGGCTATAAACTTAGTGTCGTTAGAAGATTACTTAGTGAGTGTAATTTCATCTGAAATGAGTGCTACCAGCT
>CAYVLC010000152.1:0-6160 GCA_964452155.1 uncultured Dysgonomonadaceae bacterium
CAAATTGTAGGCCTACGAAAGCAGAAACACAATGCAATTCTCCAATTGTAGGCCTACAAAAGTAGAAACACAATGTGTTTCGACCTTCGTAGGGGTACGCAAGGTCACACAAAGTTGTTTTTTATTCTTGTATTCATCTATTTTTTTCTCTTTGTTTGTTTATAGTCAGCATGTTATCATTATTTCGGTTTTTATCTTTATAAAAACCTATACAGCTATTTCTATGCACAACCATCTTATCAATCGAAGCAATTGTTGCCATTCATTTTTAAACTTAATAAGTGAAAAGTAAGTTTATTAGGCGGAAATAAAATCTACCGAGAACAATTTGGCAATCATGAGGTGAAAATCAAATTCACCGCCGTAGATTTGACGATCATGAGGTAAAAATCAAATTCACCACGGTAGATTCAGTTTTCATGAGATAAATGTCAAATCTACCACGTACAATTCGGTTTTCGTAACATACACCTTCAAATCCTAAAGGTATAATGATAAGGGGGTCTTAGTGTTATGCTTAGCAGAAATACAGGGAGCAGAAATAGTTCAAAATAGATGTAGAAATGATATCTTTGTGTAAAAACAATATGAGAACAAAATTATTTATTCACATTTTCATTTTAGGAGTCTTATTAATTGCTTGCCAATCAAAAGATACAGCATCTAATAATGAAAGACTTAGTTTCAACAACCCACTTCCGGTGGAGTTTGGCGATCCATATATATTGAAAGCCTCCGATGGGGTCTATTATATGATTGGAACTGGTGGTGTAAACGATGGATTTAAAATGTATTCATCTGTAGATTTAAAAGAGTGGACTGACCAGGGCAGAATATATGAGGGAAACACTGATAGCTCATGGAGTGTTGCCAATTTTTGGGCACCAGAGTTATATGAAATAGACAATAAGTTTTACATGCTATTTAGCGCAGACTGGCGCGAAAACCCCACAGATGAGCTTGAGAATTTTCGTATTGGTGTTGCTGTCTGCGACACACCCACGGGTCCATACAAAGATTTATACAACCGACCAATTTTTGATCCTGGCTATCCTGTTATCGATGGTAACTTATTTTTCGAAAACGATAAGGTCTATCTCTACTATTCGCGCTGTTGTTATAAACACCCTGTTGAGAGTGAAGTTGCTGACTGGGCACGTAGTGAAGGACTGTTTGAGGAAATTGAAGAGAGTTGGATCTATGGGGTAGAGATGAAGGCCGATTTCTCTGGAATTATTGGTGAACCTCAACTGTTGTTGCGTCCTCCCGTATCTATGGATGACAAACAAGCCGAATGGGAGAGCCGCTCTGTTACCTCAGGCGAAATAAACCGAAGGTGGACCGAGGGATCGTACATTTTTAAAGCAAATGAAACCTATTACATGATGTATTCAGCCAACTTTTTTGGTGGCGAAAATTATGCAGTAGGCTATGCAACATCTAGCTCTCCATTGGGTCTGTTTACAAAAGCAGACAACAATCCGGTTCTTCAAAAAAATGTAGCTCAAGGTGGAATTGTTACTGGAACTGGGCACAACTCAATGACAACCTCGAAAAACGGAAAAATGCTTTGTGTTTATCATGGGCGCACATCAGAAACAGGAGATAACCGTGTTGTATTTATAGATGAAATGGAAGTGAATGAGAGTGGAGAGTTGATTGTTTATGGCCCAACGACAAGCGAAGGTATTGTAAAATAATAAGGCGCTAAGGTCTGGTTTGTTCTTATAAACTCTGCATTTAAGGTTTAAATTTAAATGCAAAGAAGGTTTCTTTTTAAAAACTGTCAAGGGATAAAGGCAACCTCAATGATAAAAGATGCACAAAGATAAATCATCTGCAGACTTGAAGCTTCAGCACACACACACACACACATTTCCCGAATGAGAATTTCGCTCGTGCATAGTGAAAATGTAATGCCCAAGGTCAAAAAGTATCTGATTATTAAATGCTGACGCACAGCATGAATAAAAATGTGACTAATAGTGCTGGTTATAACTCTCTATCTACTTCAAAACACTGTCTTGAGACATTCGATAGCTAGATAAATAGATCTTTTATTGTGTATATCCATAAAAGCTGTCTTGTTTTGTATTTCTAAAAAAAGATATGATATGAATATTAAAGTCGAAAGTGTTGAGCACTTTATTGCAATTGCTAAGCAACACAACCCTATAAAAAGTATAGCTTTTCAAGCTGTAGATTTAACAGAGTACGAAGACATTGTATTTGAAAACGATTTTGAAGACTGTCTCTTCTTAGGTTGTGACATGTCAACCAAAGCTCAGAAGAAATTGATAAAGACTGGCAATTTGTTCTTTCCTACAATGAACCTGCCTTTTCAGGTGTATCGTAACAAACTTTACGGACACACCGAATTGTACAATAGCTTTTCATATACCAACCCTTCCACTTATACAAATACGAATGATTATCTTGTTTACAAGTACTATGAGTCTAGCGGAAAAGCAGAGCCATCGAGCATTAAAGATTCTTTGGCTCAACGCCTACACGACCACTCCATTACCGATTCGTTATACGATTATCTCTCTAAGTGGCGTAGCCACAAAGTGGTTGCTATTATGGGAGGGCATAGTTTGCGGCGAGATCATGCCAATTATAGAAACATTGTTTTTATCTCAAAGGCTTTGGCAGAGAAAGGACATCTGATGGTTTCGGGTGGTGGCCCTGGCGGTATGGAGGCTACACATTTAGGAACATGGATGGCACACAGGGGTGAGAAAGAGATAGACGATGCAATATCAATACTGTCAAAAGCTCCACTCTATAGCGATGCGTTGTGGCTGAGTGCTGCGTTTGAAGTAATGGAAGCCTATCCGTTGCAAACAAAGGTGGAGAGTGTGGGTATTCCCACATGGTTCTATGGTCATGAACCACCAACACCCTTTGCTACTCATATTGCAAAATACTTTGCCAATAGTGTGAGAGAAGAGGGATTGCTGGCAATTGCTAAGGGCGGTATTATTTTTGCTCCTGGTAGTGCTGGCACAATACAAGAAGTTTTTCAAGAAGCTGCACAAAATCATTATAGCACGTTTGGGAACATCAGCCCCATGGTGTTCCTCAATCGAAAATATTGGGAGGAAGAAAAACCTGTCTATCCATTGCTTCAAAAACTGGCCGAAGGACACAAGTATGGGGAGCTACTAGCCATATCAGACGAGGTTTCTGAAATAGTAAAAACAATTTGCGAATTTACAGAGTAGTAGAAATGATGGTAGAAATTACAAAAGCAACATTTTAGTTCAGAATATGCGATGAACTAAAATGTTGCTTTTTTGTATTATTATGTGTGAGGTTAGTACTATCTAGTTTTTCTCTTTCATCAGGAATTTATCGTACAAATATAGCGCAAGTACAGAAACCAACCCAATGCTCAATACTACATACCACATATTGCTAGGGTTGTATGTGTCCCAAAGATAGTTGGTGAGTTCTCTTGAGTTCATCCCCATTTCGGCAGCAGCACTATTAAAGTAATCGTTTTGTGATAAGTTTTCAGAAATTTCCAAACCTCTTTTGGCAACTTCTTCCCTTACAAAGTTGTTTTTGTCTGACAGACTACCGTAAACATCTCCCGAAATAAAACCTGCAAATAGATTTCCTAAAAATACAGGAAGAAACGAGTAGCCCATATAGAGCGCTTTCTTATTGGCTGGAGCTATGCGCCCAATGTATTCATTAATTTTTGGTGAACCTGCCATTTCTCCCAAAGCAAATATAAAAATTGCAACTAGTGTAAATAGTACGTTTTGTGTGACTAAGGACAATGCCATACCAATAGAGCATACAAGGAAGCCTGCAGTCATTGCTTTTAGTGGCTTATAGCGCATCACAAAGCTAGATACTACTATCTGCAGGAGAATAATAAACATGGCATCTGCATTGGTGATAAATTCAGATTGCATCTGACCATCTATTGTGCCATAGTTTTGGCTAAAGAAAGGTAGGTACTGATGAAAGAAATCGAAAATAACAGAGGTGTCAACCCATTGCGAGATAAATACAGGAAGTGTAAAAAACAATTGGTTGTACATTGTCCAAAATCCAGCAACGATAAAGAGGAATATTACAAACTTCTTATCTTTTAATACCTCTCCAATATTTATGAAAATATTTTTTATGGATTCCCACAGACTCTCTTTCGTTATCTCACGCTCGGGTTCTTTGTAAAATAAGAGAAGAATAAAATTGAATGCTACAACTCCTGCAGAAATATAAAATACAAAGTCGTAAGAGTTATCTTTAAATAGCAATGTAACCAAGGGGCCGATGAATGCCCCAATATTTACCATCATATAAAAAATACCAAACCCAATGGACGATGTTTCGTCTGTAGTGGTTTTAGCAATCGTTGCAGAAATTACAGGTTTGAAGAGTGCAGCACCTACTGCTAAGTATAAATAGATAGCAAATACACCCCAAAAAGATTGGAACATGGGTAGTGCAATAAAAGCAGTGGCATATATAATAAACGACATAAAAAGCACCTTTTTGTAGCCAATTTTATCGGCAATAGAGCCTGTGAGTACAGGGAGGAAGTAAAGAAAAGCTGTACCTATTCCCATTATATGTCCTTTCTCTGCTTGCGATAGTTCTAAACCACCCATATCGGACGAGCCTGTTAAATAGTTGGCAAATAGCATAAAAAATCCATACCATGCCCATCGTTCAAAAAGCTCTATGCTGTTTGCAACCCAAAAAGTTTTAGGAAACTTTCTAAATGTTTTTCCTACTCCCATAATCTATACGTTATTTGTTTTTTATAATTTGTTTTTTTATTTTTATTCATTTCGGAGCAACCAGTTTGCAATCAGTGAAGTTTGCTGTTGGCGGTAGAGCAAAAATGAGAAGTGGCCTATAGCTACTCCCTATCTATAACCAATCGCGAAAGTGCATTGGGGTAGCCTCGTTCTGTTGCCAACTGAGCAGCCAGTTTGTCTATTTCGTCTTTCAAAACAGAGGCCAATATAGTATTGTTGTTAGATTTTTGTTTCACAAAGATGATTTTCTCCTCCTGCATTTTATCTATAATCTGATTAGCAACAGTGAGTGCCGTAGAGGCCTTGATAATTTCGCTACGAGCATAAAACTTGGTTGGGAAACTTACTTCGCCCACTCTCAAACTAGCATCATCTCCTGGTATCTGTTGTGCCCCACACAAAGGAGGGCCACCAACAGTTGCCGATTGAAACGATGGAACAAATTGAGCTATGTAATCAATTGCTTTCTCGGTTCTACTATTTATTTCATCTTCTTTCCAGCCAGTGTTTAGTTTCTGCTCAATATCTTCATCAAATTCCGGTTGTGCACTATAATCTTTGTTTTTAACCAATCCGTTTTTGAACAAAGTAATCTCTTCGGTCATGCCATGAATCTGGTAGTAGTCATCGCAATAGGGGGTCAGTTGTGCCATGCCATGAGGGGTTCTGCGCTCACCATGAAAAATAAGTTCTGGAATAAGTCCTTCGATGGGTTGCCATTGTGAAACATAGGCAGCCTTAAACTCTACCAATCGCTCTACATCTAAATGTAGGCAATCGTCAAACTTACCAGTCCTAAAACCACTAGAATTTACTAAGTAATCGACTTTGTAAATGGCATCGGCTGTTTCTATTTCCCAATTATAGCCTAAGTTTTTATCGCATACATCCTTTATGTTTTCAACTTTGGTATTCAATTTCAGCGTGCATTTGTTGGTACTCTCAAGGGCCAATTGAGCTTGAGCAGCCAGTCTAAATAAATTCCAGCCATATTCTTGCACCAAAAGCACAGGCATTTTCAATTGGCTATAGTCAATCAGTTTTGCAGCATTGGTCATCCATTCATCTGGAGAGGTGGGACGTTTTATGGTTGGCTGTTCCGCTAAAGCATCTAAATCTTCTTTGCTATATATTTTATAATAGTCTTCAGGTGGGCCTAGAATAGCATTCAATGGGTCTTCTTCAATCAATTTCTTATAATACGTTACCAACATATCTAGCCGATCTTCAATATGATCTATTTCATAATTCTCGGTTTTTGGAACAGATATAAATGTTGGTCTTTCATCTATAGATTGAGGAAAAAGGCGTGCCATTTCTATCGATTGCTTCATTAGGGTTCGGCATTGTTCATCAGAGATATCTGGATATAAATT
>CAYVLC010000153.1:0-6051 GCA_964452155.1 uncultured Dysgonomonadaceae bacterium
TCAAGAAAAAGATTAAATTGAAAGCACAAGACTAGCTACTTTACCTTCTTTTTTTTATTGCTATAGAATCTCCCCGATATTACGACAATAATTTCTTTACAGTTTCGGCAATCATACGTCCCTCGGCTTTGCCGCCAAGCGCTTTGGTAGCTGCGCCCATCACCTTGCCCATATCTTTGAGCGACGACGACCCGGTTCGCACAATTATTTCGCCAATAGCTCTCTCTAGTTCCTCTTGTGAAAATGGTTTTGGCAGATAAGATTGCAATACTTCTACCTCGGCAAGCTCTTGTTGTGCCAATTCTACACGATTTTGCTCTTCATAGATAGCTGCACTATCCTTGCGTTGTTTCACCATGCGTTGCAAAATGGCTATCGATTGCTCTTCCGACAAAGTATGCTCGGCTCCTTTGGCAGTTGTTACTTCCATGAAGGCAGTTTTTATACTTCGCAGTGTTTCTAGCTTCACTTTATCTTTGGCCAACATGGCTGTTTTTATTTCTTGATCAATTGTTTGGAATAAGTTCATTGTATCTGTTTGTTTTCTGTTGTGTAAATATCAAATATCGAAAAGCGAAGATGACGGAGCAGCCGTTTCGCCACGATAATCGCGCGGATCGAACTCACGGGTACGTTTAAAAACAGGGTTCTTCTCTAGTGCTTCAATAATTTTATCGTCGTTTAGTTCTTCCAGTGTCAAAACAAAAGTTTCGGGTTGGCTGTTGCCTTTGGCAATATTGCGCAGGCCTTCTTTTCCGTAGTATTTTTCAATTAATTTCTTGTCTTCTTTCTCTTGTTCTTTTTTATTATCCTCGGCTATCTTACGCTCTAGCTCTTCGGCCCTGGTTTCCTCCAAGTATTTCTCTGAGATACCTGGCACACTGGTAATATTGAAACCCGTTGCAAGCAAAGTCACTTTTACTTCGTCGTCGAGGGTGTCTTCTACGGCAGCTCCCCATATCACCTCTATCTCGCTTCCAAATTTCGACATGAATTCGTGAAACGCATTCATCTCTTCCATCATCAACGGTGAGTTTTCGCCATAGGAGATATTCACCAATATCTTTTTTGCACTAAACACATCGTTGTTGTTTAGCAAGGGCGAGTGCAAAGCATCTTTAATGGCTTCGTTTATTCTATTTTCTCCTTTACCCAAGCCCCTACTCATAATGGCTACACCACCTTCTTTCAGAGTAGTGTTTACATCGGCAAAGTCTAGGTTGACATGTCCGTGAATGGTGATGATCTCTGCAATGCTTTTTGCGGCGGTAGCCAGTGTATCGTCGGCTTTGGCAAAAGCATTCATCATTGTCAAGTCTTTGTATATGTCGCGCAGTCGTTCGTTGTTTATTACCAATAGCGCATCCACATTCTTGGCAATTTCTTCTACCCCATTGAGTGCTTGCACAATCTTGCGAGGTCCTTCAAATACAAACGGAATAGTAACAATACCAATAGTGAGTATGCCCAAGTCTTTGGCCACGCGAGCTATAACAGGAGCCGCACCAGTGCCTGTGCCCCCACCCATACCTGCAGTAATAAACACCATGCGAGTGCCATCGCCCAAGAGGTCTTGTATCAAATCTATGCTTTCCAGGGCAGCTGCACGCGCCACTTCGGGCTTGTTGCCTGCACCGAGTCCTCCGGTTGTTTGTTCTCCTAGTTGCACTTTTACTGGAACAGGAGAGCGAGACAATGCCTGATTGTCTGTGTTGCACAAAGCAAAAGAAACATCGTGAATACCCTCATGAAACATGTGATTGACGGCATTGCTGCCGCCCCCACCTACTCCAATCACCTTTATGATTGCTTGCGTATGGTTTTGTAATTCAAATTTTAAAATATCCTCGTCCATTGTCATTCTCTTAAAGATAAACTACACACAGTGTGTTTATAAAAATTAATTGTCATCGTCTGCATCATCAAATATACCACCAAACATGTCCTCTACTTTACTAAAAAATCCTCCCGGCTTGTTCTTTGGCTTTGGTTTAGGCTTCTTTGGTTTCTTTTCTTCCAGTTTCTCTTCCTCTTCTTCATACATCGGTTCTTCCACATGCTCCTCGCAATCGTCCCAGGCATATAACAACAGCCCTAGGGCTTGTGTCAACGATGGGTCGTTTGCCAATTCGGGGAAGTTGTTTACAAAAGTTTTCTTTGCCGAAGCTTTTCTCACAGGCATTTTTAGTTTGTTTTCTAAATACAAATGCAAGTTTTTCAGCAAAGACGCCCCTCCCGTTATCACCACACCGCCACCCAACTGGCCTTGATAGCCCGACAACTTAATTTGCTCCACAATATTCTCCACAATTTCCTGAAGGCGCATTTCTATAACAAGGTTGAGGTTGGGGAGGTCTATATCGGGCTTACTAGCAAAGGAGTTAAAGAAACCCGTCTCTTGAGTTTCGTGTGTTTTACCAAACTTCATCTTATACGATTCGGCATCGCTCTCAATAAAATTGAGGTCGCAAATGTCTCGTGTAATTGTGGCTCCGCCAAAGGGTATCACCACCATATAACGCAGCTTGCCACCCTTGTAAATAGATAGCGAAGATGTGCCAGCACCAAAATCAATGAATGCACAACCCAACTCTTTCTCTGTTTCGTTGAGCGATATGGCAGCCGATGCCAATGGGCCCACTACATAACCAGCAATTTGCAAATTTGCCTTATCTTTTATACTCTTATCAATGTTGGTAATGATGTTTGGCCGCCCTACAATCATTTGGTAGTTGGCTTCTATCTGCGATGTGGCAACACCTACAGGTTGGGGCTCAGCCTTTTCGTTGATAATATATTCTACATCGGCTATATCGTAGCGTTTGCTCATTTCGGGCATATACTTCTCGGCCTCTTTGCGTAGTTGGGCAATCACACTTTCGGTAACTATGCCCGACGACGATAACTGTTTGCTCACCCTGTGCGAAACCGCATGCAGCGATTGGCCTGCAACTGAAACATACACCTTTGCAATCTTTTTATTTAGTTTGTTTTCGAGCAAACTAATCAACTTGCGCACCTTTGCGCCAGTCTCTTCTATGTTGTAAACCAGTCCGCGCCTTATGCAACGGTTAGACGGAATAGTTTCGCAAGCCAACACAGATATAACATTGTCTTCGTTTTTGCGAGCAACTATACCCGTAATTTTTGATGTCCCTAAATCGATGGCGGCGATAAATCCTGATTGTATCATTGTATATGTTGTGTTTTGTACTGTTCTTACTTGTAGAAACAATCAATAACTGTTTCTGTTTAATAGTCTTTCAAAGAAAAGAGAAATAGTGAATTTAGTTTTTTTAGAAGCTCTACTCGCTCTACTAGACCAATTTGTGTGGTTTTCACTTCAATGTGCACACTACTTGATTGTTGTACGCTAGATTTATTTCCGAATATCGGTTCCAACCAACAGTGCCTAGGCCTTTATCTATAAAGAGTTTCAACTTGAGGAGCTTTTCTTCATAATCATCTAGCGAACCCAATGTAACTTTAAAATCGCCAGCACGAGGAACTATCTGCACTTTCTGGTATTGATCTACAACAATCTGTTCTATCCATGCATCCCATCTGGAGCTGTTGGAAACAAACATCACAAAGTCGTACAATTCGTTTTTTGCAAACTCTTCGGTAATATAACCTGTTGCCAAAGGCAAATAAACGGTGTAGTTTTGTGATATGGGCATTCGCTCGCGCTCCGAATCGATATAAAAACTGCCCTCGCGGTGCGATATTACTCGCAACACCGGGTTGCGCTGATAAATGTTTGCCACAATGCTACCATTGCGTGTTGTGAACACCTGCACAGCCTTCACCATTTTGTTTGCGCTTATGGCTTCTTCCATTTCCATGGTGTTGATATCGGCTATGCGTTTACCAATTGGGTGCAATTTCTCTTTCTTGAGAAGCTGCTCTATATCTTTTGTTTGAATAAATTGTTTGTCCGTGCTATCCTTTACCAATACGCTGAAATTTTCGCACACTTTGTCGTGCGTATTGTCTTTGAAATATAAAGTGGCAAACACTAAATACCCCAACAATACAAGAGTAGCAAACACTAGCAGAAATCTCTTCATTTTACTTCGGTAAATTCATACAAATATACTCGTTCTATTCGGAAGTGAGAAATTGCAACTCAAGAATTTATCTTCTCACCGTCAAACGTTCTGATTATCTCGGCACAGTTGCTCTATCTGGGGTAGCAACGACTCTATGTCGCCTGCTCCAAGAGTAACCACCACTTCGTGTCTATTCTTATTTAGCAACTCTACTACCTCGTCTTTGCTACACATTGTTTTGTTGGCAATAGTTACCTTATCAAAAATGAGATGCGAGGTCACTCCCTCTATAGGCTCTTCGCGCGCAGGATAGATATCTAGCAATATCAACTCGTCAAGCAGCGATAGACTGGTGGCAAACTCATTGGCAAAATCGCGTGTGCGGCTATAGAGGTGTGGCTGGAAGATGCCCGTGATTTTTTTATTGTCGTACAACTTCTTTATTGAATAAATAGACGCTGCCACCTCATCGGGATGATGTGCATAGTCATCAATCAAGACCACTCTCTCTGATCTGAAACGAACATCGAACCTCCGCTTTGCCCCCATATATCCCCACAGAGCCGCTTTTATCTCATGTGGTTGCGCTCCACCCAACCAAGCGGCTGCGGCTGCAGCTACGGCGTTCTCCACATTTATCAAAATGGGCACACCTAGCTCTATATTATTTATCCTACCCTGGGGATAAACAAAATCGAACAACAATGCACCACCTCCAATACGTATATTATCGGCATGAAAGTCACCCGAGGTAATAGAATAACTGTACTGCTTAACGGATGGATGGCACTGTGGTGTAACAGGGATATCTTTTCTCATAATCAGATACCCATCTTCGCAAATGAGGCTGGTAAACTTCTCAAAACTCTTGCGATAATTTGCTGCGTTGTGATAAATATCTAAATGATCGGGGTTGGCCGACGTGATGATGGCTATCCAGGGATTCAACCAATGAAACGATCGGTCGTACTCGTCAGCCTCAATGACAGTAATCTCGCTTTCTTTGGATAGTATCAGATTGCTTTGATAGTTTTTGAGAATGCCACCCAAAAATGCACTACAATCTACCTCCGATTGACGAAGAATGTAGGCCACCATGCTACTCACCGTAGTCTTGCCATGTGTGCCCGCACAACATATAGCTTTGCTGAGCTTAGTAATCTCGCCCAACACCTGTGCGCGCTTCATAATGGTGAATCCTTTTTGTTGGAAATAGACAAACTCGGTGTGTGTAGTGGGTACAGCGGGTGTATATACCACCAAAGTGGTGAGGGTGTTTAAGAATTGGGGCGGTATGCGCTCCACATTGTCCTCGTAGTGAATGATAGCACCCTCTTCTTCTAAAAGCTGACTTAGTTTCGTGGAGACACGGTCGTATCCACCTACAGTTTTCTTCTTCGACAAAAAATAGCGTGCCAAATTGCTCATACCAATGCCTCCTATTCCTATAAAATAGATGTTGGTGAAGTTGTCAATTACAGGTAGAGTTTGGTTTGTCATTATGCCTGGAGTGTTTGTTATTGTCATGATTGTATGTGTTTGGTGTTTACAAGCTTTGCAATTTCATCCACAATTCGGTTGGCCGAATTGTGCTGCGCATGAAGCAGAATATTTGCACTTAAATCTATTAATTTAGCAGGATTTTGAACTAAACTAAGTGCAATCGAAAAAAGTTGAAGCTCAGCAGTATCATCTGCCACAAGAATAGCTGCATTTTTTTGTACTAGGGCCAAAGCATTTTGTGTTTGGTGGTCTTCCGCCACATTGGGAGATGGAACCAATATGACAGGCTTGCCCAGTAGGCTAAACTCTGATATAGAACCAGCACCAGCACGCGATATTACCAAATCGGCCACGGAATAGGCCAGATCCATCCGCGACACAAAATCGTATAACTGCACATTGGGCGGAATTTCCCCCGCAGCTTGCAGCTCTAGCATATCTTTGTAGTAATACTTGCCACACTGCCAGATTATTTGAACATTCTCTTCCGCAATTT
>CAYVLC010000154.1:0-6040 GCA_964452155.1 uncultured Dysgonomonadaceae bacterium
TTGCGCGAACGAAAAGAAGATATTCCATTGTTGGCCAACTTCTTTGCCAATAAACAAACCGTTCAGAATAGATTGCCCAAAGTGAAGTTTACCGCTGCTGCCTTGCAACTGTTGGAGCAACTTCCATTTCCTGGCAATATTCGTGAGTTAAAAAACTTGATTGACCGTACCATTCTTGTGAGTGGCAAAAGTTTGATTGATGAAAATGACATTCTCTCGCAGATGGAAACGGGGCAGGCAATAACAAAGAGCATTATTCCTGCCGGACTAACCTTAGAAGATATGGAGGCACAATCTATACGACAAGCCATTGAGTTGCACAAAGGCAACTTGTCTAAAGTTGCAAAGTCATTGGGTATTAGTCGTGCTGCTCTATACCGTAGAATGGAGAAATACGATATTTGATATGAAGCAGATATGAAACTACGTGGATATTTCTATATATTGACACTGCTGCTGTTGGCAATCTTTGGCTTCGTGTTTTACGAAAGCCTGCAAGCTCTGTCATGGAAGACCATTGTTGTGTCCACTCTAATGCTTATAACGTTGTTTTATCTCATCCTGTTTTATCGAAAAGTGGTGCGACCCTTGCATAGCATTAGCAGTGGAATGGATTTGTTGCGCGAACAAGATTTCAGTTCTCGCCTGCGCAGTGTGGGGCAACACGAAGCGGACAAAGTGGTTGAGATTTTCAATAAAATGATGGGGCAATTGAAGAAGGAGCGTTTGAGACTCCGCGAGCAAAACCATTTTCTAGATTTGCTTATCAACGCATCGCCCATGGGCGTAATGGTGTTAGATTTCGACGGTCGAGTTACGGAGCTCAATCCCGCAGCTTTCAAGATAATGGGCGTAAATCATCTTGATGAGGTGAAAGGCAAGCAACTTTCAGAATTGAAAGAGACAATTCAAATTGACTTGTCAGGCATACCTATGCACGAAACACGCACCATTAGCCTGCACGATGGCACGGTGTATAAATGTACGCTCGAATCGTTTATCGATAGAGGTTTCCCAAGGCCTTTTTATTTAATTGAAAGTTTAACCGATGAGGTACGTCGTGCCGAGAAAAAGGCTTACGAAAAAGTAATTCGCATGATTGCACACGAAGTTAACAACACCACAGCAGGCATCACTTCTACGCTTGACACCGTTCAAGAAGAACTCATAACTGTACCCTCAACAGAAGATATGCGCGAAGCCATGCAAGTTTGCATCGACCGTTCTTTTAGTATGAGTGAGTTTATCACAAACTTTGCCGATGTGGTAAAGATTCCTAAAGCGGTGCTTTCTCCCGTTAATCTGAATGAGCTGATTAAATCGATGACGCGTTTTATGGAGGTGATGTGCCTGAAGAGGAATATCAAACTCACTTTTCATGCTGATGAGACACTTGCTCTATTACAATTGGATGCATCGCTTTTTGAGCAAGTGTTGCTCAACATTATTAAAAACTCCGTTGAAAGCATTGAGCAAGATGGTGAGATAACCATCACTACAAATGCCCACAAACAAACACTCGAAATTGCTGATACTGGCAAAGGTGTTAGTAAAGAGATTGAAAGCAAACTGTTTAGTCCATTCTTCTCCAGCAAACCAATGGGCCAAGGATTGGGGTTGCTATTTATACGTGAAGTACTTACACAACACGATTGTAGATATTCATTGCGCACGTATGAGGATGGATTGACTAAGTTTGTGGTGCAGTTTGAAGGGTGAGGGCGAAATGTCTTAAACCACAGATTTACTCAGATAGGTTAGATCTGCATTCGGCTGCAATCATATAGAGTACCATTAAAGGTGGGTCGTTTTAATTAGATGTGTTCTTCTATTGATCCTGCAATTTTACGTATGATTCCAACTTCACGATTTCGAATTTATGTTAGCTTCAGGTCGATTGTGTGTGAAAATGCCACAGTAATCCAAAAAAAATAGACCAGCTCGACCGAGCTGATCTATTTTTCCCTTTTGGTTAATTATTGGTTATTAGTAAAAGGTAAAAAAGATTGTTTTAGGTTATCGTTGCAAAGGTACGCTTCATTGGTGTATAACCCAAATATTAAAACATGTTGTATAGTAGTGTTATATAACACGTATTTTTCAAACGCCGACTTCGTAGTTAATGCTCGTATATCTATGTTTCTCTTGTAGGCTTTGTGTCACAACAGAGTGTCTGTTATTCTATATTTAAACATCTATCACTTAAATCGGTAAAAGTGCCACTATTCACAACGGATTCTACGCCGTTGATTGTGCCGTTATTCCTGTTATTTTATTTTTACTATCTTTGCACCTAGCTTTATAAAAAAGTAAGTAGGGTGCATTGGTATGTTACTTACAACAGACTACTTAATTAACCGTTTTGCAGGAAATATATTTTTGAATGATAAAAAAAAACCGTTTTGCTCGCGTATTAGACACCATAGAAACAGTAGGGAATAGACTGCCACACCCTGCTACACTTTTTTTGATGATGGCAGTATTGGTAGCCCTGCTATCTTGGTGGGCATCGGCTGTAGGGCTTCAAGCCACACATCCAGCAACGGGCGAAGTTATTGCGGTAAGAAATCTTTTAAACGCCGATGGTATTCGCTGGATATATACCAATGTAGAAAGTAATTTTGTAAACTTCCCACCACTGGGTCTTGTCCTTGTTATTATGATAGGTATTGGTGTTGCCGAGGGTTCTGGCCTTTTCACCGTACTTGTGCGTCAACTTGTATTGGGTGCCCCACCAAAACTGATTACTGCTGCAATTATTACTGCTGGTATTTTTTCTCACCTTGCCTCCGAAGTCGGATATGTTATACTAATACCGTTAGGTGCAATGATATTTCATGCACTAGGGCGACATCCTATGGCTGGTTTTGCTGCTGCCTTTGCTGGAGTAAGTGCAGGCTTTGGGTCTAACTTCTTGATTGGTTCTGTTGACCCCATACTTGCGGGTCTATCTACCTCGGCAGCTCAAATAATAGATCCTGCTATGAATATCAACCCAATGGTCAACTACTATTTTATGGTAGCAAGTGCTATAATGGTTATAATTGTGGGTACATGGATTACAGAGAAGATTGTAGAACCAAGATTAGGCAAATACAGTGGTAACGAAAAAGCCTTAGAGATAGAACAAATTACTCCACTCGAGAAAAAAGGTTTGCGCTGGGCAGGTATTGGCACACTCATCTTTATTGTGGCTATGGCATGGACTATTATTCCAGAAAATGGATTACTTAGAGACCCCTTAACAGGCGGTATATTAAAATCGCCCTTCTTTTCGGGTATAATTGTTGGATTGCTGTTGCTCTTTTTTGTGCCAGGAATTATTTATGGTATTATTGTAAAGACAATTAAAAACGACAAAGATGTCATTAAGCACATGACCCACTCTATGAAAGGGATGGGCGGATATATAGTTCTTGTGTTCTTTGCAGCCCAGTTTATCTACTGGTTCAACTACTCTAATCTTGGTTTGGTTGTAGCGATAGATGGAGCACAGTTTTTGAGCGATATTGGCTTCATTGGCATCCCTCTTATTTTATCTTTTCTGCTGCTTTCTGCATTTTTGAATATGTTTATGGGAAGTGCTTCTGCAAAATGGGCTATTATGGCGCCAGTTTTTGTGCCAATGTTTATGATACTTGGGTACCATCCTGGTCTTACTCAAGCCACCTTTCGGATAGGAGATTCAGTGACAAATGTAATTACCCCTATGATGAGTTACTTTGCTTTAATAGTAACTTATGCACAACGCTACGACGAAAAAAACGGGATAGGTACAATAATCTCTTTGATGATTCCTTATACTGTAATATTTATGTTAGCTTGGGCCGTCATGATGACTATATGGATGTTGCTTGGAATACCAGTGGGTATTGATGGGCCCATTCACTTACCAGTGCTTTAGTTAGAACAATTCGCATTTTTGCGTTGTGTAGATGCGCGCGTGTAGAGCTCCGCACAAGTTTGTTGAGTGTTGCTGTAAAACTTTAAGCCCTCGCAAGCACAACCATCTTGCAAATCGGAGTGTTTGTGGGCGTTTAGGTTACACATGATAAGTAAAAAGCAACATTATCAGTCAGAAATCAAATTCACCGCCGTAGATTTGACGATCATGAGATAAAACTCAGATTCACTGCTGTAGATATGACGATCATGAGATAAAACTCAGATTCACCGCCGTAGATATAACGTTCATGAGATAAAACTCAGATTCACCACGGTAGATTTGATGATCATGAGGTGAAAATGTAATTTACCGCCGTAGATTTGGTTTTCATGTGATGAAAATGTAATTCACCGTTGTAGATTTGTTTTTCATGAGGTGAAAACGTAATTCACCATGGTAGCTATCATTTTCATGACATAAACCTCAAATCCTACATGGAGGAAAAGTTTTTTCCACTACCTAAAATGCAAAAAAAATAGATCAACTCGGCCGAGCAGATCTACTTTTCCCTTTTTGGTTAATTATTGGTTATTAGTCTAAGGTAAAAAAGATTTTTTTCAGGTTATCGATACAAAGATATATTTCATTAGCATATAACCCAAATATTTTAGTATGTTGTAAAGTAGTGTTATATAACATGTTTTCCTAAACATCTACTTCGTAGTGAATTCTCACATATTTAAATTTGGTTCGTTGTCTGGTTATCTCCTCTTGTTGTTTCAATAGCTCTCTTACTTGCGTTATCGGAAAACCTATTTCCATTTTCAATAGTATCTCTCTTATGTAATATTGTTGCACCCTGCCTACTGCAGGTATAGCAGGCCCTAAAACTCTTTCTCCCAACGTTTTCTTTAGCAGCAAAGCCAGATAGTCGGCGGCTTGTGCTACGGTTGCTTCATATTTGTAGCGTAGCTTAATCACTATTAATCTGTAATAAGGTGGATACTTAAACAAATTTCTTTCTGCCAGTTGTGTATTGAAGAAGTTGTGATAGTCGTTGTTTTTGATGTAATCAAAAATTGGTTGATTGGGGTTGGAGGTTTGTATTACCACCGTGCCAGCAACACTTTTCCTTCCCGAGCGGCCACTGGCCTGCGTTATCATCTGAAAGCCCTCTTCATGAGAGCGGAAATCTGGAAAGTTGAGCAAGCTGTCGGCTTGTATAATTCCTACCACCCGTACATTATCAAAATCCAATCCTTTTGATACCATTTTGGTTCCTACCAATATTTGCGATTTGCCGAGGGAGAAGTCCGTTAGTATCTGTTCGTAGGATGTTGCTCCACGTGTAGTATCTGTGTCCATTCGCGCCACCACGGCATCGGGAAAGAGCGTGCTCACTTCTTCGGCCAACTGCTCAGTGCCACTACCCAAATGTTGCAAGCTCTCCTCACCACAATCGGGGCATTGTGTTATCACGGGGTACGAGGCATCGCAATAGTGACACTTGAGTCTGTTTTGAAATTTATGAAAGGTGAGTGTTACATCGCAATGGTTGCATTTTGGCGTATAGCCACAATTCTTGCACTCTAATATTGGGGCAAATCCTCTTCGATTTCTGAATAAGATGACTTGTTGCTTGTTGGCCAGTGCTTCTTTCATCTGCTCCATCAGCAGGGGCGAAAGCAGCGATTGCATTATTTTTCTGCGTCGCAGGTCTTTCGTGTCCACAAGCGTTATTGTGGGCAAGGCCATGTTTTCGAACCTCTGGGAAAGGCTTACCAAACCATATTTACCAGAAAGAGCATTGTAGTACGACTCTATGGCTGGTGTGGCAGAGCCTAGCAATGTTTTGGCTTTTTGCAAATGGGCATACATGATGGCAGCATTCTTACCATGGTAGCGGGGCGATGGATCGGTTTGGCGGTAGCTTTGGTCGTGCTCTTCGTCAATTACAACCAATCCGAGATTCGCGAAGGGCATAAATACTGAAGAGCGCACACCGATGATGATTTTGTAGGGATTGTCCGAAATCATTTTCATCCAAATCTCGGCCCTCACATTGTCGTTTATTTTGGAATGATAGATGGCTAAGTCATTCCCGAATACTGCTTGCAGACGGTTTGTAAGTTGTGTGGTAAGTGCTATTTCGGG
>CAYVLC010000155.1:0-5972 GCA_964452155.1 uncultured Dysgonomonadaceae bacterium
TCGTTAGAAGATTACTTAGTGAGTGTAATTTCATCTGAAATGAGTGCTACCAGCTCCGAAGAGTTACTGAAAGCACATGCCGTAATATCAAGAAGCTGGCTGCTGGCACAGAAAGAAAAAAACAAATCGTTGGAAATAAGCAAAGAGAGCTATCAAACCTCGTTTGAAGATGGTAATGAAATTGTGCGTTGGTGGGATCGTGAAGACCATACCAATTTTGATGTTTGTGCAGACGATCATTGTCAACGTTACCAAGGCATTACCAAGCAATCTACACCTTTAGTAACCGATGTAATAATGAAAACTCGTGGACAAGTAATGATGTTTGATGGCACTATTTGCGATACGCGTTTTTATAAATGTTGTGGTGGTTTTTTGGAAACATTCGAAAACGTTTGGGAGCCTACGCCTCATCCCTATCTGGTGGGCAAAGCAGACTCAAAGAATATTTCTTTTGAGACACCCAATCTTACCATTGAAGACGAAGCAGAAGAGTGGATTATGACATCGCCAACGGCTTTTTGTAACACAAAAGATGCAGATGTGCTCAAACAGGTGTTGAACGATTATGACCAAGAAACATCAGATTTTTATCGTTGGAAAGTGACTTACTCCCAAGAAGAACTCTCAAACCTAATCCACAGGCGATCTGGTATAGACTATGGTGATATCTTAGAAATAATCCCCATTGAACGAGGTACCTCGGGGCGCATCATCCGTTTAAAAATTGTGGGAACAGAACGGGTAATGACTATTGGTAAGGAGCTAGAAATAAGACGCACACTTTCAGAGTCTCATCTCTACAGCTCGGCCTTTGTAGTAGAAGCAGATGAGGAAAATGAAGAAGGCATTCCATCTGGTTTTACACTATATGGAGCAGGTTGGGGCCATGGAGTTGGTCTTTGCCAAATAGGTGCAGCCGTGATGGCAGACAAAGGATATGAATATGATGCAATATTGGAGCATTATTATCCAGGTGCAGAAATAGAGAAAAGATATTAACACAATAAACATAACCTCAACACAATGAATAAATTGACAAAAAAGGATAAAACAAAAAATCCATGGACATGGATACCTACACTTTATTTCGGACAAGGCTTGCCCTATGTAGTTGTTATGACAGTGGCAGTGATAATGTACAAACGATTTGGACTGTCTAACACCGACATTGCCCTATACACAAGTTGGCTCTATCTACCATGGGTCATCAAACCCTTCTGGAGTCCATTTGTAGATATTCTTAAAACAAAACGTTGGTGGATTGTTACCATGCAGTTATTTATTGGTGCAGGGTTAGCTGGTGTGGCATTCACCCTCCCCACCCCCTTCTACTTTCAAGCAACACTAGGCTTCTTTTGGCTGCTGGCTTTTAGTTCAGCTACACACGACATTGCTGCCGATGGTTTTTATATGCTTGCACTAGATGATTCGCAACAATCTTTTTTTGTAGGCATTCGTAGCACATTCTATCGGCTTGCTATGATTGTGGGACAGGGTTTGCTAATTATCTTGGCGGGATCTTTTGAGATAATGACAGGTTCAGAACCCGTGCTTCTAAATGTGAACTCATCACCTACCTCTCAAACCGAATTTAAAATAGACGAACTACCAGAAATAACATCCAACAAAGATGTATCGACCTTTGTAGTTTTTCCCGAAAACCTAGTAATCAACACCAATAAAATACCTACTGATTCGTTGAGCTTGTTGAAAAGTATTGCTAAAAACAGCAATCTTGCAAATGGATTTATAAAGAAAAGCGATGAGCAGAAAAAACTAGAGAGCGGCGATACAAATAAATCATGGTGGTCTCAAAACGTTGCAAGTCCGTTTGGATTATTCATAAAAGAAAAATTTGGAGAAAAACGAGAAGTAGTGGATGTAAAAAGCAATCAAGTAGGTAATGCATCTTTGATTGCAATTCGCTTAAGCAAAGCACCTAAAGAAGGTGATGAAATTGTTTTGAACACATCATTTTCAGATGGAGATAAGAGTATATCGTTAATTTCTGGAGAAAGATTAGTTTTCAGTTCCGAAAACTGGGACAAACCTGCCCTCGCTTTAGTGCAATTAGACCCAAATCTAAACAAAGAAGTATCAGCTACCTTTAAAGGGATATCTGGAAATATACCTCTTGCTTGGAGCATTACTTTTTTTATACTTGCTGGTCTATTTGTAATACTTTTTATTTATCATAACTTTATATTACCTCGTCCTAAAACCGACTATGGCAAAGCAGCAAATTCAGTATCGGATATCGCCAAAGAGTTTGGACAAACTTTCGCATCTTTTTTCTCCAAAAAAGGAATAGGATTGGCCATTGCATTTATGTTGCTTTACAGATTGGCTGAGGCAATGCTGGTAAAGTTGGCATCACCCTTCTTATTAGATATTAGAGAAATAGGAGGAATGGGACTTTCAACACAAGAAGTAGGGGTAGTTTATGGTACAGTAGGTGTCATATCCCTAACACTTGGTGGGATTCTTGGAGGAGTTGTAGCTTCACAAAGAGGATTAAAGTATTGGTTGTGGCCTATGGCACTTAGTATAACATTGCCCAATGCAGCCTATCTGCTTCTCTCTTATTTCCAACCCGAAAATTTTCTTTGGATTAATGTAGCAGTTGGGATTGAACAATTTGGATATGGATTTGGGTTTACAGCCTACATGCTATATATGATTTATTTCTCTCAAGGCGAGCACAAAACAGCCCACTATTCCATTTGTACTGGCTTTATGGCATTGGGAATGATGATTCCAGGAATGGTGTCAGGTTGGTTGCAAGAACTGGTTGGCTACAATCATTTCTTTATATTTATTATGATAGCTACCATTCCAACCCTTATTATTGTACCATTTTTAAAAATAGACCCCGAGTTTGGCAAAAAAAGCAAAAAAAGATAGATAAAATAATGTGATGTGAAAAAGAATACTCTTCTTATAATCCTAGATAATAAGATTGAAAATAATAACGACTTATAGCTAATAATACAAAGCTTCCCCTTCAAGATAATTTTAAAATCTATTTCTTTTACATTTTCAACCATTATGAAGTCTTCTGTACAATCAAATCGTCTAATATCGTTAGATATACTTAGAGGAATTACCATTGCTGGCATGATAATGGTAAACAACCCTGGCTCCTGGGACTCTATCTATAAACCATTGGCCCATGCAAACTGGCATGGGCTGACGCCGACTGATCTGGTTTTCCCCTTTTTCATGTTCATAATGGGAGTATCCACATTTATGTCGCTACGTAAATACAATTTCAAACCATCTAAAGAGAGTGCATGGAAAATAATGAAACGAACGTTTCTCATTTTCCTTATAGGCCTTGGCCTAAATTGGTTTGGTCTTTTAAGTAGAGGATTGGGTGATGGAGAAAGTTTTTTTACTGCTGCAACTCACTTCGACAACATTCGTATTTTGGGTGTTATGCAGCGTTTGGCATTAGCTTATGGCTTTGCATCGCTTATTGCAATCTTTTTAAAACCAAAACATATAATTTGGGTAATCGGCACAATACTTACAGGATATTTCTTCATCCTTCTTTTTGGAAATGGATTTGAGATGTCTGAACAAAACATTATTTCTGTCATCGACAGAAACTTATTGGGCGAAGCCCATGTATATAAAGATTCGGGAATTGCTTTAGACCCTGAAGGACTATTAAGTACCCTGCCCTCTATTGCACATGTCTTGATAGGCTTCTTGTTCGGTAAAATGATTATGGACATAAAAAATAATCATAAACGTGTAGAAACAATATTGATTTGGGGTACAGTGCTAGCTTTCTCTGGATTGCTTCTACAATATGGTTGCCCTATTAATAAAAAGATATGGAGCCCCACTTTTGTGCTTACTACTACAGGATTTGCCGCACAACTTCTAGGAATCTTGATTTGGATAATAGATATAAATAAAAAAACCAATTGGAGCAGATTTTTTCAAAGTTTTGGTGTAAACCCATTATTTATATATGTACTTGCAGCTCTATTGACAAATATACTCGAGAATACCGAGGTGACAAATGAAGGTGAAGCTATTAGGTTGACCAACTATGCCTATTCAGTACTATTAGAACCATGGGCAGGAGCTAATTTTGGCTCATTACTATATGCTTTGCTATTTGTCTCTATATGCTGGCTGGCTGGATATATACTATACAAGAAAGATATTTACATTAAGATTTAATTGGCCTTTAGAACAAAAAAAAATATGAATAGACATATAATATTAATTGCAGATAGTGGTGCTACTAAAACAGGTTGGTGCCTGCTACAACATGGGCAAATCGCACATCGATTTAACACGAAAGGAATTAGCCCAATTTTTCAATCAGAAGATGAAATAGCCAATGAGATAAAAGAGCACGTTTATACACAACTAAAAGAGAGAATGCCTCAAGCTATATTTTTTTATGGTTCTGGATGCATTCCCGAAAAGATTGAAAACGTAAAGAGAGCCATTCAAGCTTCCTTCCCAATTGACAAAGTGGAAGTTTATAGCGATCTTGTTGCCGCTGCACACGCTTTGTGTGGCAACGAACCTGGCATTGCTTGTATATTGGGTACAGGCAGCAACTCTTGCGAGTGGAGTGGCGATGAGATTATAAATCAGATATCGCCTCTGGGTTTTATATTGGGAGATGAAGGAAGCGGAGCATCAATGGGTAAGCTTTTGGTGGGTGATCTACTCAAGAATCAACTATCGGTAGAATTAAAAGTGAAGTTTCTAAAACAATATAATTTAACCCAATCCATTATTATAGAGAATGTATATAAGAAACCTTTCCCTAGTCGATTTTTAGCAAGCATTACTCCTTTTCTTTTGCAGAACATAGAGAATGATGCAGTTAAAAACATTGTAGTAAAGTCATTCTCTGATTTCTTTCAGCGCAATGTGATGCAATATGACTACAAAAACAAAAAGGTAAACTTTGTAGGATCTATTGCTCATTACTATGCTACGACGCTAAAAGAAGTAGCTCAGAAAAATGGAATAACCATTGGAAAAATAAATCAGTCGCCTATGGACGGATTGGTTACATACTATAGAACAAAGGAAATTTAAAGTATAACTAACACCAATACAGCTTCTTATGGACTTCATAAAAATAACAGAACAAGCCTCTATCTACGATAACCTTGAAGATAAATCAGTAGTCGAGATTCTTTCAGAAATAAATAAAGAGGATAAAAAAATAGCACTGGCCGTTGAAAAAACTATTCCTGCAATAGAAAGGCTTGTTGAAGGTATTATAGAACGAATGAAACGTGGCGGACGGATTTTCTATATAGGAGCAGGCACAAGTGGCAGACTGGGGGTGCTAGACGCTTCTGAAATTCCTCCAACATTTGGAATGCCACCAACTTATGTAATAGGCCTCATTGCGGGAGGAGATGTAGCTTTACGAAAACCTGTTGAACAAGCCGAAGACAACTACGAGCTCGGATGGGAGGAACTATTGAAACATGGCATCAACGAAAACGATACATTGGTAGGTATTGCAGCATCAGGAACTACACCTTATGTAATTGGTGCATTGCGCAATGCACGTAAAAAAGGAATTTTGACGGGAGCAATAAGCTGTAATCCAAACTCACCTGTTGCGGATGAAGCTGAAATAAAAATAGAACCTATTGTAGGACCCGAATATGTTACTGGAAGCACTCGTATGAAATCGGGAACAGCACAAAAAATGGTCCTCAACATGATTACCACAACCACAATGATAAAGATTGGTCGTGTAAAAGGAAACCGAATGGTAAATATGCAACTCAGCAATCAAAAACTGGTAGATAGAGGAACTAGAATGATTGTAGATGAATTGGGCTTATCGTATGAGCAAGCTCACAACTTGTTGTTGCTACATGGTTCTGTAAAAGCTGCAACTGATAGTTATAAAAAAGAAAATAAGTAGTTTCTTTAGAAAATAACAATACAAAGAGCTATTTGCTCTTTGT
>CAYVLC010000156.1:0-5951 GCA_964452155.1 uncultured Dysgonomonadaceae bacterium
AGATATGCGTGGTGTTGGTAAATTTGTCTAACAACGATTTTGTGATTAATGATGGTGAGAGGGTTTGCCAAATGGTTGTTGCCAAACATGCCACTGTGCAGTGGCAAGAAACCAACGAGCTCAAAGAGAGCGATAGAGGCACTGGAGGATTTGGCCATACTGGCAACAAATAACATAAATAAAACATGATAGAGAGAATATACACACACAATACTAAGATAGCTACTGAGTTGAAAAAAATTGTTGCAGCCTTGTCCCTCATGCTTTATATGACTAGCGGATTGGTTTTTGCACAAGACAATAGCGCGTGGATAATAGATGCCAACAACCAACGAAAGTTTGATTATTACTTTTACGATGCACTAAGTGCCAAAGCTCAGGGCAACTATGACCAGGCCTTTAATCTATTGCAACACTGCTATGCACTAGATACTACCAATGCTGCTGTGCTAAGCGAATTGAGTGGATTTTATAATGTGTTGCAAGAGAAGGGGCTAGCGGCAGTTTTTCTTCAGAAAGCAGTAGATAAAGATCCAGACAACTACTACTACAACATGATGCTGGGTGCGCTCTATAGCGACCTCGACAGAAAGGAAGAAGCCATTGATATTTATACTAAAATGCGAAAGGATTATCCCGAAAAAACGGATGTATTTATGTCTTTGGCCGAAGTGTATAACAATAATGGCGATCTAAAAAAAGCAATTGAAGTGTTGGATGAGTTGGAGAAAAATGTGGGAGTGAGAGAGAGTATTACTTTAAATAAGTTTCGGCTTTACTCTATGCTCAGCGAAAAAGAGAAGGCATTTGACGAAATAGAAATTATTATAGAAAAAAACCCCGATAATATAAGCTATATACTTCTGCTTGGCGATTTGTATATGCAAGACAATCAGCTCGACAAATCGCTTGAACAATACAGAAAAGTGGAAGCCTTAGACCCAGACTATCCTGCCCTAGTGCTCTCTATGGTCAACTACTACGATAAGAGCGGCAAGCCCGAGCTGGCACTCGAGGAGATCAATAGGGCTTTGGTGAGCCCAATGTTTGAGATAGACGTAAAGCTACAACTGCTAACACGCTATATAACTATGTTGCAGACCAATGAGACCGATACAAAAATAGCCAATCCGCTTTTTGCTACACTCTTTGATCAACATCCGCACCATGCTCAGCTCAACTTTTTGTATGGGAGTGTGCTACTCTTGCAAGAAAACAAAGACGAAGCCATGAAGCAATTTGAAATCTATACTACAGCAGAGCCCGAAAATCCTGCTGGTTGGGAACAAATGCTTCGCATAGCTCTGCCCGATAGTTTAGACAAAGTAATAATGATTACGCAAGAGGCTCTGAAGTATATACCCAATGCCTATCAATTCTATTTTTATTTGGGAGGTGCTAAGTATCAACAAGAAAAATATGCAGAAGCCCTGGCCATATTCGAAGAGGGATTGGAGACTATAGGCGAAGAAAATATTCCAGTAAAGTCTGACTTTTATGCCCAAATAGGCGATTTGAACTACCATTTAGGAAACAAACAACTGGCCTACGAAAACTATGAGAAGGCGCTGAAAATAAACCCTCAGAATTTGGGAGTGCTCAACAATTATAGCTATTTCTTATCGCTCGACAATGAGTCGTTGGACAAAGCAGAGCGCATGAGCGGTGTTACTGTGAAGGCTGAGCCCACCAATGCTACCTTCCTAGATACTTATGGGTGGGTGTTGTTTAAGCAGGGTGCTTATACAATGGCCAAGATTTATATCGAAAACGCTGTGAAGTATAGCGAAGACGACCCCTCGGCCGAAGTGTTGGAGCACTACGGCGACATTCTCTACAAAACGGGTGAAGAGGAAAAAGCCCTTGAACAGTGGCAAAAAGCCAAAGAGCTAGGGAGTGATTCTACAACACTAGACAAGAAGATAAAAACAAAAAAATATATCGAATAAGATTAATTTATAGAGAGAAATGAACATTCACAAACTACCACAATATATAATAATATTTTTATTGCTCTTTTTTATAGGTGTATATTCCTGTAAACCGAAGCAGCGCATAGTTCAGGCAGCAACGGAGCTGGAAGACAAAACCTCGTCGGATTTGTTTGAAGATGTGCTGTATAAAGACCTTAAGTATGCTACTTTTTCTTCGAAGCTGAACATGAATATATCGACAGGGAAAAAGACGATGAGCTCTAAAGGCAGTCTCAGCATTATTCGCAACGAGGCAATACAATTGTCGATACAACCACTTTTTGGCATAGAGATGTTTCGCATGTATGTAGAGCCAAACTGCATTATCATTCTAGATAGAATGAACAAGCGCTATGTAAGAGAATTTTTTGACGACATCAAAGACCATAGCCCTATTGGTTTTAACTTCTATACCCTGCAATCACTTTTCACCAATAGCCTATTCATTCCAGAACAATCGGTTGTATCGGTAGATGATTACAAAAAATTTAAATACGCACAAAGCTCAGACAACTATATGCTAAAGGCAAGAGATAGCAAATCGCAGATAGACTATAGTTTTTTTGTGAATGGCAACGACCAGATAACACTTACCGAATTGTATATGCCAAGCAAAAACTATTCGTTGGCCTGGAACTACGAACAGTTTGCGCTATTGAAAGATTTTTTCTTTCCTCACGAAATGAAAATAGTAGCATCGGCCTCAAAAACAAATTTCGATACTTCTATCTCATTGTCATCTATAAGCTTAAACGATACGCTGACACTCAATAGCTCAATCCCCTCTAGTTACACCAGAGTAGAATTGAAAGAGGTTTTAAAACTATTAGCCGATAAAAAATGAAATACCTGGTTCTAATCTTTTGTCTAAGTGTAAGCTTCTCTGTTTTTTCTCAATCCAGAGAGATAGAGCGGTTGCAAGATCAACGTAAAAGCTTGCAAACAGAAATAGAGACTACCAACAGGCTCTTTTTGGATGTAAAGAAACAGACCACTACCATTATACAGCGTATCAAACTTATCAATAAACAAATTGAGACTCGCAAAAAAATTATAGCTGTTCAGAGAAAAGAGATAACCGAGCTCGACAACGAGTTGGTGCGTCTGCAAAAAGAGATTGCCTCTTTGGACAAAGAGTTGACACTGCGAAAAGAGAAGTATGCTAAGGCCATAAAAATGGTGATGCACAAGCGACAGGCTGAAAATAAAATATTCTTTATTCTTTCTGGCAAATCGTTTGGCGAGGCACTGCGCAGAATGCAATATTTGAAACAGTATTCTCGTGTGCAAAAGAACGAGGCCAATGAGATAAAGGAGAAAAATGCTGCACTATTGCAAAAGAAACAAGATGTGCAGGCGGCCAAAATAGAGCGGAGCAAAACGCTACAGGACATACGCAATGAGCAGTCTAAGCTGATAGCCGAAGAGCAGAATAGGAAGAGCGAAATGGGCGAAGCGCAAGGCAAGCAAAAGGTGTTGCAAAAAGAGTTGCAAGACAAACAAAAGCAGGCCAATAGGCTCAACAACGAGATTGAGAAGCTGATAGCCGAAGAGGTGGCACAGCAAGAACGCGAGGCAAAAAGACTAGCCGATGAGCGCCGCAAAAAACGAGAAGAGCAACAACGTATTGCAGAAGAGAAACGACAAAAAGAGCAAAAGAAAAAACCTAAAAGAGAACAAACTGAACCCGAGAAAGAGACTCCTGTGCCTCTGCCTATCGAAAAAGAAGAGCCGCTCATTGCCGAAGCAGAAACATTTAATCTGTCTAAAAATTTTGTTGCCAACAAAGGGCGTTTGCCCATGCCTGTAACTGGTGCTGCCACAATTGTATCGTCATTTGGTGTGCACAAGCACAGCGAGTGGAATGTATCTACCAACAGCAGCGGCATAGATATACAGGCACAACAGAACTCCGACATTCGCTCTATTTTTGATGGTGAGGTGTCGCGCATTATTGCTTTTCCGGGATACAACAACTGCGTAATTCTACGCCATGGCGACTATTATACATTTTATGCCAATATAATAAATGTGTATGTCAAAAAAGGACAGAAAGTAAAAACAGGCGATGCACTGGGTAAAATTTATACAGATTCTGATACTGGAATTGCCTCGATGCATTTTCAGCTATGGAAACAGACAACTAAACTTGATCCGGCACCATGGCTCAAGCGATAAGGATACCACTTAGCAAAAGAAACTAATAAACTAATTATAAATTCATTGTAAACTAATATCTTATGAACCTAAAACTACGTTTAATCTTGATGAACTTTCTCCAATATGCAATTTGGGGAGCATGGTTAATTTCTTTGGGTGCTTACTTGGGAGGTAAGCTTGAGTTTTCGGGAGTGCAAATTGGTAGCTTTTTTGCTACTATGGGTATTGCATCATTGTTTATGCCCGGACTGTTGGGTATAATAGCTGACCGCTTTGTTCCGGCCGAAAAACTGTTGGGCATTTGTCATCTATTGGGTGCCATGTTTTTGTTTTTGGCAGCACCCCAAACGGAGTATGCTGTACTTTATACTTATATACTGCTAGCAGTGTTTTTTTATATGCCTACCATTGCTTTGTCAAATGCAGTAGCATACAATGCGCTCGAAAAAGGAGGGTACGATACCGTAAAAACATTTCCACCCATCCGTGTGTGGGGTACGGTTGGTTTTATAGTATCGATGATTGCAGTTGACTTAATCCGCATTGACGGAATGAAATTCTCGCAAACAGCTTATCAACTTTACTTCTCTGCAGCTATTTCATTGGTGCTAGGGATTTACTCGTTCACTCTTCCCAAATGTCCTGTTAGCTCGGCAAGCGAAAGTAAATCGTGGGTTGACAACTTTGGCTTGCGTGCCTTTGCCTTGTTTAAGAAACGCAAAATGGCTATCTTTTTCACATTTTCGATGCTTCTTGGGGTGGCACTGCAGATTACAAACATGTTTGCCAACGACTACCTCACCAACTACTTTGGTGTTATGCCCCAATATCAAGACACATTTGGTGTGCAGTATGCCAACATACTCATCTCTATTTCTCAAATGTCCGAGACACTCTGTATTCTCTTAATTCCATTCTTTTTGAAACGCTTTGGCATTAAGAAAGTAATGCTCATAAGCATGTTTGCATGGATATTGCGTTTTGGCTTGTTAGGCTTTGGCAATCCTGGTGGTGGCGTTTGGATGCTTGTTCTCTCTATGCTTGTGTATGGTGTGGCATTCGATTTCTTCAACATTTCGGGTTCGCTATTTGTAGAACAAGAGACCAGCCCAAAAATTCGGTCTAGTGCGCAAGGGCTTTTCATGATTATGACCAATGGCTTTGGAGCCTTCATAGGTTCTTATGCTGCGGGGCAAGTGGTAGATATGGTTGGCTGGCCCAATGCCTGGTTTGTGTTTACAGCCTACTCCGTTGTGGTGATGATTTTGTTTGCTATTCTATTTCAATATAAGCACGATCCGGTGCAGCTGGAACGACAGCTGGCTAAATGAAAATACAAACATACGACTACCTCGTGGTTGCATTTTCTATTCTCGGACGATAGTATAAGCGGTAAACAGTGAGCAGTAAACAGACAACACAGTGCCTTAGAGACGCCCAATTATAGCGTCTCTCTACCAACCGACCTACAAAAAGATGCTGCAATATTAAAACACCACAATAAACAACCACACTTCATGCGGACTATTCACACTAGCCCCCTTCAGGGTTAATCGCCTATATGAAAAATCAAAACACCACTCCCCCTCCTTTGCAACGAGGGGGTGGTGGTTAAGCGTTTGCAACACTTATTAGAGCTTCCACACCGCTCGTCCCGATTTTCGAACCCTTCTACACTCCTGTGAAATATGATGAGATTTCGCAAGGTAGGCCGATTAGGAAGTCGAAGAGAGCGGGAGCTGCTACAACCTCGAAGAGGTTGCATGTTTATAGCCCAACCGTGAAGATATAAACATACGACCACATCGTGGTCGCACC
>CAYVLC010000157.1:0-5806 GCA_964452155.1 uncultured Dysgonomonadaceae bacterium
ATAATACGTCTATATCACAACCTTTTTGAAGCTTTTTTTATCCCGAACTCACGTTTATAGGCTATTGCTTTTATAAAAAGACAACCACATATAATATCGGCTCATTGGGAATATAATTTATTTCATTAGTGCAAAAAAAAGAATCCAAATCATTGAAATATATGATTTGGATTCCTCTATATATACTATTATAGTACCAATAAGCAACGTGCTATTCATTTATCTAAGCCCACAACTCATCATAAGCAAGAGCAGCAATAAGATCAGATATTTTGTCAACACCATCTCTCATTGGAGTATTCACCATGGGCTTTATAAAGGGGTTTAGGTCGGCACGCAGTGTAAGCTTCATGCGAGTATCATTTTCAGATTTCGAAACCAACTGAATCCAAGCATGCACCTCGAAAGGCAAACCTTGTGATTTGAACTTTATAACCTTATTTGGCTCTCTATCCACAACAACAAAAGTAACTTTGCCAACAGGATCTATTGAGAACGAACAACTATTGGCATCGCACCAAAAATCTTTTATCTTATCTTCTGGTAGTTTATCTTTCAGATTTTCCAGTTTACTTAAATCAGAAAGTACACCAAACACCATCTCGTCAGAGAAGGGTATTTTTTTCACATCGCTTACAAACTCTGTCATATATATTTATTTTGTTTTGTTTGTTCTACCCCAAGTTTCGGGTTTCTCTCTCCAGTTCTGAAGTGTTTGCAGTTCCGATTCGTCTATATACTCGGTACGGAGAGCTTCATCAAGAATAGCATCGTAGTTGCTAAGACTAGTAAGCTCTACATTTGCTTCTTTCATGTTTTTTGTTGCAACAGGAAAATCGTACGTAAATATAGACACCATACCTATAACCTCAGCTCCATCTTTACGAATGGCTTCTACAGCTTTTAAACTACTCAATCCTGTTGACACTAAATCTTCTACCACTACTACTTTTTGTTTCGGTTTCAAATCTCCCTCAATCAAGTTTTCTAAACCATGATCTTTTGGTGTAGCTCTTACATATACAAAAGGAAGACCCAACAAATCGGCTACAAGTGCACCCGGAGCAATAGCACCAGTAGCTACCCCTGCAATAGCCTCAACATTAGGATGTTTTTCGAATATGATGCGAGCAAACTGTACCTTCAGAAAGTTACGTATATCTGGATAAGACATCAACTTCCTGTTGTCGCAATAAATTGGCGATTTCCAACCCGATGCCCAAGTAAAGGGGTTTGAAGGTTGCAGCTTTACTGCCTTGATCTTTAAAAGTTTTTCTGCTGTTATCTTTTCTAATGTATTCATATCTATTCTGATTGATTTTTATTGAGAGGTTACAAAAATAGTGCTTTTAATGCGACTTTTCTAATTAATGAAAATAATTATGTCTTTTTTTGAATGAGTAAACTAAAAAGCTCCGTGAATATTACAACGCCTCTCCAATTGTAGCTATACTAATTTTTATATGCCTGCATTCGAGCAGTGCATTGGCACATGCTTCGAGAGTTGACCCAGTAGTTATTACATCATCTACAAGCAATACGTGCTTGTTTTGAAACGCCTGATTGCTAACGACTTCAAAGATACCTTTCACATTTTCCCAACGCTCTGTTTTAGATCGTTTTGTTTGTGTGGGGTTATTAATAACTCGTATAAGTTCACCAATTGAAACAGGAATAGAAGTAGCTTTAGAAATACCTTGTGCAAAAGCTTCGGCCTGATTGTACCCTCTTATTGCTTTTTTCTTTGGATGAAGCGGCACGGGCACAATTACATCTATTGGTTTTATAAAATTGCTCTTCAGCAAATCTTCTCCAAACAGAGCACCTAACAAGTTTCCAATGAATGGCTTGTTGTTGTATTTCAACTCATGTATCAAAGATTGTAAAAGCCCCTCTTTGGTGAAAAAAGCAAATGAAGCTACACCCTCAAAAGGAAATCGGCCCGCTAAGAGCACCTCGCCAATATTGTTGAGCTCATCAAAATTGTTAGTCTTTGGCAGTTTGTAAAGACAATGCAAACAAACCCCCTTTTCTTTTGGCAACAGTTTGGTCTTACAAACGGCGCAACGGATGGGATAGAAATAATGGGTCAATTCTTCTACTATCCACTTTAGTTCCATACTATTTCAGTTTTTTGATACATTGTAAAATATGGCTCATATCGAAACCTCTACTCAAGGCGAAACGAATCAGTTTGGTCTGTTTTTCATAATCTGAAGTAGCTTTTATGGTTTTCCATTTTGCTTGCAGCAATTCCTGCAACGAATCGTTAAGCATATTATCTGTAAATTCAGAAAAAACTAATTCAACTATATTCTCAGGAATCCTCTTTTGCCTCAGAGCAAACTCTATCTTTAATTTACCCCACTTATTAAAACGGATTTTATCTCTTATAAAGCTTCGGGTAAAGCGCTCCTCGTCTATGTACTTTTCTTGTTTCAGTTTAGCTACAATTCGTTTTATTATCTCATATTCAAGGTTATATCGTTGCAATTTTGTTTCGATATCGAATACACAATATTCTCTTCTTGCACATAAATTAGCCATCCTACTAAGTGCCTTTGATTCTGATATTATCTTTGGCTTTTGCTCCATGGTATTATCTAATTAATTATTCCTTCATTGCACGAATCATTCTATCGTTGGCAAATAAATCTTGTTTCAACTCTATATTCACAAATTTCTTCTCTTTTAAAAGCTGCATTACTTGGCTACTCATTGCCTGATTTATCTCGAAGTAAAGGAATCCCTTATTTTTTAGATGCTGTATTGCAATATCGGCTATGTTATTATAGAAGATTAGCGCATCGGAGTCTGGCACAAAAAGAGCACTGTGGGGTTCATAATCGAGAACATTTTTACTCATCACATCTTTTTCTGATACCCTTATATAAGGCGGATTGCTAACGATGATATCGAAACTCTTCTTGCATTGATAAGGCTTTAGTACATCTACATTCGAAAACCTAACTGACACATTATTGATCACAGCATTTTCTTTGGCCACAACCAATGCTTGGTCCGACACATCCCATGCATCAACAGTAGCATATTTCATCTGCTTTGCCAACGATATTGCAATGCATCCACTTCCAGTGCCAATATCTAATATGTGAGGATTTACTTTTTTAGCTTCCAACAATATCCACTCTACTAGCTCTTCAGTCTCTGGACGAGGAATCAATACAGAAGGAGTTACCTTAAACTCATACCCAAAGAATTCTGTTTTGCCAATTATATATTGAATAGGCTCGCAGTTTTGCAAACGTTTTACAATGCTAATTATATTTTGTTTTTCGGTGTCAGTTAAATCATTAAATTTGCATGACAGAATATCTGCGAAAGACAGATTGCACACCTCCCTGAGAATGAGCCTTGTAAAAACTCTAATCTCGCCAAGTGTGTACATTTCGCTTAATTGAGTGCGAATGTATTCAACAGGATTTTCTAACATAAGGTATCTTTATTATTATTTTGCAGAACTTTGTTCTATAAAAAGCCAGGTCAATGGTAATTTTGAGCTTATTTTGCAAACAGTGAACAACAAAGATAAATAAAAATGAGTACAGACGAAAAATATATGTGGCGCTGTTTGCAATTGGCTAAAAAAGGATTAGGAGCTACAAAGAATAATCCCCTGGTAGGTAGTGTTGTCGTACACAATAACGGTGTTATTGGCGAAGGGTACCACAGAAAAATTGGTGAAGCACATGCAGAGGTTAATGCCATTGATTCGGTAAAAGATAAATCGCTACTCAAAGAGTCAACTCTGTATGTCTCGCTTGAGCCCTGCTCTCATTTCGGTAAGACACCTCCTTGTGCCGAATTGATAGCTCGCAATAAAATTAGTAGAGTTGTAGTAGCAGTTACAGACCCTAATGAAAAAGTAGCAGGTAGAGGTGTAAAGATGCTTGTAGAAGCAGGGTGCAAAGTAACCGTAGGGGTGCTTGAGGAAGAAGCTAGGAGTTTGAACCGATCCTTTTTTGTAAACCAAACAGAAAAACGTCCTTATGTAATTCTAAAATGGGCACAAACAAAAGATGGTTTTATTGATAACACAAGACTGAACAGAAACATGCCACCACTTAAACTGTCTAATAGCATAACACAATGCATAGTGCACAAAATGCGTAGCCAAAATATGGGTATAATGGTAGGAACAAATACTGCACTCAAAGACAACCCAACACTAAATACTCGCAAATGGCATGGCGACAACCCTGTACGTATTGTTATAGACAAAACAGGCAAGCTCCCAAAAGGAAGTCGTTTGTTTGATGATAATGCCCCAACGATAGTATTTACAGAGCTTCTATCTTATCCAATCACTAAAAATGCAACAAGTATATCTATCAATTTTAAGAAAGATGCAATTAAACAGATTCTCCATAAAATATACGAGCTAAACATCGCAACATTGATGGTTGAAGGGGGCAATATTCTCATTTCTTCATTTATTGAAAGCAACATCTGGGACGAAGCTTTTGTAGAAGTAGCTGATATTAAGATTGGCTGTGGCACTAGAGCTCCTATACTAACTAGCTCATACATAAATGCTAAAAAGTATATAGATTCGTTTCATTATCATATAAAGAACCAAATAACTCGAAATTAAAATTAAATACTTATTTATCTATGGTAGAAGAGGAAAAACTTCATACTTTTGCACAGATTAAATAGATTATACAAATTTTTTGAAACAAATGATATCTAACCGGTTTTATTACTGTTTGACGCTCTTGGCGACCATTTTCATATTAAGTTCTTGTTTAGATTCAAACAACAACGATGTGGTATCAGAATACTCGTCAGATGCTCAAATTACATCTCTAAAACTCTCTTCCTCACAAGATTCTCTCAAGATTTTGCCGGGTGTAGGGTTTTCAATAAATCAAGTATCGTCTGCTCCCATAATATTCAACAAAGACTCGCTCCCTTATCTTTTTGATGTGTCAGAAGTAAGTATGAATATAACAACGAATGGTGCGAGCGGAATAAAATTTTACTTGACCAACCCCGACAGTTCTTATATATGGAACATGAAAGACTCTGTGATGATAAAGAGACTCAAACATATTGAGGTATATGCTCAAGATGGCAAAACCACCAAGACCTATACGTTTAAGCTAACTACACACAAGCAAGACCCAGATACAGTATTCTGGCAAAATGTGAAAAACGATTATATTGTTACACCAACAGATCAAGTAACAGTTTCGAACCGTTGGAGTTTTTTTACTTATTACAAAACAAACAGCACCATCAGCCTCTCTACTTCATCTTTTGAAGATGGAGAGCAATGGGAAAATCAATCGTTGAGTGGATTGCCTCAGAATATTGTTTTAAAGTCGATACAAAACGATACCGTTGAAGAAAATGAGGCGTGGTATGCTGTAGATACTGATAGCAAAGTTTATCTATCTATGAATGGTATAAATTGGACAGAACAATTAACCCCATATCCAGTAAAATCTATCTTAGGCAAAATGCCCTCTTTTAATAAAGACTCAGTACTAGCAATTGTAAAAGATGGAGAAAAATATAAGTTTGCTAAAACAATAGACTTTTCCTCTTTGCATGTGCTCAACGAAATACCATTTGGATTTCCAGTGAACGACTTCACCTCTACTAAAATAAAAGATGCGCTCATATATACTGCTAAATACTTAATAGTAACTGGGGGCAAAGAAATTAATGGCATACCTAATAGGAACGTTTGGGTGTTGCAAGAAAATGATACAAAAATTACATTTACTTCTAAGCAATTAGGATTTAATGTGGCAGGCTCATCCTTGTTCAACTACGA
>CAYVLC010000158.1:0-5676 GCA_964452155.1 uncultured Dysgonomonadaceae bacterium
TGAACTTAAAAGAACTATTGATGTTTTGGTATTTATTGATTTTTGGGTACCAAAGCATCAGTAGTTATTTCTTATTATTATTATTAAATCTAGCCCCCCGTAGATTTATTGCTTGTGAGACCAAAATCTTATCTGTACCACCGTATATTTGGGTTTCATAAGAGGAAAGTCAAATTGGCTACTTTAGACTGACCATTGTAAGATTATTTTAAAACTCACCGTCGTAGATTTGAGTTTCATGAGAGGTGTGGTCGTATTTACGAGCGTAGATTTGCAAAAATATCAGATGAAAATCAAATAAACCGCTGTAGCTTTAGTTATTGTGAAGATAAAGTGGAGTGTTACAGCCCGCAATCAGATTTTTGTAGTATAAAGCTCCAATTCTATCCAGTAGAAGTGTTTTTAATCTCATAAGAGCTACATCTTACCGCTATAATAGAAACATGCCCCACTCTTCAGCTTAAATCGTCTCACATTTTCCCAAATGAGCACCAAAAAGGGGTAAAATAGACTCGCAATGCCTGTTGAGACTAATACAACAGATAGATAAAAAAGATTTCAGCCAATTCAGCCATTATATATCTCTGAAAAAAAGCATCATTGTATCTTTGCAAAATGACTATAGTTGAAAAAGAGAAAAAATCTCACTATGTTGGACTCATCAATTTCAAAAAAACTGTATTTGCTACATCTGCGCCCTCATAAAACAGTATTTTACTGTTTTTCTTCACTAATGAGCTTCATCTAACACGAATTTTCTATTTTTCGTCACAGATGAGCCTCATTTGGTCTGAAATATTATTTTTTGTCGTAGATGAGCCTCATAAATTGAGTTTCATCTATTTTTTCTCACAGATGAGCCTCATTTGGTGCAAAATTATTTTTTCTAACACAGATGAGGCTCATAAATTGTATTTTATCTGTTTTTTGTCATAGATGAGCCTCATCTAGCACGATTTTGCTCTTTTTCTTCATAGATGAGCCTCATTTGGTCTGAAATATTATTTTTTGTCGTAGATGAGCCTCATAAATTGAGTTTCATCTATTTTTTCTCACAGATGAGCCTCATTTGGTGCAAAATTATTTTTTCTAACACAGATGAGGCTCATAAATTGTATTTTATCTGTTTTTTGTCATAGATGAGCCTCATCTAGCACGATTTTGCTCTTTTTCTTCATAGATGAGCCTCATTTGCTCTGAAATATTATTTTTAGTCATAGATGAGCTCCAACATGTCAACAAATGTGCGAGAGAACAACGCCAATTTCATTATTTACTGAGAAAGAGCACAATATTTACCCGTCTCTTAAAACTTACAAGCAATGGCACATTAATGCATCATCTAATCTATCTATAGAGGCTTATTCCTGAAAACGATTGGGTGTGAAAACTTGCAAAGTTATTGATTTGTCTTTTTTCTGTGTAAGACATAAAGCGTTGTAACGTATTGATAAGATACGGTTGCAAAATAATTCTGATTATGAGAAAAGCATTTTTTATTATCATAGCACATCTACAAACAGAAGTAGATTATTGTTATTCTATGAGCTAAAAACTATTCTTTCCGTGTAAGACGTATAAGTGCCCATTTCATCGGTCTGTGACTATTGGTATTACACTATTTAATATAAAAGGAATAGTATAAAAAGAATAAATGACTATCTTTACATATTAAATTACTTGCAATGTGCAGATATTCTAAAACAGATAGCACAAGGCCCTGTAATTTGATCTATACCTTATAAAAGATATTTTTTGTAAAGCATAGTCATACTCACACACACTTTAGGCGCAAGGTGGTGAGTTGTAGAAGAGAAAAAAATAACAACATATATAATGATTAACAAATGGAACTTTTTAACCCTAACAAACGAACAACAGGACCAAAAAGATAAACTAATAGACGAATTATCGATAGACCCTTACCTAGCAAAGCTATTGGTGCAGAGGGGTATAGATACTAAAGACAAGGCTTTTGATTTCTTCAATCCTGATTTGGCTAACCTGCACGATCCGTTTCTGTATCCAGACATGGACCTTGCCGTGAAACGTATCGAAAAGGCTATAGGTAACAAAGAGAGAATTCTTATTTATGGAGACTACGATGTGGACGGTACCACTGCTGTAGCTCTCGTATATAAGTTTTTGCGCAGATTTACCAACAATATAGACTATTACATACCCGACAGATACGACGAGGGATACGGCATATCTTTTCAGGGTATCGATTATGCCGAGAAAACAAATGTGAAACTCGTTATAGCTCTTGATTGTGGCATAAAAGCTATCACCAAAATAGATTATGCCAAGGAGAAGGGTATCGATTTTATCATTGGCGACCACCACATGCCCGATGATCAATTGCCAAAAGCTGTTGCGGTAGTCAATGCCAAGAGGGTCGATTCTATTTATCCCTACTCCGAGCTGTCGGGCTGTGGCGTTGGGTTTAAGATTGTACAAGCATTCTCCATTCAAAACAATCTGCCACTTTCTGAGATAACAAACCTGCTAGACATGGTGGCTGTAAGTATTGCCTCAGATATTGTACCCATGACGGGCGAGAATCGCATACTTATGTATCATGGTTTGAAGCAACTCAACTCAAATCCTAATTTTGGTCTGAAGGGTATCATTGATATTTGTAGGCTCAATAGAAAAGAGCTTGCCTTAGAAGATATTGTCTTCAAGATTGGGCCGCGCATCAATGCATCGGGTCGAATGATGAATGGCAAAGAGGCCGTAGATCTTCTTTTATCGACCGACATGGCATCTGCTCGTATAAAAACCAAAAACATAGATAAGTACAACGAAGATAGGAGAGAGCTGGATAAAAAAATAACCAAGCAAGCCATTAACTACATAGATAATCATGTAAATATAGAATCCCTCAAAGGGATAGTAGTATATGATGAAACATGGCACAAGGGAATAGTAGGAATTGTGGCTTCTAGGCTCACCGAGCGATACTATCGGCCTGCAATTGTTCTCACCAAATCTAATGGTATGATATCGGGTTCGGCACGGTCTGTTCTTGGGTTCGATGTGTATAAAGCAATAGAATCTTGTAGAGATATCTTAGAGAATTTTGGCGGACACACTTACGCTGCAGGTTTATCTATGAAAGAAGAGCACCTAGAGGAGTTTAAAAGACGTTTCGAGGCCATCTCTTTTGATGAAATTGAGGTAGGTACTATTCGTCCACAGCTACTCATAGATTTAGAAATACCGCTATCTTCTATAACGCATAGTTTTGTAGAAAGCCTGGCCAAGTTTGCGCCTTTTGGGCCTGATAATAGCAACCCTGTATTTTTAACTCGCGGAGTGGTTGACGATGGCCGAAGCGAATTGGTTGGTAGAGGTCTGCAACACATAAAATTAGAAATAATAGATGCTACAATCGATAAGCCCATGCAGGCTATTGCCTTTGGATTTGCTCGTTTTTTTAAAGATATAAAACAGTATCAACCAGTTGATATCTGCTACACAATAGAAAAAAACAGGCATAGTGGCGAGGCTTATACGCAATTAATGATTAAAGATATAAAGTTGTCTGTCATGTAAGGGCAGCTTTTCTATAAAGTTTGTCGCAACTTTGAGTGTAACTATGCAATCTGAACTATTTCATCAAACCCTACAGAAATATTGGGGCTATTCTTCATTCAGACCACTGCAAGAAGAGATTATACAATCTGTCTATGATAAGAAAGATACACTTGGACTGATGCCCACTGGTGGGGGCAAATCTCTCACCTTTCAGGTTCCTGCTATGGCAATGCAGGGCATCTGTTTGGTTGTAACTCCATTGATTGCTTTGATGAAAGATCAGGTTGACAACCTTAGAGAGCGAGGCATAAAAGCCGTGGCTATCTATTCGGGTATGAGTAGAGAACAGATTATTACCACACTCGAAAACTGTATTTTTGGCAACTTCAAGTTCTTGTATGTCTCTCCAGAGCGACTCAGCTCTGATATTTTTCTGATTAAGCTACGTGCTATGAATGTGTGTATGCTTGCTGTAGATGAGTCGCATTGCATCTCGCAATGGGGGTACGATTTTAGACCATCGTACCTCAATATTGCAGATATACGCACACAACTACCCGGTGTGCCTGTGCTGGCGCTCACTGCAACAGCTACCAATGCAGTTGTAGCAGATATACAAGAAAAACTGCTTTTCGAAAAGCCCAATGTCTTTCGTAAAAGTTTTGAGCGGAAAAACCTGTCGTATGTTGTAAGGTATAGCGAAAACAAAGTAGCCGATCTTATAAATATACTCAACTCTGTAAGTGGCACTGCCATAGTGTATGTGCGCAGTAGAAAGGGCACCAAAGATATTGCAGAGGCCTTGGTAAGAAAAGGTATCAATGCCAGCTCTTTTCATGCAGGACTTTCGTATGAGGTGAAAACCTTGCGACAAAACCAATGGAAAGACAATACCTGCCGGGTCATTGTTTCTACCAATGCATTTGGCATGGGTATAGACAAACCCGATGTGCGTTTGGTCATCCACATGGATTTGCCCAATTCGCTGGAAGAGTATTACCAAGAAGCTGGCAGAGCAGGACGCGACGAGCAAAAGTCGTATGCTGTTGTTTTATGGAACAAGCAAGACCCCATCAATTTAAAGAAAAGAATTACAGATTCATTTCCATCCAAAGAGCATATATTGCGTGTTTATGAGTGTTTGGCCAATTATTATCAGATAGCAGCTGGTTCTGGCCTTGGCTTGGTGCTAGATTTTAATTTGGTTGAGTTTTGCACCACTTTTCATCTCTCTACCTTACAAACACATCATGCCCTAAAGATTCTGGCTCTTGCCGGCTATATTGAATACACAGATGAAGTAGATAGTCGTTCGCGACTAATATTTAGAGTCTATCGCAACGAACTATATACGCTTTCTCTCACCAAAGAGTACGACCAACTAATACATGTAATACTGCGCAACTACACAGGGGTTTTTACTGATGATGTTTATATAGATGAAGCTTTCATTGCATTAAAAATTGGCAAAACACGCCAAGAGGTTTACGAAATGCTTACAACAATGTCAAAAGCCAAATACATTAATTATGTACCTCAGAAGAAAACCTCTTTCATTATTTACACTACTTCAAGAGAAGAAAATCAGTTTGTGCAAATACCCAAGGCTGTTTACGAAAAGAGGAGGAAAAGATTTAAAGGCCGAATAGATGCAATGATTGATTATGTTGAAAAAGAAAATCTTTGCAGAAGTAGAATGCTGCTTACCTATCTTGATGAACTGAAAACAAAAAACTGCGGTATCTGCGATGTTTGCTTAGCAAAAAATAAGGCAGGGCTATCTAATTACGAATTTGAAGAAATAAAGACTCTGTTATTGGAGTGCTTTTCTGATAAGGCTAGTTTTCGATTGACTGAATTGGTCAATTGTGCAAAAAGTTCTTTTACAGAGAGCGAAAAGGTAATTTCTGTGTTGCGTTTTCTTATCGATAAAGAGATTTTCGAACTAGAAGATGATACCATTTCTCTGAAAGAACGAAAAAAATAGGAATGTTGTCTTGCTTTTGTTTGTGGTTTTTGTAAAAAGTACTATCTTTGCAGTCTCAAAAATATTGGAATGGCCCCGTAGCTTAACTGAATAGAGTATCTGACTACGGATCAGAAGGTTCCAGGTTTGAATCCTGGCGGGGTCAC
>CAYVLC010000159.1:0-5640 GCA_964452155.1 uncultured Dysgonomonadaceae bacterium
GGACTAGAAGCTAGGGATAGCTATCAGCGGTCAGCTTTTTCATTACAGGCCTTAACGGCCTAACAGGAGTTTATAAAGTTTCGTTCTTAATTCTTTAATTCTTAACTCTTAATTCTCTGTGCCTCCTCTGTGCTCTCTGTGGTAAAAGTATTTGGCCGTAGGCCATCAAAAGCATTTCATTGTCAACTGTCAACTGTCAATTATTCAACAGATTCCTCACTTACGTATCGGGCTGACAGGGGGGGGGTATAAGTGACAGTGCCCGTTGCATTACCTCCTAATAAATAGAAGTATTTGCGTTTATTTAAGTTACACTTGTAAATCGTAAAAGAGCTTTCTGAGGTAGAAACAAAGCCAGCCACTTACAACTTGGCACTCATGAGATGAGAATCATTTTCACCACCGTAGATTTAGTTTTATGAAGGAAAGTAAAATTCACCATTGCGGACTGCATTTTCATGAGAGGAAAGTGAAACTCACCTATGTACATTTGGATTTTCATGAGAGGAATGTGAGAAATTGCCACTCCAAATTGCATATTTATGAGATAAAAAGTCAAACTTACCACGGTAGATTCAATTTGTCCTCTCATAAATCTCAAATACTACGAGGTGGAAGAGTTTTTCATCTCATATCAGTAAAATCCAATAAATAAGATAGAGGTAAGCTTCATTTACTCTTGTTTTCAACTTTTAGTAATGCTAGCTACTTAGGCACTTTCAATTGTATGCTTCGTAAAAAAGCAATTACCAAAAACAACTACAAAAAAACCGCAGCAAATATACATCTGCTACGGTTTTTGTTCTCTTTAATACAAATGAGTTGAACTAATGGGGCCGTTTATTTTATTTCGATTGTTCTATCAATCTTTGGTATCTCTTTTTCTTCCCGTTTGGGGATGTTAATAGTTAGGATACCATTTTCGGCCTTTGCACTAATTTTCTCTTGGTCTATAGTGTCGGGCAGTATCATGCGTCTTTGGAAATGAGAGTAAGAAAATTCGCGTCTCAAATAGCAAGTCTCTTCATCGTGCTCTTCGGTTTCAGTTTTCTTATCTACTGATATTACAAGATGATTGTCTTCATCTATTTTTAGATTAAAATCTTCTTTTGTCATTCCAGGAGCAGCCACTTCTACTATAAACCCTTTCTCATTTTCTAAAATGTTGAGTGCAGGGCTTGAGCTGTTTGCTTTCTCCATCCATTCGTTACCGAAAAAATCGTTTAAAACACCCGGTAACCAGTTTTGAGTTCTTCTAATTGTTGGTAACATAATAATTATCCTTTCTTTTTTTAATGATTGATTAAATAATAATTTCTGTTTATTAGCTATCGAGCTTCAATTATATAAGTTCAAAAAATATGCCAATTGTGTAAAGTGGGTATTTGGGGTATGGTGTATGACAAATTGTCTTACTGGTGTGGCTTATTGGTGTGGCTTATGCATTCTGGTATTGTAGTTGTATGCCAATATGTCATACTGGGTTTTGATGTTTAGATATAGATATAGATATAGAAGAAAACTATTGATATACTTCTTTTTTATTATTGCTTTTGTATATTTGTACTACAAAAAACAGGATATAAAAGACAGATAGCTATGAGAGTTTTAAAAATAAGTGTTTTACTTGCTGTGCTGGTTCTATTGGCATCTTGTACGCAAGAACAAAATAAAGATGGCTACACAGTAGTATGGGAAGAGAATTTTGAAGATTCCACAAAATTAGAAACCAATTGGTCTAAAATACCACGTGGCAGTAGCGATTGGAACAACTATATGAGTGATTATGACGGACTCTATGAAGTGAATAGTGGAAACCTTGTTTTGAAAGGAATCAAGAATACTGTTTTGCCAAATGACACTGTACCGTATTTAACGGGAGGAGTTTTTACAAAAGATAAAATGGTTTTTGGTCATGGTAGAATAGAAATTAGAGCAAAACTATTTGGAGCACGCAGTGCCTGGCCAGCTTTTTGGTTGCTACCAGAAAATGATAAGTGGCCAAGTGGTGGAGAGATTGATATTATGGAACGATTGTACTCGGACGGATACATATATCAAACCGTGCACAGTGACTATACTGTAAATCAGGGCATCAAAGATAATCCAAAGTCGGGAATTGTGGCTCATATAAAACCCGATAATTACAATGTGTATGCAGTAGAGTTATTTGCAGATTCTATTAGCTTTTTTGTAAATGATACGCATACGTTTACTTATCCACGCATAGAGACAGATAAGGGTGGTCAGTTTCCTTTTGGAGACAAAAAGTTTTATTTGCTGTTGGACATGCAATTGGGTGGCAGTTGGGTAGGACCAGTAAACGAGCAAGACCTGCCTGCAGAGATGCACATAGACTGGGTGCGCTATCTCATAAGTGAGAAATAAGATGTCGTTCAATCAAAAAAAAAGCTATCTTCAAATTAAAGGGATAGCTTTTTTTAATATTGTTGGTTGTAGTAGAATAATAATGAGTGCTCTTCTGATTGCTCAGTAAATCAATTTTTATTTTTTAAAAAAAAAAGTGTCAGGGTTGATACGAAAAATTATTTTTGAGCATCCTTCAAGGCCTTTATTCTATTATAAGATATTTTCAGCTCAGCATGATGCTTTGTGAGCAGAGAGCGTACATCGGTTGATAATCCTTCAGATGTGAGAGCATCATTATAGGCAATCAGGGCAGCATCTTCACCATCTACACAATTGTCTAGCACTACTTTTCTGTCTGAGCCTCCAAAAAAAGCTTTTACGTCCATCCACACATGGTATATTTTACCCGCATTGGTAGTACCTGTTTCTACTTTGTGCCCAGTTTCAATTATTTTTTCAGAAAGGTCGGTTTTATAGTTATTACTTTGGTTTATTTTTTCTTCGAAAAGAAGTTTCAAGTCAGAGTCTTCTTTCTTAAGTTCTTCTATTGCTTTTTGGTAGCCAACTACTCTGTCGTTGTTTATTAAAATTAAATCGTTTAATAAACGTACTTGTTTTTCAATTATTGTCATAGTTTATTTTCTTAGTATATGTGATTACATGTTTTACAATTAACTTTATAGGATTAAAACAAAAGCAATTGATTATTTGTTCAAAAAAAAACAGATACTGAATTTATTGTTTTGATGAAATCATGGAACTTAGATCGCCAGAGGCATTTTGGTTGCTAAAAAATGGAATACTAAATAGTTATCCTAAGCTACAAGAAACAACGGTGTGCGACATTGTAGTATTAGGAGCAGGCATTACAGGTGCACTCATCAGTCATGCCTTGCACACTGCTGGTTACGATGTAGTGGTGATTGACAAACGAGATGTAGCAAACGGCAGTTCGGCTGCCACCACTTCTATGTTGCAATACGAAATAGATGTGCCTATGGTCGATTTGGCCGATACGATTGGTATTCCTGGTGCAGTAGAATGTTACAGAGCAGGAATAGAATCGATAGAAATATTGCACGATTTGATCTTGAAAGAAAAGATAGATTGTGGTTTCAGCTTGAAAGAGTCGTTGCAAGTGGCTCATTCTAAAAAAGACATAAAGGCGCTTCGTAAGGAATTTGAAATGAGAGAGCAGCATGGCTTTGAGGTGAAATGGCTTACCAGCGATGAGTTGAACGAACGATATAATATGAAGTCTCACCCTGGCATTCTATCTACAAAAGGTGCATCTGTTGATGCTTATCAGTTTGCTCATGGTTTGTTTCTGAACAATCATAAAAAAGGAATGCGTATTTATGACCACACTACGGTAGATGATATACAATATGAAGAGAGTGGGGTGCTGTTGAGAACGGAAGATGGGTATGAAGTAAAAGCAAAGAAAATTGTTTTCTGTTCTGGATTCGAAACCTTGCAAATGTTTAAAAAGAAGTATGCCGAGATAGTTACCACTTTTGCTTGTGTAAGTGAACAAAATTTCAACTTCTTCGATAAGCTTAAAGATACACTTATTTGGAACACTGCCAACCCCTATATTTATATGCGTACAACTGACGATAAAAGATTGCTAGTAGGGGGCGAAGATATAAAATATAAATACGGACCGATTAGTGAAAAGGTGAAGAATAGGAAGTCAACCAAACTCAAAAAGAAGTTGAAGAAACTGTTTCCAGACATGAATTTTATCGAAGACTATGTTTGGGCAGGAGCTTTTGGTGTTACTAAGGATGGGTTGCCATTTATAGGCACTCACCCCGATTTTAAAAATGCCATCTTCGTATTAGGATTGGGTGGCAATGGAATCACTTTCTCGGTGCAAGGTATGGATTTGGTGTTGAAAGTATTGGCTGGTTGCACCGACAACTTGTTGCATTACTACAGGTTCGATCGTTGAACAGTGCTATTATGCTACAAAAAAACACTTTACTATCAAATCTGAAAGTCTAATGACAACCGCAATCTCTACTTTAGTCTTTTTTTGAGATAACTGTTTTAGCCATTTTATCTGTAATTTAGTTCGGTTTTAAGCTTTTCGAAAACATTAAAAACAATGGGACAAATAGAGTAATTATCTATCACTCCCCAAAGTCTTGATATAAAATGCTTTTTTTGCAAATGAGGATACGAGGCACAATCTTCTGGTCTGTCATTATATACAGTGCATTTTTTGTCATTCAAGAAAGAGCATGGCTTATTTCTTAAGTATTGTACTCCGTCATCCATCTCTATATAATTATCCTTTATTTGTTGTGGGTTAAGGTTTAATCTTTGCGATAGTCTCTTGATATCTTTATTGGTAATGCATGGGTTCAATTTCACACAACAGTTTGCACAAGCTGTGCAGTCTATTTGGTTAGAGATTTCAAGATTTAGCCTGTGCACAATTTTGTCAATCCTGTCTGGGTCTTGTCCTTTGAGGAATGCTCTGAATTCGAAGTTCTCGACTTCACGAAGTTTACCAAGTTTTTCAATCTTCTCAATGTCAGTTTCTATGCTTTTGTTAGTAGCCATCATTTGCTCATCTATAAATGTATAAAATAGTCGTCTATAATATATTGTTATAAAAACTTACTTTAAAAAATACGCACTCTATATGTTTTATTTTCAGAATTAATGATTGCTCTCTTCACTTTTCTACAAGTTGAGTTTTCTGCTTCATGTATTATTTGTAGCAGCTATACCCATGAAACAAAAATGTATTGCAAACTTACAAAAAATGTAGAAGATGGTTTTATATCTGGTGAAAAAAATGTTTTTACCTATAATAATAAGTATAGCTGTCAAAAAGCAATAGGAAAGGTCGTAAAGTATGATAGTTTTGTGTATATTGAGGTCAAATCAATTAAAATGACTTAAACATTACGATTAAAGCAAGAATTTGTTTGTTAGTACACAAATATTGCATAAATTTGGAGGATTTTACATCTAAAATAGATGCTGTTAAACTATAAATAACTAAGCTTATGTCTAAGAGAATTTCGAGAAGAAGATTTTTACAAACCGGAGCCACTGCTGCGGTTGGTTTAACCGTAGTACCATCTAGTGTACTCGGAAAAAGTTTTGGGCACACTGCGCCCAGCGATAAATTAAATATTGCTGGTATTGGTGTAGGTGGAATGGGTTTTGCTAACCTTAAAAACATGGAAAGTCAAAATATTGTTGGCCTTGCCGATGTGGATTGGAAATACAGTAAGCATGTATTTGATC
>CAYVLC010000160.1:0-5629 GCA_964452155.1 uncultured Dysgonomonadaceae bacterium
GAATTCTTATTGTTGTCTTACAATAGAAATTCCTGAACATCATGATTTCTTATTGTTGTCTTACAATAGAAATTCCTGAACACTCAAAGCCATCAGTGTAACGCATTAATAAGATAGTTGTGCAATAGAAAGTGAGTTGCTAGTATATCTGATTGTATTATCTTTAAGCGAGAAGATAAATCGAGCTATTCCTCACAGATGTATAGACTCTGCGAAAATATGATGGTGCTGTTTTTGAAGAATTAATGCGTAACTGAGTATCTACTTTATGGATTTTGGGTTATTATAAATAATTCATTACTGGTTTTTTATTGAAACGTGTGTTTAAAGCTCTAGTAGATATTGTTTTTCTGTTTCAATGTGCAAGTTTCTCAGATATGAGCAAATTGATATTGAGGCTGCTAAATAATTGCGGTGTCAATAAATAAATATCAAAAAGCATGGCCTAAAAATCAATATTTGAAATAAATTGCAAGAAGTATGTGGTACATTTGTCTTATATTATTTCAGTTTAGTTTAGCTCGAATTTTTAAAACAGGGTTTCGGATGTACGAAAAAAAGAATGCCTTATTTTACTAAAGTTTGTTCTTGCATAGTTTCCTTATTATAAGTATCTTTGCATCAGTACAGTTCAGCACTGTTGATATATAATATTTATACCTAAAACATTTTCTATGGCATTTGTAGTAATTATGCCCAAGCAAGGGCAATCAGTAGAGAGTTGTATCATCATCGATAGTAAGAAGGTGGGAGACGCTGTTAAGAAAGGCGATATACTGTTTTCTTACGAAACAGATAAAGCTGTTTTTGAGGAAGAGTCTCCAGCCGAAGGCGTTGTTCTCAAAGTATTTTATGAGGATGGCGATGAAGTACCAGTTTTGAATAAAATGATGATCATCGGTAATGAGGGGGAAGATATATCAGAATTGCTTGAAGGTGAGGAGTCTGCCAAAGTAGATGATTCAGCAACAGTAGAGGAGAAATCTATTTCTGCACTAGCATCAAAAGATGTTGAAAAAGAGACAATCGCAACTGACCCAAATGTACCATCTGCAGCAATCAATGCACCAGAGACTTCATTTATATCTCCACGTGCAAAGAAATTGGCCAACAAAGAAGCACTTAATACAAAACAGCTCTCAGGTTCGGGTCCACAAGGCCGAATCATTGAAAGAGACATTGAGGATGCTTTGTCTAAAAGATCCAAAATGACACCTCTTGCCAAAAGAATGGCTACAGAAGAAGGATTGGAAGTGCAAGGCTCAGGCTCAGGTTTGGCTGGCAAAACACGGTCATCAGATTTTACTCCACTACCAAACAAAGAGTACGGCATAGACTACGAAGAGAAAAAAATATCGAATATGCGCAAGCTCATTGGTAGGTCAATGCACGCATCGCTACAAAACTCTGCACAACTAACGCATCATTTGGGTGCAGATGCACGCAACATATTGGCTATTCGCAAACGTGCGAAAGCAGCCATGGGGGCAGGAACACTAACGACCAACATTACGCTGAATGACTTGGTTTGCTTTGCAGTAGTTAAGACATTGAAGAAATTCCCGAACGTAAACACACACTTTCTAGGCGACAGTATTCGCTATTTCAGCAAGGTGCATTTAGCATTGGCAGTTGATACAGAGCGTGGATTAATGGTGCCAACTGTTCGCAATGCAGACGATTTGTCAATAACCGGACTTGCCAATCAATTGAAAGAAGTGGCCAATGCTTGTCGCAAGGGTGGCATCAATCCAGATATATTGGCTGCTGAAGCAGGAACTTTTACAGTGTCGAACTTAGGAAACTATGGTTTAGAAATGTTCACTCCTATTATCAATCTACCTCAATCGGCAATTTTGGGTGTCAACACCATTACTCCTCGTCCAAAAGATTTAGGCGACGGTGTGTATGCTTTTGTTCCCTACATTGGATTGAGTCTTACGTACGATCATCGTTCACTTGACGGTGGCGAAGCAACACGTTTCTTGAAGCAAATTGCTGTAGAGATTGAGAATCTAACAATAGATTTATAATAGACTGACTTACATAACAAAAAAAACGATTAAATAATAAAATCAATAATAAGATGGCTAAAACACAACACATAGACCCAATAAAGGTTAGAAAACCCAGTTTCATTGAATTCGATCCCATTCCCGTTAATCAATATCAGAAAACGGTAAAAGAAGAAAGAGATAACTATACCAACGAAGAGTTAATGACTATTTATCATGACATGGTGCTCATTCGTGAGTTTGAAACTATGCTTAATACCATAAAAACTAAGGGTGAGTATAATGGTACTGAGTACAACCATCCTGGACCTGCGCATTTGTCCATTGGGCAAGAGTCATCGGCTGTAGGTATGGCATGGTCGCTCACTGTTGACGATTTCATTTTCGGTAGTCACCGTTCGCATGGCGAGATACTTGCAAAGGGTATGTCTGCCATCAATAAACTCAACGATGAAGAGTTGATGGAGATAATGACATCGTTTTTTGATGGAGCAGTTTTGAAGATTGTTCAAAAAGACTTTCAAGGAACGGCCAAAGAATTGGCACGTCGTTTTTTAGTTTACGGAACGTTGGCCGAGATATTTGCACGCGAAACAGGTTTCAATAAAGGCTTGGGCGGTTCTATGCATGCCTTCTTTACCCCATTTGGTGTTTATCCCAACAATGCCATAGTGGGTGGTTCGGGAGACATTGCTGTGGGTGCAGCTCTCTACAAAAAAGTAAATCGCAAACCTGGTATGGTAGTAGCCAACATTGGCGATGCAGCTATGGGTTGTGGCCCTGTATGGGAAGGAATCACGTTTGCTGCCATGGATCAGTTCAGAGAACTGTGGAAAGGCGACATGAATGGGGGCTTGCCTGTTATCATCAATATTGTCAACAATCAATATGGTATGGGTGGTCAAACTTGTGGCGAAACTATGGGCTATGACATTGCAGCACGTATTGGAGCGGGAGTTAATCCCGAACAGATGCACGCCGAAAGAGTAGATGGATACAATCCATTGGCTGTGATTGACGCATACAAGCGAAAACGCAAAATAATTGAAGAGAAAAGAGGACCCGTATTGCTAGATGTACTAACATACAGGTACAGCGGGCACTCACCTTCTGATGCATCATCGTATAGAACAAAAGAGGAAGTGGAAGCATGGGAAAAACAAGATTGTATTGCTACTTTTGGTAATCAATTGATTGATGCCGATGTTGTAGTTCAAAAAGATTTAGATGATGTTTGGACTGATGTAAAGGAGCTGGTTTATAATATGTTCTTAATGGCTATCGACGATGAGATATCACCGCTAATGAAACAGCGTGATGTTATTGGCAACATGATGTTCTCGAACGGATCGGTAGATTCTTTTTCGGATGCCAAACCTGAAGTATTGATGCCAATGGAAGACAACCCACGCGTAAAGAGAATTGCTACAAAAGAGCGATTTGCTTTTGACGAAGATGGCAAACCATTTAGCAAAATGAAACAGTTTCAATTGCGCGATGCTATTTTCGAATCCATCATCGATAGGTTTTACAAAGATGCTTCATTGGTAGCTTATGGTGAGGAAAATCGAGATTGGGGGGGTGCTTTTGCAGTATATGGAGGTTTAACCGAAGCCTTGCCTTATCACCGTTTGTTCAATTCGCCCATTTCTGAGGCAGCCATTGTTGGCACAGCCATTGGTTATGCCATGTGTGGAGGGCGAGTGATACCCGAAATAATGTATTGCGACTTCCTTGGCCGTTGTGGCGATGAGGTTTTCAATCAATTGCCCAAATGGCAAGCCATGAGTGGCAATGTGCTGAAGATGCCAGTTGTGCTAAGAGTTTCAGTTGGTTCAAAATATGGTGCACAGCACTCACAAGATTGGACTTCATTGGTTGCCCATATTCCAGGCATTAAGGTGTGTTTCCCTGTAACTCCGTATGATGCTAAGGGTTTAATGAACACAGCGCTTCAGGGTACAGATCCAGTAATCTTCTTCGAGAGCCAACGTATATATGACATAGGTGAACAATTCCATAAAGGTGGTGTTCCGAAAGGGTACTACGAAATACCGCTTGGAGAGCCTGATGTGAAGAAAGAAGGAACAGACATTACCTTCCTTACAATAGGTCATACACTATACCCTGCTTTGCAAGCAGCAAAAGAACTGGAAGAGAAGTACGGCATGAGTGCCGAAGTGATTGACGCCCGTAGTTTGGTGCCTTTCAATTATGAGAAAGTGGTGGACTCGGTAAAGAAAACAGGCAAGCTAATTGTTGCAAGTGATGCCACAACACGTGGTTCTTTCCTAAATGATTTAGCAAACAATATAAGCTCATTATGCTTCGACTACCTCGATGCTCCCGTGTCGGTTCTTGGTTCTCGCAACTGGATTACACCGGCTTATGAATTGGAAGATTGGTTTTTCCCACAACCAAGTTGGTTTCTAGATATGATTCATGAGCGCATACAACCATTGAAAGATTATATGCCTGGTGAGAATTTCACGGATGCAGAGATGATTCGTCGTTCAAAAAGTGGAGTTTAATAGTGTTGCAGCATTAAATTGTTAGTAGTATGAATTATATTAAAGTTAATGCACACCTACATACGCCCTACTCATTCAGCGCATTCGACAATGTGAATGATGCACTAGATAGGGCAGTTGTAGAAAATGTAAAAGTTGTTGGTATCAACGACTTTTACACCACTGCTGGCTATGATGAGTGGTATGCAGGATGCATGGAACGCCATCTGTATCCGTTATTCAATATCGAATTGATTAGTTTAAACGAGGATGATCAGAAAAACGGATTGAGGGTGAATGATCCAGGCAATCCCGGACGCACCTATATAAGTGGTAAGGGGTTGAAATATCCTTTTAGCTTATCGGAACCCTATGCAACTCAGCTGGCAGATGTTCGCGAAAAATCGAACGAACAGGTTGCGGCTATGTGCAACAAACTGAACGAGCTTTTAGATGCAAACAGCATTGGTTTCTCTCTCGACTTTGATTGGATTACGAAGGAGCTCACAAAAGGAGCCATACGTGAACGTCACCTAGCGAAAGCACTTCGCATGAAAGTGTATGAAGCGGCAGGAAACGACCCATCAAGAATAAAAGCGATAATGCAACAGTTGTTTGGGGGTGTTGAACTAAAGTCTTCAACTACCAACATTGCTGATGTGGAAAATGAAATTCGTGGCAACTTGCTTAAAGCGGGTGGCGCAGCTTTTGTGCTAGAAGAGCGCAATGCTTTTCTGTCGGTAGCTACAGTCTCTAAAATTATTCTGAATGCAGGTGGTATTCCTACATACCCTTTTTTGGCAGACGATAAGAATGGCAACTACACCGACTTTGAAAACGATTTGCAACGGGTTGCAAAAGAGTTGAAAAATCGCGGGTTTCACTCAGTAGAGTTTATAACTACCCGCAATGATGTGCAACTGTTGGAGGTGTATGCCGAATTTCTTTACAATGCAGGTTTTGTAGTTACTTTTGGAAGTGAACACAACTCGCCAACCATGGAGCCCATGGAGTTGTTTGCAAGGGGTGGCATACCGCTTACCAACAAATTGATGAAGATAAATTATGAAGGTGCATGTGTGATAGCTGCACACCAGCATTTAA
>CAYVLC010000161.1:0-1333 GCA_964452155.1 uncultured Dysgonomonadaceae bacterium
GTATTTACAGCTACCTGTCCATAATTGTGAGTAAAGTAAGCATCATCTGTCAAACCATCTAACGTATGTTCACGTGCACCTGCTTGAACAGTATTGTATATTCCGTCAACAAAGGCCTGAGTTAACCCAGCATCCGTAAAGACAGCCTCTTCTGTATATTCGCTTGTAGGAGTCAAATCCATAAAGTCGGCACAAGAGCTAGCTATAAAAGGAATGATGAGTAAAGTTACTAAAAAATATTTTATTTTATTCATGTCTGTTTATTTTAAAAAGTTAATGAGATACCCACATTGGTTACTTTTCTCTGAGGATAATTGTACCCTGTCTCGTTACTCTCTGGATCTTGAACTTTAACATTATCTATTGTAAATAGATTTGATGCATTGGCAAATATACGCATATTTTGAATACCTGCTCTTTGTATAAATGGAAAATCTAGTGTATATCCAAGTTCAATGTTTTTTAGACGCAAATAGTCTGTATTGAATAAATAATAGGTATTCCTATTTGATACCCAATATTCATTTTCTCTATTATAAACACGTGGGTGTACAGAACTTGGGTTCTCTGGAGTCCATCTGTTATCGTAAGTCATTTTATAGAAGTTGCCAGCTTCACCAGCACGTTCTCTCCAAATATATGTCTCTCCATCCAACGCTCCTTGAAATAGTACCATCAAGTCGAATTTTTTCCATTGTGCTCCAAATGTCAATCCAAAAACCAATCTTGGCTCAGCGTTTTTATCGCTTCTCACGCGGTCGTCAGCATCAATCTTACCATCTCCATTATAATCTAAAAATCTTATATCTCCAGGTCTAGCATTTGTCCAATGTGGATATGCGTCAACTTCGGCTTGATCTTTAAACACTCCGTCATAAATATAGTATAGTGAAGTTCCTGCAGGTTTGCCAGTTGATTGTTGCCATTCAGGAATTCCAGGTGTTTCATCCCAAAACAAAATCTTATTTTTTGCGTAAGTAGTGTTAAGAGAAACATTATAGTTTACGTCGCCTGCGCGGTCATTCCAAGAAATCAATGTTTCTATCCCTCTATTCTCCATCTCACCCAAGTTCTCTCTTGGTAGTGTAATACCAGATGTTTCGGGTAGTGAAGCATTTCTATAAATCAACATGTTTGTACGCTTATGGTAGAATATATCACTCTCCCATGTCAAACGATTTCTCAAAAACTGGAAGTCAAACCCTAGGTTATAGGTTGTACCAACCTCCCATGTAATATTGGGGTTGGGGGTACGTGTAGGAACCAATGTTTTCACAAAACCTTTTCCAAACAGATAGTCTGTACCAAAACCATAAGTATTCAAATACTGAAT
>CAYVLC010000161.1:1433-5558 GCA_964452155.1 uncultured Dysgonomonadaceae bacterium
TCAACACCTGCGGTAATTCCAATAGCATGGTCACCAAATGTTCTTTCATAATTTGCAACAGCATTGGTCATCCAGAATGTTTGGTCAGTCAATTGTTCAGTCAGCTCAGGAGTACCAGGGCCTCTCTGTCCAGGTTGTAAAACATGTTCTGGATTACCGTCCCACGTGTACAATGTCCAAGGTTTAGTAAAACGCTTTCTTACTTTAAAATACTTATCATACGAACCACTAGCTGTTAGTGTCAATCCTTCCACGCCAGGTATTTTGAAATCACCTCGTAGCGTGTTTTGTATATAGTAGTCCTTTTGTCTATCGTAACCTGTTGCATCTGTACCTGTCACAACTGGATTAATTCCATACTCAATATCAGGCCCTGGTTCACCGGAAGGCCAATAAGCGGGTAAGGTCGGCTTACTACGAATAGCACCCATAAATATATCATAAGCACCTCTTGTAGGATACTGACGATACTCCATACGACTAATATTACCAAATGAAATCTTAACATAATCGTTTATAGTTGCATCTAAATTTACACGTGCACTATATTGGTCGTATCTGTTAGCTGAGTTCTTATAAATACCATCCTCACCATTAGCTGCAAGATTTACATAATACTTAAACTGATCTGATCCTCCAGAAAGGCCTACATCATGACGATACATAGGAGATGCCGATTTTATTAATTCTTTGGCCCAATGAGTATCTGGATAACTCCATGGGTCTGATCCATCTTTAAACTTCTGCAATTCTTCGTTGGTATAAACTGGATTCCCCCCCACATTTGTATTAATTTCATTCAACAAAGTGGCATATTCAAATGCATTGGCCACCTCGGGCAATCTTGTAGGAGTCGAAACACCAAAATTTCCATCATAAGTAATAGTAGGTTTTCCTTCTTTTCCTCTTTTTGTAGTAACTAAAATAACACCATTAGCAGCACGAGAACCATAAATGGCTGCAGATGCATCTTTGAGTACAGAAATAGATTCTATTTCGTTAGGATTAAGACGATCAAGGCCTCCTGAGCGTCCAGGAACACCATCAATAACTATGAGAGGATCGTTACTACCCAATGAATTGGTACCTCGAATACGAATAGTAGTACCACCACCACCAGGTTCATCGGCACGTTGAAAACCAATCACACCAGGTAGTCGGCCTACCATAGAGTTGGTTAAGTTTGTTGTAGGAGAAGCTTTTAAATCTTCACCTCTTACTGATGCTACAGAACCGGTAACGGTTACTTTTTTCTGTACGCCATACCCCACAACCACTAATTCATCAAACACCTGCGTGTCGTCCATTAGCGTCTGGTTAATGGTTGTTTGATTACCGACAACTACTTCAGATGTTAGGTAACCAATGTAAGAAAACACCAAAACAACATTGTCATTTGGCACTTCAAGACTGTAAGAACCATCTAGATCTGTTACAGTTCCAGTACTTGTTCCTTTAATCACAATGTTCACCCCAATCATGGGTTCACCCGTTACATCACTCACCACTCCTTTTACAGTTTTTTGTGCAAACACTGTAAATGCAGGGATCATGAAAAAAAGCAACAATAAAAGAGGGATTCGCTGAATATTTGCAGTCCTCATTTTTGTTCGAAAATCTTTAAATGTTTTGTTCATGTTAGGTAATTTTTAATTAAGAATACTTTAAGATTTATCATTTAATACTACTGACTTAAATAAACGTTTTAGTGTTATATGCAACTGAATAGTAGCGTGCCTTAATCAATTGCATGTTAATGTATTTTAACTGCTAGGCCAAAATTTCTTTTTTCTTTTTGTTTTCACTAAATAAGAAAACAAATCCAACCAATATCAGAACAGCCATAACGAATGGAACTATCCATACAGAAACCCAATCATACGAACCAGTCGATGTGTTTTGATGCACAACACTTCCTGCCACCAATGTGCCAAGATACTTGCCCACCCCGTAGGTTGCAAAAGCAATTAACCCCTGTGCAGAGTTGCGCAAAGAAGCGGGAGCCTGCTCGTCAACATACAATTGTCCAGCAACGAAAAAGAAAGTAAAACAAAAACCATGTAATGGTAATACCAAATAGATCAAGGCTGTCTGCCCTGTGTATGCGCCTAGTGCAAAGAAACCATACATCACAACCCATGCAACAATTGCGGCTACTATACTTCCTTTATATTTTAGTTTAGCAAAGAAAAACGGAAAGGTAAATAAGAAAATAACTTCGGCTACTTGCCCAAGGCTCATTGATGCGGCTGCATTTTTGATTCCTATATCAGTAATAAAAAGGTTGGTAAAGGAATCATAAAATGCAAGAGGAATACATATAAGTATAGAAAATATAAGAAGCACTAGAAAAGATCGTTCTTTTGTAAGTTTAAAAGCATCAAATCCTAGAATTTCTCCAATTTTCAATTTTTCTGCTTTTTTCACAGGGGCCTTGTAAGGCAATATAAGTGCATACAAACCAGCTATTAAAGAAACTGCCGCTGCTAGAACAAAAGGTGTAGAAAAAGCCTCCAAGCCTAAAGCACTTATAAGCAAACCAGCACCTATCCATCCAAAAGAACCAAATAAGCGAATCCGCGAAAACTCTTTAGCCGGATTTTTTAAATTTTCGAATGAAATTGAGTTGGTCAGAGACATGGTAGGCATAAAACAGATTGTGTATCCCAATAAGACTGGAAAAAACAGTGAGAAATGATTTATTTGTGACAACCAGAAAAGTAGAATTGCCCCTAAAATATTTACAAATGCCAAAACTCTATTAGCAGAGAAGAACCTATCCGCAATCATCCCTACGATGACTGGCGAGATTATAGCAGCAATAGCTGCAGTTCCATACGCCAAGCCAATTTGGACTCCTGTGAAATTAAGAGTTTTACCAAGATATGTACCCATTGTAACATACCACGCACCTTGGATAAAAAACTGGAAAAACATCATTAAAGATAACTTAGTCTTAATAGTAGAATTGTTCATGTGTAAAAAAATTATATAAAGTTTAATTAATTGAACTTGCGAAAGGATCAAAACCCGATACCTACAACTTCAACTTAAAGTGTAACAATAAATTTCTTTCTATGCTCAACCTCTCTTTTTATTGTGTCAAAAATGGAAAAAGAGAATCACTTAGGCTAAAAAAGATCTAAATGCATGAAGTGTTTTATTAATAAAACATTTACAAGCCCTATTATTTCAAAACTGCACATTATAACACAAAAACACTAAAATTAATCTGTAGCACCCTATACATCATGTGTTTTGCGAAATAAAAACATATATATATCCTTTTATTGATTCTTATTATTGTTTCTAAATAAAAAGATTTTTTTATCGGCTGCAATATAGAGCATTTTTCAGAATAAAAAAAAGTTTTTCTAGTTTTATTTTTTATATCTTCACTCAATGGAGTTATTTGTTTAATTTTATACTCGCAGTGATAAACGTCATTTTTTTATTTATATACTAGTTTTGGAGTATTTAAACGGTGAAATTATAAAATAATTTTAGACATTGACTATTTTCTAACTAATAATTTTTCATCAATAAATTACAGAAAACTAGAGTTGAGGAAATTCTAAGTAAACTTGAAAGTATCACTTAACGCTCGCATAAAAAAACAACAAGTGGTGCAAACCTATTCTAAGACCTAATTTCAAAAAATTTAGAGGCTACATAGATTAAAAGAAAATCTTATTAAACAAAATAATTCAACACTCGACTTTCTTGAATACCCCGACTCCAAAAGCTTCTACTGAGTTACACAAGGCACTCACAAATATTTTTTAAAATTATATACATTCATCACAAGCAATAGCTGATGCTTTTTTAAGACTTAATCACTCTTTATATACAATTGCTCAGGTTATATTAAGCTTAATACATTATATAATTACCAACACTTCTTTTATTAACAGTTTAATAGGATTGCAAGTATTCATTTGTCATGTCTAAACAGCAGGTATCGTATATTCTATAACTTTTATCTTTCCCTCCTTGGTAGTGATCGTTCATCTGAATTTTATGATGAGAGATTCCTCTGTAGGGATTCTCTATCTGTAATCTCGCAAAGAAGATACCCCTACAGAGATTGTATTACTAAAAAAACGGATGTATAATTTCTTATTA
>CAYVLC010000162.1:0-2194 GCA_964452155.1 uncultured Dysgonomonadaceae bacterium
GCGACAAGTTTCAAGCACGTCAGTACATAGAGAGTTTGAAAGCTAACTATAATGGGCGTGAGTCTGACATAGAGCAAATGATAAACGAGAGACTCAACAGAGAATAGATAGTCTTCGATAAGAAAAAAAACAAACAAGTATATATAGAATATGAAAAAGAATATATTCACCGTAATAGTAGCACTGTTTACAATCTTAGGCGTGCAAGCACAAGCCCTTCAAGACACAGTGTTGACAAGGCAGCTGGAGCTGCAACGCGAATTTAATCCTACACTACAGGATGCAAATAAGATAAACAGCCTGCCTGCAGTGCGCGAACCACAGGTGACGAAAGCAAACACAGACTATGCAATTTGGACAACGCGTGCTACACCCCCAATTGAAATAGCACTGGCCCAACCCAGCCAAATAATGACAGACATCCCCTTTAGTCTGCAAAAAGGATATCTGAAACTAAATGCAGGCAACTATGCCAACATTGATGGTGCACTGGGGTTTAGATTTTTGGATAGCGAGACCGACAAGGTAAACTTTGTGTTTCTACACAACTCCACCAATGGCAACCTCGACTATAATCAGAAGGGTTTGACAAGCAAGGAGACAAAAATGAAGCTGATGGACAACTTTGCAAAGCTGAACTACAGACATGTTTTTGAAGCTTCGGTGTTCGATATCTATGGCTCCTTTCTGCATTCTCAATTTAACTACTATGGCAACAACTTTGATGCACCGACAAGAATGCACGAAGACAACAATCAAACGCTGAGCGTTTTTAACCTAAAAGCTGCATTGCACAACACCCAGAAAGAAGCTATCAACTACAGAGGATCTTTCAATTACAACTACTTTACCACTAAATATGGCAGAACCCTCAAAGACGAAAGCTTAGGTGGCAATCAAGTGGAAGCAAACATCGATTTGAATAAATCGTTTATGGGTGGAGACAATCTTGTGGGAATTGAGGGAGAGTTTACCGGGGTGTTTTACGATGAGATAACAACTCTGACTGCAGACGAAAAGATTTCGAACTTCCTGATGCTAGATGCCAATCCATATATCCATTTCGAAGGGTTTAATTGGAAAATGAGACTGGGTGCAAATGTGGACTTTGTGTTTGCTGAGGAAAACAAGTTTTACATCTCGCCCAATATAGCACTATCTGTGATGATGACAGACAACTCGTCGCTCTATCTAAACGCAACGGGAGGTGTTGAGAAGAACACCTACCTAGATATGTACAGAGAGTCGCGCTACCTACTGCCCAACACCATAGTGAAACACTCTCACACCCCCTTTGCAATTGATGGTGGCACAAAGATTGGAGCAATGGATGGTTTTCGCATAGATATATTTGGAGGATACAAGAAAACTAACGATGAGCATTTCTTGGTGCTCAAATCTGATTATCCGTTTGAAAACAGTGTGCCTAATCAAGAGTTTCTTGAACCAGTCTTTGGAGACTTGACCCATTCGCACATAGGTGCAAGCATTCGCAGCAACATATGGGCGCCATTGGATGTTGCGCTAAAGGTGCAAAAAAACTTCTACTCTCTAAGTAAAGTAAAAGGATTGGAGTTTGAACCAACTGAACTGAAAGCCTGGAACAAGCCAGGACTGGAAGCCAATATTGATGCAACATTTACAGTTACTAATGAGCTAAAACTAATGCTGGGATACTACTTTGCCAACGAAAGATGGTATCTTGCCGCAGGCGAAAGTCAGACAAAAAATGATATTAATGACCTTAGCGCAGGCGCTTTGTACAACATCAACAAGATGTTTACCATAAACCTCAAGGCCAACAACCTGTTCAATCAATCGTACGATATATGGTATGGTCATCCGGCACAAGGCATCAGTTTGATGGGTGGATTCACATTTAAGTTTTAAGAAAACCCTCTAAACTGAGCAATCGAAACAGCAAAAGCGAGGAGGAGTCCTCGCTTTTGTTATCGTTGCCTACCATAGACATGAGTTGTGCTGTATTGTATTGTATTGCTATGAAATTATTATTTAGCCTCTCTCCGAAAGGCAACAAACCCAATTTCTTCGCAAATAAAAACTCTCTGCAACGATGCAAAGCATACACTTTTTCATAAAAGCCCCTTTTGCAACGATGCAAAGCATACACTTTTTCATAAAAGACCCCTTTGCAGCGATGCAAAGCACCCACTTTTCAAAAGAAAAATGCTTC
>CAYVLC010000162.1:2294-5549 GCA_964452155.1 uncultured Dysgonomonadaceae bacterium
TTTCTATTGGCAGCAAGCGGCATCTTTATTTTTGCATTGCTACAAGGAATTCTACAAACCTTTACGGCTGAGAGGGTGGCACGCAATCTGCGAGAGGAGATTGTAGAGAAGCTCTCTGTACAGAGCTTTTCGTTCATCCAACAGTCCAATCCATCAAAGCTACTTACAAACCTTACTTCCGACATGAGTTCTGTAAAATCGTTTGTTTCGCAAGCTTTTGTTGCCATCATCTCATCCCTATTTATTATTGTGGGTGTAACGGTGCTGATGATACTCATCAACTGGAAACTGGCCCTTGCAGTGCTTGGTATTGTTCCAATAATTGCGATTGCCTTTTTTGTTGTCTTCACCAAGGCAAGGGTTATCTTCAAGAAGAGCCGCAAAGTAATTGATGCCCTCAACAAGATTATCAACGAGAGCATACTGGGCGCAGCACTCATAAGGGTGCTGAACGCACAGCAACCCGAAAACCAAAAGTTTCTGGAAAAGAACCTCGAGTCGCGCAACTTAGGGCTATCCATTGTGCGCCTGTTTTCGGTACTCGTTCCCAGCATAATGTTTGTATCCAACCTAGCTGTAGTTCTCATTCTTGCATTGGGAGGCCACTTTGTAGTGATAGACACGCTTACTATTGGCAACTTTGCAGCTTTCAATAGTTATGTTGTAATGCTCATATTCCCGGTAATGATGATAGGGTTTATGAGCAATATCATTGCCTCGGCTACTGCCTCAAACGACAGAATACAAAGCATTCTTTCTACACCGCCACCCCGCGAAACAGGATTGATAGAAAGTGAGATAGAGGGAAATATTGTACTCAACAATGTGTCGCTCACTTACGAAGACAAACCAATTCTCAAGCATGTTTCGTTTTCGGTAAAGGCGGGTAGCAAAACTGCCATTATTGGCCCCACAGCTGCTGGCAAGAGCCAACTGCTCTATCTACTTACCAATCTTATTGCTCCCGACTCTGGAACCTTGGAGCTGGATGGAGTTGCCATTGACAAATACACGAGCAAAACATTGTACAAAGATGTAAGTTTGGTATTTCAAGACAGTGTGATTTTTAATTTAAGTTTAAGAGAAAACATTGGTTTCAGCGATTCGGTTACCCATGAGGCATTGCAAAAATCAATTGAAACAGCCGAGTTGTCCAGTTTTATAGAGGGACTCCCCAATAAGTTAGAAACCATTGTTTCGGAACGTGGCAGTAGTCTATCGGGTGGACAAAAGCAAAGAATAATGTTGGCAAGGGCACTCACATTGAATCCGAAAATACTCCTACTAGACGATTTCACTGCCAGAGTTGACCAGAAAACAGAAGACAAGATTCTCGCCAATATTCAGAACAATTATCCCAACCTCACGCTTATATCCATTACACAGAAAATAGAGCCAGTAAAAGATTTTGATCAGATTTTACTGCTCATGAGTGGCCAGATTATAGCCTCGGGGCAACACAAGGAGCTATTGAGAACATCTCCTGAATATATTCAGATATACAAATCGCAACAAAGCACCGAGCAATATGAATTATGATCTGAACAAACCAAATAATGAAATAAAACGAGAGCGCAATTTTATTGCCTCGCTCCGCAAACTGCTAAGCATTATTGGTACCGAGCGGCGTAAACTCACCATTGCATTTCTGGCCATTGTACTAAATGTAGGGCTGAGCCTCTTGGGCCCTTACTTGTTGGGCTACACCATAGACACACATGTACAGACCAAGAACTACACCGGTGTACTCATCTTTGCAGGCATACTGCTAGCTATATACATTGGTGCATTTATTCTCAACTACGTGCAAATACGCATGATGGGTAGCATTGGGCAGAGATTACTTTTTCGCCTCCGCAATGCTGTCTTTGAGAAACTGCAAGAACTACCACTCGACTTTTTCAATCAAAACAAAGCAGGCGACCTCATATCGCGCATCAATAATGATACCGACAAGTTGAATCAGTTTTTCTCTCAATCGCTCATGCAGTTTATTAGTAGCCTTATCATGATGAGTGGGGCTGCTATATTCCTTTTGGCTATAAACCTACCTCTGGGTTTGGCTACACTCTCGCCCACCCTTCTGCTACTGGTTTTCACAATTGCTATTTCGCCTTGGATTAGACGAAAAAATGAGGATACGCTTCAGAGTATTGGCAATCTTTCAGCAGAGATACAAGAGGGGCTTGCCAACTTCAAGGTCATTGTAGCCTTCAATAGACGCGACTACTTTCAGAAACGATTAAACAATGCAACCAAAGAGAATTACAAAAAGTCTATTCGTGCCGGAATAGCCAATAGCCTATTGAGCCCCATATATACTTTTGCATCACATATAGGGCAATTGATAGTACTATCATTGGGTATATGGCTCATTATGCAAGGACGCTTCTCGGTTGGATTGCTCATCAGTTTTATTGCTTATGTTGCCAATTTCTACAACCCACTTCGGCAGATGGCCAACCTTTGGGCCAGTTTTCAACTAACGCTTGCCGCTTGGGATAGAATATCGCACCTGCTCTCGCTCAAAAGTAATTTGCCAATTATTGAAAGCGCAGATGGTACATCTAGCACGTCGTTCCTGCATTTCAATAATGTTTCATTTACATATCCTACAGGGAAAAGAGTATTGAGAAATGTGAGCTTCGCTTTACAAAAAGGCAAGACGTATGCATTTGTTGGCCCAACTGGTGGAGGAAAAACTACAACAGCATCCCTAATTAGTAGGCTGTACGATGCATCAAAAGGTGCAATACTCTTAGACGGAAAAGATATTCAAACATACACAGCTTGCGAGAGAGCTTCTAAAATTGGGTTCATTCTGCAAGACCCTATCCTATTTACAGGTACAGTACGCGAAAATATACTCTATGGCAACAGCAAATGTGGTGGGCTCACAAACCAGCAGCTCGAAGAAGTACTCAATGATGCCCGCCTTTTGGATTTGCTTACCCCTTTTGATAAAGGACTGGAGACACCCATAGAGATGACTGGCGATAGCATAAGTTTGGGCCAGAAACAGATAATTGCTTTCATGAGAGCAATACTGAGGAAACCCGAACTACTGATTCTTGATGAAGCAACTGCAAACATTGATACAGTTACTGAAAAACAACTGGAGATAATACTCAACAATCTGCCCAAAACGACAACCAAGGTTATTATTGCCCACCGGCTTAATACGATTGAAAATGCCGATGAGATATTTTTTGTAAACTCAGAAGAGATTATTGCAGCAGGGTCGTTTGATGATGC
>CAYVLC010000163.1:0-5549 GCA_964452155.1 uncultured Dysgonomonadaceae bacterium
AAAATATCTTTTGTGCAAATTTCAGACTCGTAATGTCCTATTACTGCAAGCAATAACTTATCTTCTACATCATAAAAGTCGTTATACCTAGCTTCTCCCGTTATGAAAACATCTGCGCCGTAGTCAATGGCTGGCCCAATCAAAAAAGCACCGCTTCCTCCACATAGAGCCACCTCACGAATCTCTTTGCCTCTTAGACGAGAATGATTGACGTGGTGCAACTTGAAAACATCTTTGAGCATGTACAGAAAATCTTGCTCTTGCATGGGCTCGGGCAGAACGCCTGTGATGCCACTACCATGTTGGGCCCATTCATTAGCAATAGGATATAAATCGAAGACAGGCTCTTCGTAAGGATGCACAGCAATAAGGGCACGAATAACTTCGTTTTTCTTCATTGCAGGTATCACAGTCTCTATACGCACTTCGGGTTCGATGTGAAGTTTATCTACTTCGCCTACATGCGGATGGGCTCCCTCTTTAGCTCTAAATGTACCCTCACCTTCTAAGTTGTAGCTACAGCTATCGTAGTGGCCAATATTGCCTGCTCCGGCATTAAATATTGCATTACGTACACTCTCGGCATGATCATGCGGAACTGTTGTTATAAATTTGAGTAATGCGTTGCCCTTTGGGGTTAAAATTCTAACATTCTCAAGGCCCAACATACTAGCCAATTTAAAATTTACGCCCCCACTAGCATTGTCAAGATTGGTATGCGCAGCATAAAGTGTGATATCGTTTTTGATGGCTTTTATCATGCAGCGCTCTGTATAGTTTTTGCCAGTCAAAGATTTAAAAGATTTGAAAGCAATGGGATGATGTGCAATGATGAGATTGCATTTCAACGATATGGCTTCATCTATCACATCCTCGGTAACATCAATACAAAACAGCACCCCCGAAGCTTCTCTATTAGCATCGCCAACCTGAATTCCACTATTGTCATACTCTTCTTGCAATGGTAGTGGAGCTAAAGTTTCTATTACTTGAATGATATCTTTTATGCGCATAGTTTTTAAAATTGAAATATTTACTTATTCTTTGCCGTAAATAAAAGCGCCCCCACTTCTTTGACGTTTTTCTTATCAAATACATAAGAGCAATTGTTTTCTAACAGACAATACTACTACAAATATAAACTTTTTTCTTTACTTTTGTAACAAATAGCTAAGGCAATTAGTTGATAAGAGAATAAAAATCAGTGTCTTTTCTATTATTCAGATACTAAATTACAAACATCGCTATATACTTATAAAATGATAAACAAAAAGGCTTTCGTAATATGCATGGCACTATGTGTAGCATTCATTTTAAAGGCGCAAGACAACCAAGAGAATGTAGAAAATGTTTTTGTTAAAACATTGATTAACTTCGATGCATCTGCACATCCCGATGGGCTGAACGTTAAAGACAGCATTATCTATATTGGTAACGGAAGAATTGCATTGAAGAAAATACGACTACCACACTTTACAAGAAACACACAACTGACTGCAAAAATTACATTGATTTCTAATGGTGACCCATGGGATAAGACTGGTTCGTGTTTCATTATCCCAAACCAATCGGCTATAAATATGATGCATATTGCTCAAAACAAAGAGAAATATCCAACAGTAGATAATACATTGTATGAAAATCTAACAGGAATAGTGCAAGGAGATAGATATAAACCAACTGTAGAGATGATGCGATTTATGACCCCCTTTGGTGTTGGACACTTTAGTGCAGACGATAATGAACTGTCGGCTAAGCGCAAACCTGTATATATAGACGGGTGGGCCAAAAATGTAGTATGGGAAGAAGATATTTCTGATTTGCTCCCCATGTTTGAAGAAGAAGTGTATGTAGGAGTTTTTATTGATACATGGACCAAAGATGGGTACGTAATAGATTTCGATATATCGTACACCGTGAGTAAATTGCCGTGTGACATTAAGACTGTTAAGCATATAGAGCCTCTCATAAACACAGTTTACTACATTGGTCAAAAACATCCTGATATTTTTGCTCGCAAAGATGTAGATATCGCATTTACAATTCCGAGTGGTGCGAAAAATGTGCGATTGAAATATATTACATCGGGGCATGGAGGTCACTCAAACGGCGATGAGTTCCGACCACAAGAGAATATACTGAGCGTCAATGGAGAAAGGATTTATAGCTTTACACCTTGGCGTACAGATTGTGCTTCGTTCCGAAGATTTAATCCATCTACTGGCGTGTGGTTGAGAAAAAGGACTGTAGCCTATATAGGGCAGAAGGGTAGAGCTGAAAAAGAGATTGAAGAACCTATTGCTTCATCAGATTTATCGCGTTCCAATTGGTGCCCCGGCAGCAATGTTCCACCTGTAGAAATACCATTGAAGAATATTGAAGCAGGTGAGCATATACTCACTATAAGCATACCAGACTCAAAAGAAATAGATGGAGACAAACTAAACCATTGGTTGGTATCGGCCTATTTGGTTTGGGAGGATTGATGTAATTGACTATAATTGGGAAATCGTATATATATATACACATGCATCAAGCTTTTCTCTCTATGAAATAGCCTCTTACAGACCCATCTAAAGATATAGATATGATATGAAAACTCAAAACCTAAAGGTTTTCATCCAAAGAATCTTTTTCATCTAAAAGGATTAAGCGCAAAGAACTGTTTTTGGTAATATAATTCCATGCCCAATTAATAAAGATAACTAGCTTGTTGCGAACACTTAGTATAAGCATTAAGTGAAGAAACATCCAAATAAACCAAGCAAATCGACCTCTAAACTTAGCGAAAGGCAAATCGACAAGCGCCTTGTTACGACCAACAGTAGCCATTGTACCTAAATTACGATACTCGTATTGCTTTAATTTCGCATTCTTGCTATTATGCATTCTATTAATATTCTTAGCTAAATTCTTAGCTTGACCTATTGCAACATTTGCAACCTGAGGATGACCTTTTGGGTATTTATCAGTTTCCATGTGCGCTACGTCGCCAATAGCAAAAACATCTTGTATTGACTCTATTTCATTTATGCGATTTACTTTGATTCTTCCAGAAGGCATCAATGTGTTTTCAGGAAGGCCTCCAATAGGGTTTCCTTTCACTCCGGCAGACCATATTACATTCTTTGAGACAATGCTTTGGCCATTACTGAGAGTTACAGTTTCACCATCGTATTTATTTACGAAAACACCCGTCTTAACTATCACGCCCATTTTCTTTAAGTACTTTTGTGAATACTTCTGAGCATAAGCACTCATTGCTGATAAAGTATGCTTACTCCCCTCCAAAAGATAAACTTTGACATTTTGCACCTCTATATTCGGGTAGTCTTTGGGTAGCACCTCTTTTTTCATTTCTGCGAATGCTCCAGCAAGTTCTACACCGGTAGCTCCTCCTCCCACTATAACAATATTGTAAAGACCATCTTTTTGATTCTCATACAATATCTTCTCAAAATTCATAAGGGTTTTATTACGAATAGACATGGCTTTGAAAGTAGATTTAAGACTCAACGAATTAGCTTCAATCTCTTTATTGCCAAAATAATTTGTCTTTGCACCCGAAGCGATTATCAAGTAGTCATAAGAGAATTCTCCTATAGAGGTTGCAACTGTTTTTTGATGATAGTCCAACCCTTCAACAGTTGCTAAACGAATACGTATATCTTTCCTTTTTTGAAATATTTTGCGCAGAGGGAATGAAATAGTGGCAGGTTCTATCTGAGATGCCGCAACTTGATAAAAAAGCGGTTGAAACTGATGGTAGTTAACTTTATCGATAATCAGAATATCGTACACATTTTTCTTCAAGTTTTTAATAAACTGAAGTCCACCAAACCCACACCCTATAACTATTATCTTTTTCCGTTTCATCGCAATATTATATCTTCATTTTAGTAAACATATAGGTATAACATCCAGAATCACTTCAATGTTTCAAAGTGCATATAAATAAAAAAACGTTGCAAATGTATTTGCAACGTTTTTTTTGAAAAAGCGACTTCAAAGACTATTAGTCTTTATTCCTTATCATTTTTGGGCTCATCATTTACACCTTCTTGTTCAGTAGCTTTATTGTCTTCTACCTTCACATCTTCAGAAGCGGCTGCTTCTGGTGCTTCTACAGTTTCGGTTGATTTAGCAACTGTTGCTGCATCAGTAGAAGCTTTTCTGCGCGAACGGCGTGTTCTAGTTTTCTTTTCAGTTGAGCTATCCTTAAGCATATTTTCATTGTAATCGACCAACTCAATGAAGCACATAGCAGCATTGTCTCCCAAGCGATTACCTGTTTTGATTATACGCGTATAACCTCCAGGACGATCACCTACCTTTTGCGATATATTTTGGAACAACTCTGTTATAGCTTCTTTGTTTTGAAGAGTCTTGAAAACAATTCTTCTGGAATGAGTAGTATCTTCTTTGGATCTGGTAATAATTGGCTCTACAACTTTCTTTAAAGCTTTAGCTTTAGGAACAGTAGTGAAAATGCGTTTATGCATAATCAAGGATACTGTCATATTAGAAAGCATAGCTCCACGATGAGCAGATGTACGCCCTAAGTGATTTATCTTTTTATTATGTCTCATTTCTTAATTAATCTTTATCTAATTTATATTTGGAAATATCCATAGCGAAGGTTAGATTCAATCCTTCTAGTAGTTCTTCAAGCTCAGCAAGAGATTTCTTACCAAAGTTTCTAAATTTGAGCAAATCGTTTTTATTGTGTTCTACTAGTTCACCTAACGTTTCAACATTGGCCGCTTTTAAGCAGTTGAGAGCTCTTACTGAAAGATTGAGGTCAGATAATTTTCGCTTAAGTAATTGGCGCATGTGAAGCAATTCTTCGTCGAACTCTTCTAAATTGTCTGCGTCTATAGTTTCAAGCATGATTTTATCATCAGAGAAAAGCATAAAGTGATGAATCAAAATTTTTGCAGCCTCTTTTAGTGCTTCTTTAGGATGAATCGAACCATCTGTAACAATTTCCAGATTAAGTTTTTCGTAATCCGTCTTCTGTTCAATACGATAGTTATCTACATCATATTTTACATTTCTAATTGGTGTAAAAATAGAATCTATTGTGATAAGCTGGACATCATCTTCGAGAAGAATCTCTCTATTTTCCTCAGCCGACACATAACCTCTGCCTTTATTTACAGTAAGCTCCATTCGGATTTCTGCTTTTTTCTCTAAATGGCATATAACCAAATCAGGATTCAGCACTTCAAATCCGGTCATTAGATGTCCAATATCTCCTGCTTTAAACTCTTGTGATCCCGTAAATTTTATACTTACTTTTTCGTTGTCTATTTCGTCAACAATTTGCTGAAATCTTACTTGCTTCAAGTTGAGGATAATATTAGACACATCTTCGATAACTCCCGGAAGAGTTGCGAACTCATGATCTACTCCTTCTATTTTGAGAGAAGTGATTGCAAATCCTTCTAACGAAGAAAGCAAAATGCGACGCAATGCATTGCCTATGGTCACGCCATAGCCAGGTTCTAACGGACGAAATTCGAATTTTCCGTAGAATGCATCATCCT
>CAYVLC010000164.1:0-5330 GCA_964452155.1 uncultured Dysgonomonadaceae bacterium
TAACAGAACAGTTATATAAAAAATTCAGTATATTTGCTGTTACAAATAATTCTAATTACATAATTCATAAAACATAACAAAAATGATGACTGATAAACCTTATGCGATAGGCGTAGATATAGGTGGCACAAACACTGTTTATGGTATCGTTGACAAAAGAGGCACAATTCTAAAAAATGGAAGCATCAAAACTAGCACCCATGCCAAGATTGAAGACTTCTTAGACGACCTTAGCAAAGCGCTTGAAGCACTTATCAAGGAAGTTGGCACCAAAGAAGAAGTAAAAGGCATTGGTGTAGGTGCACCTAACGGAAACTATTTTACCGGAAGCATTGAGTTTGCCCCCAACTTGCGCTGGAAAGGCGTAATACCTTTTGTGAAAATGATGGAAGAAAGAATTGGCATTCCTGTTGCCCTAACCAACGATGCCAATGCAGCTGCTATTGGCGAAATGACGTATGGTTGTGCAAAAGGAATGAAGGACTTTATTGTTGTTACCCTAGGAACAGGTGTTGGTAGCGGTATTGTCGTAAACGGAAAATTGGTTTATGGTCATGATGGATTTGCAGGAGAGCTAGGGCACGTAATTATGCGTAGAACCAATGGCCGCCTATGTGGTTGTGGAAGATCGGGATGTTTAGAAGCATATAGCTCTGCTACTGGTGTTGCAAGAACAGCACGTGAGTATTTAGATATGAGACCCACCGTAAATTCTCAACTACGCACCCTACCTATTGAAAGCATAACATCTAAAGATGTTTTTGATGCTGCTAAAGCTGGCGATGCATTGGCAATAGAAGTGTTCGAATTTACAGGACAAATACTGGGTGAAGCATTTGCAGATTTTGTAGCTTTCTCGAGCCCCGAAGCAATCATACTTTTTGGAGGCTTAGCACGCGCAGGCGATTTAATTCTCGACCCAATTCGCACACACATGGAGAAAAACCTACTTGCCATCTATCAAGGCAAGATAAAGATTCTTTTCTCTGAGTTGAAAGAAAGCGATGCCGCAGTTCTAGGAGCTAGTGCTCTTGGATGGGAGATATAAATATATAAACACAGTTTTTACACCTGTGTATCAAAGAAAGTCCCGAGCTAATTGCTTGGGACTTTCTTTTGCTTTTTTTACTGATAACAGAATAGTTGCAAACCTATTATGGATCACCTGCAAAATTGTGTGTTTGACTATTGCTATATGATTTTAAACTCGACCATAGCTTTTTTCTATCTTACAGGCCGCACTTACAGTGCTTGAGGTGGTATGGTTATGACATTACTACAGACAGTACGCTCCAAATGGAGCTAAAACAGAGCATGCAATACCATTGTATCTTCTGATAAGTAAAACACGCAGGCAATAGTAATGAGCAAATCTTAAAAACAGACAAGCAACTAGCACTCAGTAGCAATCGAACAGTCTTTAGTAATCCCTTCTTATAGCGCCTTGAGCTTCGTAGATGCTAACTGTTATTGGTCTGATAGAAAAAAGGATAAATTAAAACACTCATTTTTGCTATTGATCCACTATTATGTCACCACTTTGCCCCCCTCACTTCAAAATCAAATTCCACATACACTCCCTATCCACCCGCTGCAATGCAGCTACATGTCCTCTTTTGTACCAAAAAGCCCAAAAGGAGACTAACTCGCTGATTATTATCAAACAAAAAGAAATAGACAACGATAGACAACGATAAAAAGCAACTTATTGTGACCTTGCGTACCCCTACGAAGGTCGAATCGCATTGCGTTTCTGCTTTCGTAGGCCTACAATTTGAGAAATGCAATGTGTTTCTACTTTTGTAGGGCTACAATTTGAGAAATGCAATGTGTTTCTGCTTTCGTAGGGCTACAATTTAAGAAATGCATTGTGTTTTTACTTTTGTAGGGCTACAATTAGAGAAATGCATTGTGTTTCTGCTTTCGTAGGCCTACAATTTGAGAAATGCAATGTGTTTCTACTTTTGTAGGGCTACAATTTTGAGAAATGCAATGTGTTTTAGGTTTTGTAGGCCTACGCAACCCCTCTCCTTTTGTGTTTTTGTAGAAAAAACTGATACAACAATTGCAATTAAAGTGCAGAATGATGAGCCGAGAGATACCCACTCGCACAGATTTTGCAATCCGTGTGTAGTAGCTACCTCGAAACACGAAACATGAAACAAGCGTTGAGAAAACCGAACCCTGAGCGAAGTCGAAGGGTAGTTAAATATTGCAGAATCTTTTTTTTGCAAAGCACTCTCCGCCTTGCGGATAAAAGCATTTGAGGCCCAGCTGAATAATGCCAGGCTTCCAGACCTCAAATACAAAATGCTTCAACTAACAGCCAAGCCATTGCGTTGCAAACGCTAAACCATTAGCCGCTATTAGCTAATCGCACCCCCCTACCAACAAGATAGTTTAGATAAAGATAAACAGAAGAATCGTAACAGCCTGTGCCTCTTTCTAAGAGAGAGATTATGGATTTCGTCTTCTTACAATATTTTTCTAAATCTTATCGGTTGGCACCTACTAAATATAGATAGATTTTATACCTTTGTATCTTTCTAAAACTTTTGAGATTAATTATGTCAAGAAAAATAAACAACGTACTAATTTCTGTCTATGACAAAGGGGGCTTAGATGAAATCCTTTTGGCACTAGACCAATTAAATGTTTCATTTATATCTACCGGCGGCACAAAAGAGTATATCCAAAAATTGGGATATGAGTGCCAAAGTGTAGAAGATGTAACAGGATATCCGCCCATCTTGGGTGGACGAGTAAAAACATTGCACCCTAAAGTGTTTGGGGGCATACTTTATAGACGCGAAAACGAATCTGATAAAAAGACGGTTAAATCTTATGATATTCCATCCATCGATTTAGTAATTGTGGATTTGTATCCTTTCGAAAAAACAATGTTATCGAAAGCAACGCACGAAGAGATAATCGAAAAAATAGATATTGGCGGCATATCACTTATCCGCGCAGGAGCAAAAAACTACAACGATGTGTTGATGGTGGCTTCGAAAAACCAATATGGTGCTTTGCTCAGTTTGCTTAAAGAGAAAAAAGGCCAATCGGAACTAAACGATCGAAAATGGTTTGCTAAAGAAGCATTCGGTATATCATCGGCCTATGATAGTGCTATATTTTCTTACTTCACAGGCAACAACGACCTAAGCTCTTTTAGGGTGGTAGCCAACAATGGGCAGAAACTGAGATATGGAGAGAACCCACATCAAGAAGGATACTTCTATGGCGATTTCAACACCATGTTTGATCAACTAAATGGCAAAGAAATATCGTACAACAATCTGCTGGACATAGAAGCCGCCACGGAACTAATGGCAGACTTCGATGAAACGTCGCTCGCAATTATCAAACACAACAATGCCTGCGGCATGGCTTCGCGCGACAATCTCTTGCAAGCATGGAAAGATGCGCTGGCTGGCGACCCCATATCGGCCTTTGGCGGAGTTATTATTGCCAACAAAGAGGTGGATGAGGAAGTGGCAGAGGAGATCAATAAATTGTTTTTCGAAATCATCATTGCTCCATCCTATAGCCACGGAGCGTTGGAGATTTTGAAGCAAAAGAAAAACAGAATCATACTACAACAAAACCAGACAGCTGGCGGAGCTACCTACAAGTATCGCTCGTTGCTAAATGGTGTACTTGCAGAACAAAAGAACACCAGCATTCAAACAGCAACCAACTTAAAGGTGGTAACCAACACTGCGCCTACTGCAAATGAAACCGAAGACCTACTCTTTGCCAACAAAATGGTGAAGCACCTGAAGTCTAACGCCATTGCATTGGTCAAAAACAAACAACTTGTAGGGATAGGAACCGGCCAAACATCGCGCGTGGATGCGCTGAACCAATCGATTGAGAAAGCCAAGCAGATGGGCCTATCTCTTAATGGAGCAGTAATGGCATCAGATGCCTTTTTTCCATTTCCCGACTGTGTAGAAATTGCCGATAAGGCCGGTATCACAGCAGTGATACAGCCAGGTGGCTCTATAAAAGACGGCGACTCGATAGCATATTGCAACCAAAACAACCTAGCAATGGTAACTACCGGAGTGCGCCACTTTAAACATTAGAAACAAATATACTGAAACAACAAAATAGATATGGGATTATTTTCATTCACACAAGAATTGGCGATGGACTTGGGTACAGCCAACACCATCATCGTAAATAGCGCCGGCAAGGTACTACTAGACGAGCCTTCGATAGTTGCGCTCGATCGCAAAACAGATAAAATGATTGCTTTGGGAGAAAAAGCAAGACAGATGCATGGCAAAACGCACGACAATATACGCACCATTCGTCCGCTTCGCGACGGAGTGATTGCCGACTTTGCTGCTGCCGAACAGATGATTCGCGGTATGATAAAGATGGCCAACAAAAACAAAAAAAGGTTCTTCTCTCCATCGCTACGCGTGGTGGTGTGCATCCCCTCGGGAAGCACCGAGGTGGAAATTCGTGCTGTGCGCGACTCGGCCGAGCACGCTGGCGGCAGAGATGTGTATATGCTCTTTGAACCAATGGCGGCAGCACTAGGCATTGGTCTGGATGTAGAAGCACCCCAAGGAAACATGATTGTGGACATAGGTGGTGGTACTACAGAAATTGCTGTAATCTCGTTGGGTGGTATAGTTTCGAACAAATCTATCAAGATTGCGGGCGACGACCTCACAGAAGACATACAGGACTACATGGGTCGTCAGCACAACTTAAAAGTGGGCGATCGAACAGCCGAGCAAATTAAGATAAACGTGGGCTCGGTGCTGACCGAGCTACCCGACCCGCCAGAAGATTTTGTGGTGCATGGGCCCAACCGTATGACCTCGTTGCCAATGGATGTGCCTATCTCGTATCAAGAGATTGCACACTGTTTAGAGAAATCAATCACGAAGGTTGACTCGGCCATATTGAGTGCTTTGGAGCACACCCCACCCGAATTGTATGCCGACATTGTTCGCAATGGTATCTACATTACTGGCGGTGGTGGCTTGCTGCGCGGACTGGCCAAAAGATTTACAGACAAAATTGGTATTCAATTTCATGTTGCCGAAGACCCATTGCGCGTAGTAGCAATAGGTACTGGCATTGCATTGAGAAACATCGATAAGTTTAACTTCTTGATGAGATAAACCAGGCCCATTATTATATCGCACCTAACTGTGTTGGGGCAGCATAGGGGCAAAAGGTTGCCCAAGTATGTTTTTCATTTTTTTATTCATTAGATAAATGCAACGATGATTGCATAATACACCACAGGAGCTATTTATGAGAAACCTTCTTAATTATATTTTAAGGAACAGTGCATGGTTTCT
>CAYVLC010000165.1:0-5323 GCA_964452155.1 uncultured Dysgonomonadaceae bacterium
TTAGTAAATCAGAAATTAAATGTATATTTGTAATATATCATTCAATTTACTTTGTTTCACGTAAAAAATAAAATTATGGGTACATTTATAGCTATTCTAATCATACTCGCTTGGGCAGCTCATTTGATATACATACTTCTATTTCAAGCGGTCAATCCTGCTGAAATAAGTTTTTGGCTACACCTGATTTTGCAAAGCTGGCTTTTTACTGGCCTATTTATTACAGCACATGACTCTATGCACGGCACTGTGTCGCGCAATAAAACTCTAAATTACACATTAGGTTTTCTATCAACTATGCTTTATGCGGGTATGTGGTATCCCATGTTGATCAAAAAACATCGCGCTCATCATACATGGCCTGGCACAGAGAAAGACCCTGATTATCATGTTGGGAATCAGAACTTTTTTGTGTGGTGGTTTTCATTTATGAAGGCATACCTTACCATTTGGCAAATCATTATTATGGCTGTACTTTTCAATGTAGGACTCATTTTTTTTACTGAGTTGCAACTCATAGTGCTTTGGATTGTTCCAGCTTTTCTCTCTACTTTTCAGCTTTTTTACTTTGGAACTTTCTTGCCTCATCGCTTGCCTCATACCCCAGAAATGCTTCCCCACAATGCTCGCACTCAAAATAGCAACCATTTATGGGCTTTTCTGTCTTGCTATTTTTTCGGATATCACTCCGAACATCACGCTTCACCTCGTACACCTTGGTGGCAACTTTATAAGATGAAATAATTTGTTCTGCATTGCTACTGGGCATATCCTTTGGTATGACTGATGCTGATGGAGGCAAGACTGATGGAGTAGCACCCCCCCACGCTATAAGTTGTACAGGAGCAATATGTTCGTGTTAGCTCAGCCTACTTCTTGAATGTACTTTACCACCCTCCGGTTCTTCCGCCGCCACCACCTCCACCCACAGAGCCACCTCCAAATGAGCCACTACCCCAATTGCCACCAGAACTTTTGGGAGAGGTGGCACTTTGCTGAATGTTACTTGTGAGAGATTGTCTTAGACTGTTAGAAAAGCTTGCTGGCCGTATTGCTGTTCCATAATACCAAACAGGGGCATAAGAATCTACAGTTTGCATAGATTGAAGAAGGGTGTTTTCGAACTTTTCGCCCCATACTTTTTCAGTTTTCAGAGCAATGGCATAAGGTAGAAGTTTCTCAAATACTTCAGGGGTAACTTTAGGCGGGTTGAAATATTGTATCTGTTTCTCTTCGGCCAGACTAATGTACATCTTCAATCCTTCTATATCGGCTTGCTGTTGTAGCTTTTCCTTTCCAGGCCTCACTATCAAGTATAAATAGAGCGTGTGACTTATCAGCAAAAGTGGTGCTCCAACAAAAAAGGCTATAGCCGTTGCAGATAAAAGATGGCTAGGAGAGTAATAAAACACGCCTATTGTACCCACAATTAAAGCTAAGATAAAAGTGATTGAGCCCCGTTTCTTCAGTTTCTTTTTGCGTATGGCACCAATTATAGTCAATATTAATGTCATTATCACATAAATGGGTATGCTTATTAAGGCAAAATTTAAAAATAAATCAATCGATATTTTACCTCCATAATAGAACAAGAGTAAGAGATATAGAATTAATACAAGCCATGGAACAATTTTAAACCTATAGTTTTTCCCTTCGGTCAATGTCCCTTTGTGTTGCAATTGCAAATCTGATTGATAGCTTTGCATCATTGCCTGAATTTTGCTGTTGTATTTGCTTCCGAGCGTCACTTCATTGCTTTCTGCAAAGAGCTCGTTGAGCACTATAGCCTCTTCGGAAGGTAAGGTGCTTGCAGCATCTTTCAGTTTTACGAGTTTGTAGTCTTTAGCTCCAAAAGTGAATACCCCTTTGCGTTCCTCTTCCTCGATGTGTAAAAATCCCTTTACTGCGAGATTGATGATGGAGGTAGAAATCAGACTAAAGTCGAAACCCTCATCATGAATCATACCAACGCTTGCGGGGGACATATCATTGGGAGGAGTGAACTGTGGTATGACAACGGGTTGGGGTAGATCTTTGCCATATTTGCGCCAAGTGGTAATGTAATAAAAATAGAGTGGAGCAATGATGATCAAATTTATGAACCAAAGCCCCATCTTGTCAAGCCATGAGAGAAAACGCGATAGAGCTGTCTCTTTTATTACAGGTTCATTCACAACGCCTTTCTCAAAGCCTACATAAACTGACATCATCTCATTGGGATGTAAGTTAGAAGCGGAAGCTATGAAAACGCCATTTTTATTGGTTTCGGAAGAGCAATCGCTTTCATTGATAGAACCAAAGGCTCCAGTGTAGCATCTGTAGCTTAGTATTGTTGTATTGAGGGGCAGATGAACTTTACAACTCACCAAATCTACTGGCCTGTCCGACTCACCATTTACATTCCAACCCAATTCATCGTATTCTTCAAAAAACCCTATTTGGCCTGCACTCTCATATATTATTTCATAGTCGTAATATCCAGGTGACAACAATTTATCCTTATTGCCTACATAAATGACCAAATCCGAGCCTTCTCTTTCCGTGAAAAACGACTCTTCTTCGCCATTCTTATACACTGCTACAATAGTATAGTCGATTCTTATTTTATTGTCCTCTACATCTTTTCGTGAAGTGGGAAGTGCTCTTGTTATACCTCGTTTAAATAGATTGCCATTGGCATAAATTCTAATTTTCTCGCTAATGCTGATAATCCCAGTTGTGTCTATCACAATATCGGAATGATGGGTATATATTCTCTCTTCCTGCGATAAAAGAAGCACAGGAAATAGGGCAAGAAGTAGTATAACAAAGAAGCTACGCATTAGAATTTAATTTGTGGGACAGCTTTTTCGGCTTCACTTTCAAGCTCAAAGAAAGGCGATTTACCAAAGTTGAACATATTGGCCACCATATTACTTGGGAAAGTATCTATGGCTATATTCTTTTGACGCACTGCTCCATTATAGTATCTTCTCGATTTCTCAATATCAGTTTCAATTATGCCCAATTGCTCTTGCAGTTGCATAAAATTTTGATTTGCTTTGAGTTCTGGGTATCGTTCCGATATTGCCATCAATCGCATCAAGGCACCACTCAATTGATTCTCTGCTACCTCCTGCGTTTTCATATCTTGTGCCTGAATGGCAGATGTGCGAGCACGGGTAACACTTTCAAATGTTTCTCTCTCATGGGTTGCATATCCTTTTACGGTCTCCATAAGGTTTGGAATCAAATCGTGACGTTTTTTCAATTGTACACTAATCCCACTCCAAGCTTCATCAACAAGGGTTCTGAATCTTACCAACTTGTTATAAACGCCAACACCATACAATACAATAATGGCAATTATAGCCAACACAATAATTAATCCCATAAGTAACTGTTTTTTAATTGATTTATATATAATGCTTTCCAAAACTCTGTGAGATTTAAAGTAAACAGTACTTTTTAAGGCGCTACTACTTACTCATTTGCATTAAATACTTATCACAATTTCACTCTGCCGTCTGTTTTTACTGCCTTGTAAATAGCATCTATGATTTTTAAATCCTTCAACCCTTCTTCCCCGTCAACCGGGATAGGAGGTTTTTCACCATTCAAAATTACTCCCGCCATTGCATCCATCTGCACCGTTTGATGGGTTGCTATAGGAGCAGTAAATGGACCCTTATTTGTGCGCCCTTGAATGGGTCCATAACCAGTGGACGGCTGCATCTCTGCAAACCCTTTGTCTCCGTTAAGAAAAAAACGATCTAGATTATTCATGGAGTATGTTGATAAGCATGATGCTACTGCCCCACTCGGAAATCCCATTTGAAATTGAATAGTTTCATCCACCCCCTCCTTAAATTTCACATGATCGGTCTTGGTTTCTTGGGCTGTAACCCAAATAGGCTCCTCCCCAAGCATATATCGTGCTCCGTTGATGGAATATATTCCGATATCCATCATGGCACCCCCTCCTGCAAGCTCTCTATTTAATCGCCATTGATTTGGGTTGCCTATCCTAAATCCTGTGAGACCTTGAAAGAACATGATTTTTCCAAACTCTCCATTCCTCCTCATATTAACCACCTCCAGGGTCCTTGGTTCAAAGTGCATTCGGTAGCCCACCAACAACTTTACTCCCTCATCCTTACATACCTTGACCATTTCCTCTCCTTCTTGGGCATTGATGGCCATCGGCTTTTCACAAATAACGTGCTTCCCTGCCTTTGCAACCCTGATTACATGACCGTGATGCAAGCCGTTGGGAGTAATAACATAGACAGCGTCGATAGCTGGATTGTCTTTGATCTTGTCGAAATTTTCATAGTTATAGCAGTTCTTTTCGGGGATTCTATATTTACTTTGCCAAGTTGCAATTTTTGAGGGTGTGCCACTTATTACACCAACCAATTTAGCACGTTTACACGATTCCATGGCGTTAGCAACCCTTGTAGCATAGTTGCCAAGTCCCATTATGGCCACTCTCAACTGCGAAGTATTTTCAAAAGTCGAGAAATAGTTTTCGAGGCTACTCGGATAGCCCAAAACTGGCAAGCCAACAGCAGAAGCTGTAAGTTTTATAAGAAAATCTCTGCGTGATGACATAAATTGTTGTTTTTTATTTATATTAAAATCTGTATGAACAAACTTTCTCTTTATATAAGACACTCAATAAGCAACAAAAGTTCAAATATATTGATTTTTATTTGGCTTTCACCTAAACTGCTAAATTATTCATATTCATGACAAGAAGAGAGAGATAGATGCAGTTTTTAATCTTATGACACTCTATTTTATATCGTACCTACAACGATAAATGGGCTCTTTAAGTTATCAACACCAACCACTCACAACATATTATAGCACAATTATATATAAAACAGCAATACTATCCACAACATGATATAGACATCAAATAAACAAAGTGCTTACTATCTGTTTTTATATCTAAAAAAACACGTGACGTGTTTTTCTAATTTACTTCAGTCTTAATCAACAACACGCTGAGTGTTTTTTTAATTTACACAGCATTTTACCCTAAACAGAGCCCATTTACTAAACTCTCTTTCTGTTTTTTAATCAATACGTGAGCTATTGTTATATTGTATCTCTTTAAAGACATTCGTGTGAATAGTTTTAACTAAAACGCAATGAGAAAACTTGAAATGCTCAATTTTGCTCTCTCTCTTGGTGGAAATGGAGCAAATGCTGCATTTAAATAGACAAATGCAAAATGAGCAAATGGTCCATTTTTATTAAGCAAACTTAATCAATTGAGGTGAAACAAATCGCTTTTGCGAGTCATTTAAAAGTACATTTTGTGAATGCTAAGAGT
>CAYVLC010000166.1:0-2253 GCA_964452155.1 uncultured Dysgonomonadaceae bacterium
AGAAAAATCAAACCAATTAAGTATCTGGTGATAATCTTATCCCGAACTCACGTTGATAGGTTTCTAACCTTGTTATCTCTGCTAGCCAAGTTTAAAATTGGATTGACAAAGGATTAGCTAAAACAGCAGAAAATACTACAAAAAATGCCGACTAAATATTATAGTCAGCATTTTTTTTCATGAAGATATTATGCGTTTAGTACTGCTAATCAATACTATTTCTTTGAAGCACGTTTACGCTCATTTTCGTTTAATAGTATTTTTCGGATTCTCATAAACTTAGGTGTAATTTCTACGTATTCGTCTTCTTTTATATATTCCAAAGCTTCTTCGAGACTAAATATTATTGGAGGTGCCAATTGTGCTTTATCGTCTGTACCAGATGCTCTTACGTTAGACATTTTTTTAGCCTTAGTCACGTTTACAATTAAGTCTCCTTCTTTTGAACTCTCTCCAACAACCTGTCCGGCATATACATTGGTTTGAGGATCGATAAAGAATTTGCCTCTATCTTGCAGTTTATCTAGTGCATAAGCATAAGCATTTCCTGTCTCACCTGCTACAATAGATCCATTTTGGCGTTTTTCTATTGCTCCTTTCATGGGTTGAAACTCCAAGAAGCGGTGTGCCATTATGGCTTCGCCTGCAGAGAGTGTAAGGATAGTATTGTTCATTCCTATTATTCCTCTCGAAGGAATAGTGAATTCCATGTGCATACGGTCGTTTTTGCTTTCCATAGAGATTAAATCACCACGCCTGCGGGTCACCACATCAATAATCTTGCTGGCACTTTCTTCTGGGAGATTGATGCTTAGTTGCTCAATAGGTTCATGCTTAACACCATCTATTTCTTTTATGATAACTTGAGGTTGGCCCACTTGTAGTTCGTATCCTTCACGTCGCATGGTCTCAATCAATACAGACAAATGCAATACTCCACGTCCAAAAACAATCCAAGAGTCAGCACTGTCTGTCTTTTCAACTCTTAGGGCAAGGTTTTTGTCCAATTCGTGCATCAATCGGTCGTAGATATGTCTTGAAGTTACAAACTTACCATCTTGTCCAAAAAACGGAGAGTTGTTTATAGTAAATAGCATCGACATTGTTGGTTCGTCAATAGCAATTGTGGGTAGTGGATCAGGATTTTCATAGTCGGTAATAGTGTCACCAATTTCAAATCCCTCAATTCCAACCAAAGCACATATTTCTCCAGATTTCACTTTATCTGTTTTCACTCGGCCTAGGCCTTCAAAAACGTCAAGCTCTTTTATTCTTACTTTTTTTATAACACCATCACGTTTGCAAAGTGCATAGTCTTTGTTTGGAACAATCTCACCTCGATGAACACGCCCCACAGCAATACGCCCCACATAACTAGAAAAGTCTAACGATGTAATTAGCATTTGTGGTGTACCTTCCAATGCAATAGGTGCTGGAATATGCTCAATAATAGTGTCGAGTAAAGCAAAAATATCTTCGGTTGGTTTGTTCCAATCATCAGACATCCACCCATTTTTGGCTGATCCATATACAGTAGGAAAATCTAACTGATCTTCAGTAGCATCAAGGCTAAACATTAGATCGAACACTTTTTCTTGCGTCTCTTCAGGTCGGCAGTTTGGTTTGTCAACTTTATTGATAACTACCACCGGCTTTAGTCCGAGTTCCAAAGCCTTTTCCAACACAAACCGTGTTTGAGGCATAGGTCCTTCAAAAGCATCCACCACTAGCAAACATCCGTCGGCCATGTTCAGTACACGTTCTACCTCGCCACCAAAGTCTGCGTGGCCGGGAGTGTCAATAATGTTTATCTTGACATCTTTGTAGCGTATAGATACGTTTTTAGAAAGAATAGTAATTCCTCTTTCTCTTTCTAGATCGTTACTGTCTAGATATAAATCATCTTGATGTTGGTTGTCTCTAAATAGGTGACCTGCCATGAGCATTTTGTCCACCAATGTTGTTTTGCCATGATCAACGTGCGCAATAATGGCTATATTTCTTATATTTTGCATTTACATTCTTTTTTTCAGGGTGCAAAGATACAATCTTTTGATGAAAATATAGAAACTGTTTATCTGTGAGACAAATAATTATATAATATTGGGAAAGTAAAGGGGCCGTATTTCAATTAAAACCTACATATTATGACTAAACAAATAAAATAGTGAGTAAACCAACAACTCCAATAGATACCTACAATGTAACACCTAAAAACAAAGGACGCATACCTACAGATTTTAGCACCTTGAG
>CAYVLC010000166.1:2353-3615 GCA_964452155.1 uncultured Dysgonomonadaceae bacterium
TCATTCAATATACTTTTATGTAACTGCTTAGCGCAGTTCTGAAAATGAGGCTGCGAAGTTACAAAAAAAGTAATGCTACAATTAAACTAGCTTTTAAAAATATGATTGGTTTACATGTTTTGTGGAATAGTTACACTTCCTTATTACGGTCTATTATTTGCTTTGGCTGAACAACCACGCCATAAAATCGGGCATATTAAAAGCTGGTGTCCAGCTATTGTGGTCTATACCAGGAAACTCAATATACTTCACATCAGCATTTTTGGCTTTCAATGTTGTATAGGCATTTCTAGAAGATGATACAGGAACAACAGAATCAGCATCGCCATGATAAATCCTAAATGAAGTAGTAGTTTCAATTTCTCCTAATCGTTTTATGTTTATACCTCCACAAATAGGTATGGCTGCTGCAAACAAATAGGGATAGCGACACACCATATCAAACGTGCCCATACCACCCATCGATAGTCCCATTATATATATACGGTTTGGATCTATAGGATAGTTGTCTATAAAGTTATCTAAAAGTTCTTTCACTGCCTGTAGTGATGCAGGCATCTGTGCTTGGTAAGGATAGAAGCTCTCATCTTTTATATCACTACGGTTTATTGGAGCCCAAAAAGAATTGGTAGGACATTGCGGAAAGAGAGCAAAAGTGGGGTAGTTGGTTCTATTAACTGGATTGGTAAACATATTGGCTCCGTGTAGTAGCTGCAACTCATTATCATTGCCACGCTCACCTGCTCCATGTAGAAATAAAACTAGTGGATATTGTGTGTCAGTATCAACCGATATAGGATTCAATTGTCGGTAGAGTAGTGAGTCTCCGTTTTGAGAAACAAATAACTCTTTAGAGAAATGGCTTTGAGCCATTGAAGTTGCAGATATGATTACCATCAATGCAAGTAAATTTAGAAATCTTTTTTTCATAGTGTATCGTATTAAAACATTTTTTTTAGTGTTTGTCGTTTCACAATTTTAATTTTGCGCCTTTCCATATTTATAATATTGTCTTCGTGTAGCTGTTTCATTACATTGCTAAGAGCTTGGCGCGAAACTCCAAATAGATTGGCTATTTCGTGTTTAGATGTTTTCAATTGAAACACGTCTTCACCTTCCGACTCCTTTAGAAGGTAGTAAGCAATTTTTGCTTTAATGGTTCTTAGCGATGTAAGTCTAATTTTCTCAGAAAGAAACTGAGTCTTGTTTGAGATGGAGGATAAGATTGCAAGCATAAAAGTATCATGTCTTTTCATTAGCAT
>CAYVLC010000166.1:3715-5270 GCA_964452155.1 uncultured Dysgonomonadaceae bacterium
GCAAATATGGCAAATATTTTTGAGGAATGTAATATATATTACACTTTTTTCGATTATTAATTTTTATTTTTGTTCAAAACTCCATTCATGTTCACACATTACATATATTTATCATGAATAGAATAAGAAAATTAATAGAAGACCTGATAGATTTTATACGCCCAAGAGGAGGTTGGAAAATACCAGCAATTGTTATTGCTGCATCTTTTCTGGGTTTATTCATCTATACTGTTTACACTTCACGTGCCTATAGCTATTTGTCTGACGAGCCAGCTACATGTGTCAATTGTCATATCATGGCACCTTACTATGCAACTTGGTTGCATAGTTCGCATGGAAGAAACACTACTTGCAACGATTGCCACGTTCCTCAAGACAACATTGTAAGCAAGTATTATTTCAAAGCTATGGATGGTTTGCGCCACTCTTATGTTTTCACTATGCGTAGCGAGCCACAGGCCATTCAGGCTATTGAGGCAAGTTCGCAAGTAATAATGAATAATTGTGTGCGATGTCATGATCAACTCAACACAGAGTTTGTGAAAACAGGGCGCATGACTTTCAGAGAGATGAAGGCCGAAAATGGTATGGCGTGTTGGGATTGTCATAGGGAGGTAACGCATACACGAAGCCGGTCTCTATCATCAACCCCCAATGCTTTGGTGCCTTTACCACAAACTAATGTGCCTAAATGGCTTAGCAATATTACAAAAAAGTAAAAAATAACTATCAAATTTTATACTGATATGAATACAAAAAAAGAAAGAAAGATGAAACCTTGGTTGGGTTGGCTCATATTTTTTGTTACTCTTGGAGCAGTCTTTCTGCTTGGTATGCTTGCAGCATCCATCACCGAGCGAAGGGCAGAGATTACAAGTATTATGTATAACAAAAAAGTTGAAATCAAAGGAATTGAAGCACGTAGCGAGATATTCCAACAAAACTATCCTAGAGAATACGAAACTTGGGCTCAAACTGCTGACACCACTTTCCAAAGTGAATTTAACGGAAGTAGTGCCATAGACGTACTTGAGCAACGTCCAGAAATGGTTATTTTATGGGCTGGTTATGCCTTCTCTAAAGATTACGGCACTCCTCGTGGACATAAGCATGCCATTGAAGATATACACAATACTTTAAGAGTGGGTGCGCCTATGGGTCCCGACGAAGGCCCACAGCCAGCTACTTGTTGGACTTGCAAAGGACCAGATGTACCTCGTATGATGGACTCTTTGGGTGTTGCAGCTTTTTATGACAATAAATGGGCCGCCTTTGGTACAGAAATAGTAAACCCCATTGGTTGTGTAGATTGTCATGATGCTGAAACTATGAATTTGAGAGTTACACGCCCTGGTTTGATTGAGGGTTTTCAGTCAATGGGTAAAAATGTAAACGATGCAAAACATCAAGATATGCGCTCATTGGTATGTGCTCAGTGTCATGTTGAGTATTACTTCGACAAAGAAACAAGCTATCTTACATTCCCATGGCACAATGGGACTACCATGGAAGGAGCAGAACAGTACTACGACAGTATTCAGTTTTTTGATTACAC
>CAYVLC010000167.1:0-5243 GCA_964452155.1 uncultured Dysgonomonadaceae bacterium
AAAACCAGGTGTTTATTAAAAAGTAAATTTAGAGGTGTCGAAGTCAGGAAACAAATCGCTTTTGCGAGTCATTTAAAAGTACATTTTGTGAATGCTAAGAGTTATCAGTGGGCAATTCTAAATGTTAGGAGCATTAAATACAATTTTCTCTAAAACTCTTAGTTTGATTATTTATTTATGTCAGGCAAATAATAGCTGCAACTACAATCCTGAACAGCTATACATACAGAGCAGAAATTGCGATTAGCGAGGTAAATTAGTTTTTTTGCTCCATGTTTTTGAAAAAGGCTGTACAAAGTTCCACTTTGTCTGTGTTGATGTAGTCCACACCCATCTCATACAGACAACGCCATGCATCTACTTCATCTGGGCTAGCCCAGAGACGTATAGGTTTGTTTTGCTTGTGTGCTTGGTTGATGGCGCTCTGCACATTTTCTTTTTGATCACTTTTCATTGATCCTTTTCCATCCCATTGTGCATAATGGTAAAAAGGGGCACTTATCATTGCTACTCTTTGGAGCTGTTTTTCGTTATAGTCTTGATTAAGTCTTCCATCGAAACTAACAATTGTGGAATACTTTTCGAAATCTTCTGGTATTGGCGTTTTCCCAGTTATTACTACTTTCACAGCATCTGTGTTTTGCTCGGGATTAAAGACCTCCGGATGTTTTTCTAACAATTTGATTAGCTCACTCAAAGCTGGTTCTGTGGGTGATTTAAGATCAACCAGTAGAATCAATTTTTGGTCTGATTCTGGCCATGCTTTGCCTCCATTTTTTTTGAATAGCTCCACTATAGGGGCTATGTAGAGACTGCTTAGTGTGTAGTCGTTGCACAAATCTTCAAAATCGTGGCCAACCAGCAGCAAGTTATTGTGGTAATATATATCTGCCTCAATAGAAGCTACTCTTTGTAGGTAGGCTTGATAGAAGGGCACGAGTTGTAAGTAGTCGTTGTGAGAATGTATTTTCTGTTGGCTCTGACAGTAGATAGGTTGTATCAGTGCCATGCTAAGCAAACCGATGGAAAGGAGGATATTTGTAACTTTTCTCATTTCTATATTTATTATATCTCTAATTTTTATTGTTTGTAAATCAATTCTCTTAAATCCTACCGCTCTAATAAGTCAGTTAGTTTTTTTAATAAAAGTACCTTATTGACGGGTTTGGTAAGAATATCATTGCAGCCAACTTCTAGTGCTTTTATTTTATCTTTCTCCATGCTATAAGCAGTGAGCGCTATAATTGGCAAATGGGGCTTTTGTTGACGTATCAAAGCTGTTGCTTCATAACCATCCATTATAGGCATTTTCAAATCCATCAAAACAGCGTCTATTGCAGAGTTTTCTACAATTAATTTTAGCGCTTCAAGACCATTGGCAGCCTTTATAATTTGGCACTTTGTTGCAGACATCATGCTTACTATCATCTCCATACCTACTAAATCGTCTTCTACAATTAAGATTTTCTTTCCAAATAAGCCAGGCATCAAGAAATGGGAAACCTCATCATCAGTTTCGATCTCTTTATTCTCATTAATTTTTACAGGAAAAGTAAATTTAAATCTTGATCCTTTCCCTAATTCAGACTTCAAAGTAATTTTACCCCCCATAGTTCTAGCTATTTTCTGTGAGATAGCTAGTCCTATTCCTATTCCTTCGTACCTACGTGTATGAGAATCATCTACTTGCCTAAAGAACTCAAAAATTATATCCTGCTTATCTGCAGGAATACCCACACCTGTGTCTTTTATAGTAATTGAAAGCATATTATAAGATTCTATGGCAAAACCTAAAGATATTTCTCCTTTTTTAGTAAACTTCACAGCATTTTTAATGAGGTTAGACACTACTTGTATTATCTTAGACTTATCTGTAGTAATATTTTTTGTAACTATCTCGCTATCAATTTTATAATTTAAGTGAATAGTACTAGTCTTATCCGATTCTGACAAGGTTTCCTGCAACTGCTTTTTTAGTTCGAGGTAAATATCTCTTACAAAAACATCTTCCTCACGCAGCACTATTTCAGATTGATCCATCATTGCTAGATCAAATACATCCTCAATAATGTTTAAGAGATTCAACCCACTTTTATGTATCAATTTTGAAAACTCCTTGATACTTTTATCTTCAGTCATATCGGGGATCATATCGCTAAACCCTATAATATGGTTTAGAGGAGTACGTAGCTCATGATTCATTGTGGCTAGAAAAGCCGACTTTAGTCGGTCGCTCTCTTCGGCTCTTGTCTTTGCTTCGATAAGTTGTTGCTGATTTTTTATATTTTCTGTAATATCTGTAGCTAAAGTAAGCCTGTATTTTTTGTCGAGAAGATAAATGCTTGTAGCAGACAAAAGAACATGCAGCGGTGTACCATCTTTTTGATAATAAACAGTTTCAAGATTTCTGATGAACCCTTTATCTGAAAGCTCTAATGTAATTTGATCAATTACATCAACACCCACACCAAGTAAATCTACAGCATTGCTACCTATGGTTTCATTGATTGTAAAACCCAGTTTTTCGTAAAAAACTCTATTAGCCTCAATATATTTTCCTGTTGCAAGGTCTGTCAATGTTGCAATTGTTGGAATATTGTGAAATATTTTTTCGAACTTCTCTTCCGAAAATGCCCTTTTAGAAATATCTTTGCTGATACCAAAAAAAGCCTCTTTGCCGTTCCATATTCCTTTGCTAACACTTGTCTCAACAAGTATCTGAGCACCATCTTTGGCGAGAATAGGTAAAGGGCACGATATTGCCTTATCCTCAAGAATAGCCTGTATAATGTGAGCAGCCTCTTCTCGTACTTCTTCAGGATGCAGCATTGATACATTTTTGCCTATAATATCTTTATCCCGGTATCCAAGTTTTTCTTTTATTGTATTGTTTATCTCTACTACCTCTGCATGTTCATTGAGGATCATAACAAAATCGCTATTCAAATCAAAATAGGCTCTTAGATTCAAGAGACTCTTTGCTAATTCTTTTTCTGATACCTGCCTATCTAAGGCATAAGAGAATACTGATGCTGTTGTAGATAAAAGATCAATATCATTTACTGACCAATGCTCAGACGACTCTACATTATCAAAACCAACAAAGCCTACAAGAGATTGTTTTAAATTGATTGGCAAAACCAATATAGATTTTACTCCCTGATACTCAAGAATTTCTTTTTCTGCTTTTGCTGCTGGTACCATCTTAGAAACATCACTTATATTGATGATTTCGCCATTAGAGAGCTTTTCTATCCACCATGGAAAATCGGTTAAAGGCATTTTTTGCAATATGTCTTTCTGTGCAGATACGCCCTCGCTACACCATTCATGCGTATTACTCATAGTTATCTGTCCATCGTCTATCATGAAAAGATAAACCCTAGAGGCATGGTTCAACGAGGCAAGTTTGCTAAATGATTCGATGATTGTTTCGTCGATGTTGCTTGTGCTAATAAATTTGGATGAGATGTCGCTTAAAATCTTTTCATATTCTACTTTCCAGGAAAGATTCAACTCGTTCCTTTTATAATCGCTTATATTCTGATGAATACCCGACATGTACAGCGGTTTGCCCTTAATGGACCACAATGTTACTTTGCCTATATGTCTCACCCACTCCCAATGTCCTTTTTTATGAAGCAAGCGTATTTCGCAATGGTACTCAGGACTGCGTTTTTCAAGATGAGCAAACAGGCTGTCTTCCATTATTTTGAAATCGTCTGGATGAATCAATTTATACCAAACTTGAATATCTAATGGAGAGAACTCTTCGATAGAATAACCCAGCATTTCGGCCCATTGATTATTAAACATAAGTGAATCTGTCTCAAGATCCCACTGCCAAGTGCCTAAGTTTAAATTTTGCACTACACTTTCGAGAGTAACATTGGTTTTAATTATATCAGAGATATCAGACAAATACATCAATGCCTGATTACCCGTAATGCCATCTGCTTGCTTTGCCGCTATAAACAGAGTGGTTGCATTTAACCAAATTACATTTCTATTGTTTGGATGGACTATCCCAATTGTTTGATTTTTAGCATCCTTACGTTCCGTAAGAACATTTTTTACAAGGCGCTCTTCAAAGATACACTCTACCCCCTCTTTGTTTACAACTTTGAAAGATAAATTGCTCCACTTTTTACCTATAATTTCGTTCAGACTAACCTTAAGTATTTGTTCAACTTGCTTGTTTGCATCAATAATTAGCCCTTCGCTATTATGCAATAATATACCAAATGGCAAGTTTTCGATAACTATCTTATCGTTCATCGTAATGTTTCTAATTTAAATAACAGAAATAACCTGATTCTTTCTCAATATCTTTTGCAATGTTTAGATTGTTCATCAAATATACAATATTACTATTACATAGTATATAAAACAGGTGAATTATTATTCCTACACGAATTAATTGAAGTCTTTGAGCTGAAAGGTTTATTGATGCGTTATGCCTTGAAGAATAAAACAAGTAACTGCCCTTCACTCCACCCCAAAGTCAACACTCAAAGAGTTACCCTCCTCATCTACCACAGTCACACGATGTTTGCCCTTACTGGGTGAGAGCTCCATTTGATGCACATCAGAGGTTTCGTCCACATAATCATTGTCCAGATGCCAATAAACGGTAGTTGATGGGTCTTGATGTGCCAACTCGAATATTGTTTTCCCTTGCGAACCATCCAACTGTTTGGTCAGTTTGATAGTGGCGTTGTAATAGGGATAGATAAATTGCATGGGTTGACCCGTACCTCCTGAAACACACTCGGGGGAGAAAGGAGGTAGAGACCGATAGACTGGATGTTGCTGCTTGTAATACCAAGCCCACGAGGGTGGCAACACAAACCACGACACAGGCATAATGCCCCTATTGCCGGCACATTGTTGATAGACCTGATACTGGCCATCTTGCGACAGATGAATCCGTTTGTGATACCCACAACTATTGGCTTGCAATCCTTTATAAGGAATGAGCAAGGTGTCTATAGAGCTTTCTGGGCAATACGTGCCTTGCAACAAGCCGCTTTCACGACAAATGGCAGCGTCCGTTAGTTCATTGTAGGGTATTTCAAACCAGGAGGTTTGTGGTAGCAAGTTGAACAAATCGAACATCACGCGTGCTGAAGTGCGAGCTCCTGTCAAACCTGGCCGACCTTCGCCACTCGCATTCCCTGTCCACACAGCAACTAAGTATCGAGGAGTAACACCCACCGCCCAAGCATCTCTAAAACCATAGC
>CAYVLC010000168.1:0-5195 GCA_964452155.1 uncultured Dysgonomonadaceae bacterium
TGAAATATTCAACTTAACATTACACAAAAATTAGCACTTCGTACTGAACACCCTACCTCACAACTCTTACCCCCCCCACCTTTCTCTTAATTGAACAATGGCCGACACTGAGGTCGGCCACTACAACTAATCACCTTTTTAATAGATAAGGAGAGAGATAAAGCAAATAATCATCGCTCATCATTTTTAATCCTTCATTTATAATAGACCTCGACAACTTACCATTACTTTAGCTTTGCAAGCGCATCCTTAATCCGGCCCACTGCCTTTACCAAATTCTCATCGGATGTTGCATAAGACAACCTAATATTATTGGGTGCACCAAAGGCAGTACCCGCTACACAAGCCACATGAGCTTTTTCTAACAGATAGATAGCCATGTCAGCCGAGTCTTTTATGGTGCCTCCTTCATAAGATTTACCAAAGAACGAGCTACACTGTGGAAACAGATAAAAAGCTCCTTGGGGGTCGTTCACCTCAAGGCCATCGATGGCTGACAGTAAATCAAAAGTCAATTTCTTTCTTCGCTCAAAAGCTTGGCGCATAGCCTCCACCTCGTCTTGGCTACCTTGGTAGGCGGCAAGGGCAGCCTTTTGAGAAATAGAGCATGGGCCACTTGTATATTGTCCTTGCAATTTTGAGCATGCCTTTGCAATATGCTTTGGTGCAGCCATCCAACCGATTCTCCATCCGGTCATGGCATAGCATTTAGAGACACCATTCACAATAATCATCCTATCGGTTAGTTCCTCAAACTGAGCAATAGTTTCGTGCTTGCCAATATAGTTGATATGCTCATATATCTCATCAGAAATTACATATACATGCTCATGCTTAGCCAACACAGTTGCCAGAGCCTTCAGTTCTGTTTGGCTATACACACTACCAGTAGGGTTAGAAGGCGAGCACAAAATAACAGCTTTTGTCTTAGGTGTAATAGCCTCATCCAATTGCTGAGCAGTAATTTTGAAATCTTGCTCAATACCCGCGCTTACTACCACAGGAGTGCCATCGGCCAGTTTTACCATTTCTGGATAGCTCACCCAGTAGGGCGCAGGAATTATTACCTCATCGTCATTGTTCACCATTGCCAATATCACATTGCAGATAGATTGCTTTGCGCCATTGGAACATACAATTTGGTCGGGAGTGTAGCTAAGCTTGTTCTCAGTTTTTAGCTTCTCGCAAATAGCTTTTCTCAAATCTGGGAAGCCTGTAACTGGCGAATAGAAAGAGAAGTTATTGTCGATGGCTTGCTTTGCAGCCTCTTTTATGTGGCTGGGTGTAGCAAAATCTGGTTCTCCTACACTCAAATTGATTACATCTACACCTTGTGCTTTCAACTCGGCACTCTTTTGAGACATTACTAAAGTTTCAGATTCTGAAAGAGATAGTATTCTGTTTGATAAATAACTCATTTGTAAAAAATAAAATTATGTACTACACAAAGGTAAGTACAGTTGTTTTTTCTGCTTCGCTATAGGAGCACTACATTACATAAAAGCAATGATAAACCATCTTTTTTAAAGATAGCGAGCAACTCCAGATTCTTAGAGACCGTAAAAATAACAATAAATCTGGAAGTTTTCTATCATTTTGATTTTTTTATCACTAAAAAATAGCAAAATGAGTTGTGGTTAACAAGAAGTGATTAAACTTTATTTTGTTAATGGATTTTGTTAATTAAAGTGCTAACTTTGGTCGCTTAAAACAACAACAATGAGGAAACATATACAACAAGCCAGAAAAATCAAAAATAGAAGAGCAGCTATTATGGAAAATCCGAGGATAAGGCCCATGATAGAACTGTTAAATTCTCATTTCTACATACCACATTTTCAAGGAGGTTACCGATGGGGCAAGCAACAGATAAATGAACTGCTCGATGATATTTTGCACTATCACAACAGACAAAAACATACACACCCCTTCTACTGTTTGCAAACCATAGCAATGAAAAGAAAAAAGTGGACAGTGTACAATACAGATCAAAAACTGGACGGATGGGAGGTAATTGATGGGCAGCAAAGGCTAATCACCATTTTGCTTATACTCGAATATCTCGCTTCCAATCATTCTGAAAGTTTGAGAGAAAAATTGGGAGAAAACTACACTTTTTATACCATTGAACTAGAAACAAGGGTGGGTAGCAGAGAGTATTTCAACAACAAAAGCTATAAGCACAAAACAGATATCTCAAATATCGATTATTACCATATCTCAAAAGCATATCAATTCATTGGCCAATGGTTCAACGAGATGATGCACAACAATATAACTAACGCAGCCAGTAGTATATTGCACACCCTGTTAGATACACAGCAAAACGTATCGGTAGTATGGTACGAATATACAGCACTCAATACCAATAAAGAGGAACAAGATACCAATAGCTCATTCAATCTGGCTATCAGACTAAACCAAGAGAAAATAGCTCTTAGCAATGCCGAGTTGATAAGAGCCCTGCTCTTGCAAGCTGATACATACCCTGCTAGTGAAAAAAAATTTGTGAACCAAAAACTTCTACAAATAGCAGAAGAGTGGGACGAAATAGAAGCAAAACTGCGCGACGATAAAATGTGGTATCTCATCAACAACCATTCCTATCAACCAACCTCTAGAATAGATATTCTCTTTAAAGTAATGGCAGAAAAATGGAACAACTACGATAAACAAACGTTGGTGCAGTATGACCTGCATAAAAGCAAACCTAAACATTTCGACTTTATGGTTTTTGAAAAACAGTTGGCACTCGTGAAAAAAACTTTTAGCAACAACCTGAGCGACCAAAGCCATGTACTTGACCCCACCAATGAGCTATGGGGAGAAATAAAAAGTCTGTTCGATACATTAGAAGAATGGTACACCCACCACACCCTATACCACTATATAGGACTTCTTTTTGCTATCAACAAACATAGCAAACGCAAACTGCTGCATGAACTAACTGCACTGAATATGGATAAAGATGAATTTTTGGCCTTCCTGAAACAAAAAATTGCAGACGAGATAAACCACAATAAAAACTTCGATGAGTTACAATATGGCATAGACAATGGAGCTATCATCAAGTTGCTGCTCCTTGCAGACATAGAAACAAAGGTAGCAAGGGAGGACGAAAATATCCGTTTCCCATTTCATCTTTACAAAAAAGACAATGTAAACTATTTTACCGAACCAACCAACGAAGCAAGCAAAGACACCCACGAAGCCAAAGCAATAGCGTGGCTACAACAACACAAACTATAACAGATGGATCACACACTCAACTTCTAAATTAACACAATGACAACAAAAGCAACCTTCTGGAATCTTCTCACAAACTACAAAATAAGTATTCCGCTCATTGAGAGAGACTACGCTCTTGGACGAGAAAACGAAGCCTACAAAAGAGACCACCTCCTGAAAAAAATCTACTCGCACCTCACCAACAATAAAAGCCTGCACCTAGACTTTGTTTGCGGACGTGCCGAGGGCGACACCTTTACTCCCATAGATGGAAAACAACGCCTCATCACCCTATTTCTATTGCACTGGTACGTATCGGTCAAAGAAAATATAAATATAGACGAAAAAATCTTGTTAGACAGGTTTGTCTGTAACATGCGCACCAACTCACGCAATTTTTGCGAAGCCCTAGTAAACAAAGAGATAACACTGCCTGCACCTAATAACAAAGAGGGATTGGCTGACACCATAAGAAACAAATATTGGTATAAGTGTGCATGGAATAATCATCCCAATATACAGTCGATGCTTGTCATGATAGAGACCATACACCAACTATTTGGCAATACCGAAAGAACGTCTCTATGGGAATTGTTGACACAAGACGAAATTATTACTTTTGAACTGCTAGAGATGGCAAAAAAAGGATACATGCAGACCGACGAGCCCTACCTAAAAGCACACACAAGAGGCAAACAACCAACCCAGTTCGAAAATTTTAAGACCCGCTTTATTCAATTGATAGCACAACAACACGCACACAAAAAAATAGAGCATCCTACCAAAGGAGAGGTTACTTATGCTACCTATATGGCCTCCAAAATAGAGGGAGAGTGGACCGATTTGTTTTGGGAGTTTCGTGAAGATAAAACAACTATCGACGATAATTTTTCCGACTATTTTCGATACATCACTCGAATGCTCTATCTAAAAGACAAGAAAAATAGCAGAGCTGCAGATTTCACCAACAACTTCATCCAATACGAAGCTGTATATGGCAACAAAGCCAATCTGCAATTTCTAATAGATAGCCTCAACAATTTGTACGAGCTGACTGTGAACCAGAGGCGAACTGACGAAGAGTCGCTCAATCATTTTTTCAATTCGCTTGTTCATAAAGTAGGGGCAAACATGACAGAGATGGAGATGAATACATATAGTGCAAAATAGGATTGCGGATCAATAGCAAAACTACGTGTTTCACCCTAAATATTTATTTTCAACCTGCATAATAACAGTTCGCATCGATGTTCTAAACAATTTACAAGCAAAAAATATTTTACGATTTTTTTTCTATTTATGATTTCAGGTTATATCATAAAAAATGAAGCTACAGAATAAGATTCAGCTTTCAACGTACATAAACCGAATCTACTGTGGTGAATTTGGCTTTCATCTCAATGATCCTCAGATCTACACTAATGAATTTTGAATTTAATATCATGAAACTCAAATTTACGATGGTGAATTTGACTTCTCAACTCGTGATTGTAGAATCTACGGCTGTGGAAATGTCTTTTATCTGATGAAAACGAAATGTATCGTGGTGAATTAAATAATATCTCATATAGACCAACTCAACTGCAGTGAATCTGATTTTTAGCTCATAAATGCCTAATCTACATGGGTGAATTTGATTTGTGCCTGATAAAGCCGTTTTTTGGTTAATAAGTGTAGCCTAAATGGCAACAAATACTTCGATTTATAAAATAGTAAGGCACAAACACTGCTGTAGTAGTTTTATATATGGTGCCTTTTTTACAAACACCCAGTTTTGTTATTAAGCAAAAAGCATCCCTGCTTTGAGTTAACCCATTGTATATGTCACCTGTACTTTCTCTAAACCGGAAGCTTTGAATACACTACCACTACAAAAAAGCTATAAGCTTTGAATACCACAGAACGTACACCTCAAAACTCAAAATCATACACTCCATATATCAATGACTCCGTCCTGAATCTTTTAA
>CAYVLC010000169.1:0-5185 GCA_964452155.1 uncultured Dysgonomonadaceae bacterium
TGGAATCGAGCTGTGAGTGAATTTCTTTTAAAGCTATGTTTTTGGGTTTGTTCTGATGAATTCTCAAAACAATGGCCGTGTAAAGCTTGTTTTTTCCGAACGGAACTATTACTCTATACCCTGCATGAATAGTTCCTTCTAGCTCTTTTGGGATTATATAAGTATAGCTATCGGCAAGCGCTAATGGTAAGATTACATCGGCAAATAAAGGCATTTTGTTACAAATAAAAAGCAATTCCTATAGACCAAGTTCCTTTTTTATCGTTAAGTGCTTCTCCCCATTCAGGTTTATTGATGGAGTAATTGTCGGTAAGACTTATTCCATAGTTCACTCCAATAGAAAACTTGCGGAAGAGCTCCAATCCTGCCCCCAAATTAACTCCTGCTTCAAAAGTTTCAGCTTTTATTTCATCCGCTACATCATTAAATTTGATACTACTGCCATCTACATGAATTTTAGCATAAGGGCCGGCTGCACCATATATTTTAATAGTTTCTATCAATCCAAATTTATATTTTAGATTCAGAGGAATATCAATGTAATGATTGGTTACTTCAATTGTTTTGTTGTCTCCTCTATGTCTTACATCCATTCTATCATTGTTGTACAGCACAGATGCTTCTACGCCAACATTCAGATTTGGTAACATAAACTCTACTGTGGGGCCTAGTCTAAAGGTGTTGAGGTAATCAACTTCTAGTTTATTATCAGTAAGCGAAGGGTTGTTTAGGCCTACTTCGCCTTTCAATCCAAAACGCACTTGAGCATATCCTGTGCTTGCAATCGTGCAAAATGCTACGATAAGTGCTACTACTAATAACTTGTTCTTTTTCATATCGATTCTTTTTTTGATTAAACATAAGTACTTGTTCAACCTATATAACAACAAATGTAGCGGTAAATGTTTCAAAACATGCCCTTTTAACCATAAATAATTATTAATAGGAGTGTACCACTTATGGTATTGTCTTCCACTTTTGTGTTTCTTAATCTATTCTTGTATTAAATTTGTGGTTTATCGTTTTTCGAGTGCATCCTTATTATAGTTTTTAGTTGAAAACTAAAATAGCGATTTCCTTATTAAAGATTATGGGCAAAAACTAAAATAGCGATTGTTTTTGAGTTGCATTGTTGTGAAGGTCTTGTAGTTTAATGCTTCTATAGGTAACTTTTTATGGATCACCTGCAAAATTGTGTGTTTTACTATTGCTATATGTTTTTGAACTCGGCCATAGCTTTTTCTATCTTACAGGCTACACTTACAGTGCTTGAGGTGGTATGGTTATGACATTACTGCAGACATTACCCTCCAAATGGAGTTAAAACAGAGCATGTAATACCATTGCATTTTCTGATAAGTAAAACACGCAGGCAATAGTAATGAGCAAATCTTAAAAACAGACAAGCATCTAGCACTCCGTAGGAGTCGATCTGTCTGTAGTAATCTCTCTGTATAGCACCTTGAGCTTCGTAGATGCGAACTGTTATTGTTCTGATAGAAAAAAGGATCAATTAAAGCACATATTTTTGCTATTGATCTCTTTTTATCTTCTTATTTTTCACATCCCCCCCCTACACAATAAAAAAAGAACGGTACCAACCAATTGGTCGGTGCCGCTCTTCAAATTATACTGTATATGCTTTAGAATTAAAATCTAAAAAAGACCGCTCGTCTTATCAGATTTTGCCTCGCAGCTCTCACTTTTGCAATAGCCAGCTAGCAACATATATGGCTAGCTAGTCTCTAATTTTCGCATTCAAGAACTCGTAGTTCATGCGAGCAATATTGGTGATCGAAATGTTTTTAGGACATTCCACCTCGCATGCGCCAGTGTTGGTACAGTTGCCAAAGCCTAGTTCATCCATTCGTGCTACCATAGATTTTGCTCTTTTCATAGCCTCGGCTCTTCCTTGTGGAAGAAGTGCTAATTGAGTTACTTTGGCTGAAACAAACAGCGCAGCCGATCCGTTTTTACATGCTGCTACACAAGCACCACACCCAATACAAGCTGCTGCATCCATGGCTGCCTCTGAGTTGTATCTCGGAATTGGTATAGAGTTAGCATCGGGTGCACCTCCGGTGTTTACCGATACGTATCCGCCAGCCTGCATAATTTTGTCAAAAGCAGTTCTATCTACCATCAAGTCTTTTATTACAGGGAACCCTGCCGAGCGCCATGGCTCTATAGTAATGGTGTCGCCTTCGTTGAACTTACGCATGTGCAACTGGCAGGTAGTGATGTCTTCGTCTGGTCCGTGTGGATAGCCATCGATGTAAAGACTACAGATTCCGCAAATACCTTCACGGCAGTCATGATCAAAAACTACAGGTTCTTTGCCTTCGTTGATGAGCTGATTGTTTAGAATATCCATCATCTCTAAGAAAGAGTTTCCTTGAGAAATATTCTTTAGTGCATGTGTTTCGAAAAAGCCTTTATCTTTTGGACCTTTCTGACGCCAAACTTTTACTTTAATATTTATATCTATATCCATGATTGTTTGTTTTTTTACGATTTGTAGTTTCGTTGTTCGCGAACGATGAATTCATAATCTAGTGGTTCTTTATACATGACAGGTTCTTTGTCCTCGCCCATGTACTCCCAGCAAGAAACATAAGCAAACTCATCGTCATGACGTAGGGCCTCGCCCTCTTCAGTTTGGTGTTCCAAACGGAAGTGTCCGCCACATGACTCTTCTCTGTCCAAAGCATCGCGTGCCATTAGTTGCCCAATTTCGAAGTAGTCTGCCAAGCGTAAAGCTTTTTCTAGCTCTTGGTTGGTAGTATCTGCAACACCTGGGATGCGCACATTAGTCCAAAATTCTTTTTTAAGAGCATCAATTTCTTTGACAGCTTTTCTAAGACCTTCGGCTTCTCTACCCATTCCTACATTGTCCCACATAATATTACCTAGTTTTTTGTGGAAGTAGTCAACAGGGTGCTTTCCTTTTATATTCATTAATTTTTGAATGCGAGCTTCAATACCTTTTTCTGCTTGCTCAAACTCAGGACTATCTGTGCTAAAACGTGGCACATTTATTTGATCTGCCAAATAGTTCTGTATGGTGTATGGCAATACAAAGTATCCATCGGCCAAACCTTGCATCAGAGCCGATGCTCCAAGCCTGTTTGCTCCGTGGTCTGAGAAGTTGGCTTCGCCAATTGCAAATAGTCCAGGGATAGTACTCATCAAATCATAATCAACCCAAACACCACCCATTGTGTAGTGTATAGCTGGGAAAATCATCATAGGAGTTTCGTAGGGGTTATGGTCTATAATTTTTTCATACATTTGGAAAAGGTTGCCATATCTTTCTTCAACCACATCTTTACCTAATCGGTTAATGGCTTCTTCGAAATCTAAATAAACAGCCAACCCAGTTGTTCCAACACCGTAACCAGCATCGCAACGCTCTTTAGCGGCACGCGAGGCAACGTCGCGAGGTACAAGATTGCCAAATGCTGGATATCTGCGCTCTAAGTAGTAATCTCTGTCTTCTTCTTTTATCTCAGTGGGTTTTAATTTCCCTGCGCGTATAGCTGCTGCATCTTCCTTTTTCTTTGGCACCCATATACGACCATCGTTACGTAACGATTCGGACATCAAAGTTAGTTTAGATTGTGTTTCACCGTGTACGGGAATACAGGTTGGGTGAATTTGTGCCATTCCGGGATTTCCAAACATAGCACCTTTTTTGTAGCATTGCCAAGCGGCCGATCCGTTGGAGGACATTGCCATGGTAGAAAGGAAGAAAGTGTTTCCGTATCCACCCGTTGCAATAACCACAGCGTGAGCCGAGAAGCGTTCTAGTTTTCCTGTAATAAGATTGCGTGCAATAATTCCACGAGCACGGCCATCTATCAATACCAAATCGACCATCTCGTAGCGAGTGTGTAGCGAGACTTGTTTTTTCTCAATTGCACGGCTCAATGCTGAGTATGCACCCAATAGTAATTGTTGGCCAGTTTGACCACGTGCATAGAAAGTACGCGATACTTGGGCACCACCAAAAGAGCGGTTGTCGAGCAAGCCACCATATTCGCGCGCAAAAGGAACTCCTTGCGCCACGCACTGGTCTATAATTTTATTAGAAACTTCGGCAAGGCGATACACGTTGGCTTCGCGAGCACGATAGTCGCCACCTTTGATGGTATCATAAAACAAACGATATACAGAGTCGCCATCGTTTTGATAATTCTTAGCTGCATTTATTCCACCTTGTGCGGCAATTGAGTGTGCACGACGAGGAGAGTCTTGAATGCAGAAGTTCTTCACTTTGAATCCCATTTCGCCAAGAGAGGCTGCCGCTGAGGCGCCAGCTAGTCCTGTACCAACAACAATAATATCTAAGCGACGCTTGTTGGCAGGGTTTACTAGTTTCTGAGAACTCTTATAATTTGACCATTTTTCGGCGAGAGGTCCTGCCGGTATTTTTGGATCTATTCTATTCATTTTTCAAAATTTCTTAAGTGTGAGATAATTATCTGCTTTTTTTAGATAGCAAGTTCGTAAAAAAAGTAAATATAGATGGGTACAACAGAAAAGCCTGCTACAATAATTGTTGCTATTACGTACGAAAGGTTTTTCAAGCGTTTCATCCAAATAGCATTGTTCCACCCTACAGTGTGCAGTGCACTCCAGAAACCATGGGTGAGGTGAAACCAAAGAGCCACAAACGCTACTAAGTAAATAATTACATAGTAAATGTTTTTAAACAACGGAACCACAAGCTCAGAGCCTTTGCTAATAGCATCGGGTGCTCCTATAAGCTCTTTGAACTGCATTTTGTACCAAAGCTGAATCATGTGAAGCACCAAGAATGCCAAGACTGCAAAGCCCAATACATACATGTTTTTTGAAGACCATGTGGCGTCTTTGTTGTTAGTAACTGCATACCTGTCATTGCCTCTCGCTTTTCTATTCTGAAGAGTAAGCAACGATGCATACACAATGTGTACAATAAAGCCGGCAGCCAATACAAGCGTACCCACTATTGCATACCAGTTTGCTCCTAAAAATTCACTTATCATGTCGTAAGCATCCATAGAGAATACCATAACAAGGTTCATCAACATGTGAAATACTAGGAATAGAATTAAAAAAAGGCCCGAAATACTCATAATGAATTTTCGGCCGATAGAAGAATTAATTAGCCAACTCATAAAGTTACATTTTAATTTATAAA
>CAYVLC010000170.1:0-5046 GCA_964452155.1 uncultured Dysgonomonadaceae bacterium
TGGCAAAAAAATTCAACAAATGGTCTTCAATGCGCAAGCACTTGGAGGCGGCTGGATGGGTAATGGTGGTGATGGCTGGTTGCGAATTCTAGAGTTTATGCCCGATAATAAAACAATACAAGTAAAAACATTTTCTCCTTTTTTTGCTATCTCACCCACAACCCAACAATTTGCTTGGCGAAGAGCGGCCTACGATGAATTTAGTTTTGAGATAGATTAGAGGATAGTAAGAACCACAATGTAGCATAGCGAAATTATGCATTAGTCCCTTTTGTTTCGCAACACACCCCTATGAAATAATTTATATTTCACAGCACAAGCCGGCCGTCTCTGAGGCTTTAGAAGGGAGGGGGGGGGAATTGGCCGAGCGGGTCTTCTGTCATTTGAGCGGGAGATGATCTGTTTTCAGCAACACTCTTACACCCCTATCCATTTGCCAAGTGCTAAATACAGTGCCACCGAACTAATCGTTAAGACTAGCCCAATGAGTGTTTCGAATGGAATTATTTTCATGCGTTCGCTCATTTTCATATAGGTAGCACCACCTGTGGCATGAAAAAATGAGCCATGTGGAAGATGGTCCAATACGGTGGCCCCTACATTTATCATTGCCGCACCCCACACTGCAGAAATACCTGCTGCCATAATTGTTTCGGCAAAAGAGGCCGATGCAACTGTTGCTCCCGCAGTAGTAGAGGCTGTGGCAGCAGACATCAATGCTCCTGAGAGTGAGGCCATAAGCACTTCGCCCATATTGGTTTGAGCCAATGCTTGCAGCAAGTAATCTTTTATTGTAGATGCTTTCACAATTCCTGCAATGGTGCCTGTGCCAACAAGTAAAATAGCAATGGTTGACATTTTATCTAAACCATAACCAACGCTTATGGCTAGTTTGTCCCATTTTTGCATTGCTAATATACCAGCCAAACCTCCTGCCGGAAGTGCTAGTAAGGGGTCGATTACAATTCCAAAAAAAGGACGCAGTGCCAACAAGCCAATTGTAACTATTGGTGCAACCATACTTTTGGCAAAAGAAGGCAGATTGGTAGAAGCATTATCTTCATTTAAATCGTCTTTTACCATTTCGCCCACCTTAGGCAGAAAGCGAACTACAATGTATGCTGTAACAAATAGTCCAATAATTGCCGGAATGATGTTGACAAACATCACAGAGGATAGGTCTGTATTGAAGTTCTCGGCCGAAATAATGGTGTTGGGATTGGGAGATATTATATTGCCACATTTGCCTCCGCCAACCATCACAAACAATAGTTTTGCCTTTGGAATCAAAAGTTGCCGGCCAATGGTAAGAGCAATTGGTGCAACAGTTATTACTGCTACATCTATAAACACGCCTGTGGTTGTGAGCAACATAGTGGCAAGAGCCAGGGCTAGGTACACATGTTGGGTTCCCACCTTGCGAACAATGGTTTGAGAAAGTGATGCTGCTGCACCTGTTTTTATGAGCACACCAGACAAGACTCCCGCAGTAAGGATACGCAATATTGCTGGGGTTACATCTTTTACGCCATCAATCATTATACTTACTGTTTCGGGTACCGAGAAACCTCCAAGAACTCCACCTATAAAAGCCCCAAGAATAAGGCTATAGGTAGGCGATACTTTGCGGATTATCAAAACAATGGCAATTGCCAATCCTACTAATGCTCCAATTGCACTCATCCTAATTGTTTGTTTCTAAACTGTTTGATTGTTCTCATAATCTGCTCAGCGGTTTGCACGATATTTTGGTGTGTATTCTCTTTTTGCATGGCTACTGCTAGCAACATTGGGCTGGGTGTTATTGAGAATACCGACACAAATCCATGCTTGTTGAGGTACCCAGCATTTTCTACACATCCGCCAAGGGCTATTACGGGTACATTGTTTTTGCTTGCCGCCTGCAAGATGCCACTTCCTGCTTTTCCCATAGCTGTTTGTTTGTCTAGCTTTCCTTCTCCTGTTATCACTACATCGGCATTTTGCAAATGCTTGTCAAAGTCAACTGCTTTCAGCACCATTTCTATACCAGGTTTTAGTTGCGCATGCAAGAAAGCAACAAATCCTCCGCCCAATCCTCCTGCAGCACCTGCACCTTCTATGGTGTTGAGGTCTATACTTTTATCTTTTTCAATTAGTTTTCTAAAGCTTTCGAGTCCTTCGTCCAACTTTTTTGTCATCTCTTCATTGGCTCCTTTTTGTGGAGCATACACACTGGCTGCACCGTTTGGCCCAGAGAAAGGATTGTTTACATCGCAAGCAATGGTGAAGTTGGCTTGTTTTAGTTCGGGCATTATACCCGATTCATCTATCGAGCATATTTCAGACAATGATGCGCCCGTTCCATCCATTTCTTCTCCGTTTCTATTTAAAAAACGATATCCCAATGCTCTTAGCATGCCTGTGCCTGCATCGTTGGTAGCGCTTCCGCCTATCCCAATTAGAAATGAGCGACAGCCACGCTGCAATGCATCTTTTATTATTTCGCCTGTGCCAAAAGTAGTTGTTGTAGCGGGGTTTTGTTCTTCTTTGCTTAGTAGGGTGAGTCCGCTTGCAGCAGCCATTTCTATCACAGCGGTTTTATTATTGTTTACCAATCCATACTTCACTTCTATGGGTCGCATGAGTGGGTCATGTGCTTTTACCATTACTTTTTCGCCACCCATAGCACTCACCAATGTATCCGTTGTTCCCTCGCCACCATCGGCAATGGGTATCTTAATTGTTGCGCAATCTGGGAAAACATTTCTGCAGCCTTCTTCAATAGCATTGGCTACTTCAATTGAAGAAAGCGAACCTTTGAAAGAGTCGGGGGCGATGATTATCTTTTTCATTGTATTGTATTGTTGGTGTGGTGTGGTGTGTTATTTGTGGACTATTGCTTACAATGCATAAGTGGCCGATATATACAACTGGTAGTTGAAGTGTAACAATCTAATTGCTGGGTTCGAATAGTATTTTGGAAAACCTTTAGAACCTTTGGCAACAGGTATTCTATAAAAAAACATCTCGTGGTCTGATGGCACAAAGATGTACCACCGACACTTCTTTTACTTTACAGCCACTTCTTCTTCTTGAAGAAATAGAGAATTATAAGCGACGAAAATATCATGAGTGCTATAGAGATAGGATAGCCATACTTGCTGCTCAACTCGGGCATCAACGAAAAATTCATACCATATATACTAGCAATAAGGGTGGGTGGCATAAAAATAACCGAAACAATGGTAAATATCTTTATTATCTTGTTTTGCTCTATGTTTACGTATCCCAAGAAGGTATCCTGGAGGTAGTCAAGTCTATCGAAGCTAAACTTTACGTGCTCTATGAGCGATGTAATGTCCTTAATGATTATGGTGAGTTTGGGTTGTAGGTCGGCCGGCATAAACTCGCTGCGCAACATACTCGAAACGGTGCGTTGTTTGTCTATTATATTTTCGCGCAGTAGCATGGTCTTCTCTTGCAGGTCTTTAATTTCTGTGAGCAGCTCTTCGTCGGCCTCTTGCAATGTGAGGCTATTGCTCAGTTGAGTAATCTTTTGGGTCATACTCTCAATCATGTCGGCGTCAAACTCTACGCGTGTTTCTAGTAGTGCCACTAGCACATGTGCACCAGTGGGGTAGTTCTTTGGGTTGGCCGATATTTTCTTCACTGTTTCGTGAAACGAGCTCAACTCTTCGCTTCTTACAGTTATAAGGATATCATTTTTTAGGATAAACGATACGGGGTCTCGCTCATAGTTAGAGAGAAGAAAGTTGGAGTTTACAACCAGTGTATCGCTGGTTTCGATGTATCTCGACGACATCTCAATCTCTATCATCTCCTCTTCTTCTTGGATGTATATTTTTAGGTAATCCTCTAGTTCGTTTTCAACGTCTTCGTCCACATCATTCAGGTCTATCCAAAGGAAACTCTGGATAGAATGATATTTGAGAAAGCTTAAATCTCTGCTCAAACGTATGACGTTGTCTTTATGATAAAAGAGTTTGAGTTCCGCCATTAGTTGATCGTTTTTTTTTTGGAGTGAATAAAAATATTGTTTTCTACTTATTGTCTCTCTCTACGGGGTGGGAGGCAATAAATGGCTCTAGCAAATTGGTGAGTTCCTCAAATTGAGCAACCGAAAGCTGTTCGGGACGTTTAGTAAAGATGGCATGTTGCAATACTTCGGTGTTTTCTCCTATGAGAGGTTTCACAGAGTTGCGCAACATTTTGCGCCGTCGGTTGAAACTAGTTTTCACTACTGTCTTAAACAACTTCTCGTTGCAGTTCATAGCAGTGCGATTGTTGCGCACAAGGCGCACAACTGCCGATTTGACCTTTGGGGGCGGTGTAAAAGCAATTTCATCGACTGTAAATAGGTACTCCACATTGTACCATGCTTGTAGCAAAACACTCAATATGCCATACGTTTTGCTGCCTGGCCCAGCAGCTATTCTCATGGCTACTTCTCTCTGAATCATTCCCGTGCAGCAGGGTATGGTGTCTCTATAATCGAGCACCTTAAAGAATATTTGCGATGATATGTTGTAGGGATAGTTGCCAATTATACAAAACTGGTCGTTGTACAAACGTGCTAAATCTAACTGCAGAAAGTCGTCCTCAATAATTCTGTCGTGCTGCAGATCGGCAAAGTTGTGTTTTAGGTAGGCCACTGAGTCTCGGTCTAGCTCTACTACTGTGAGGTCTCTCTCTTTTTCTACCAAAAAGCGTGTTAGCACACCAGTTCCAGGTCCTACTTCTAGCACAGGCAATTGCGGAAAACCATCTATTGTATCGGCAATGCGTTTGGCAATAGAGTTGTCGTTCAAAAAATGTTGTCCCAGACTTTTCTTAGGTCTTACCGATTGCATAAGCTATTTTGTTTTATTTGAGTTGATACAAAGGTAATTATTTTATTGTAAATCTGGCGGTGTTCAGTTTGTAAAGTTGCATACAGTATCGGGGAGGGTATTTGGGAGTTAAGAAATTAAGAATTAAAAATTTGAGTAATTGAAGAGTCCGCTGTTAGCAGTTGAAGGGTAAAGAGATGTTATTCCGAGAACC